>JBAZKJ010000001.1:634086-951129 GCA_041650855.1 Candidatus Margulisiibacteriota bacterium
TGATGATCCGCTTCTCGGAAAAGACCGTTAGGCCGATGGGCCGGGCGGCCTCGGGCGTGCGCGGGATCCGCTTAAAAGACAAAGACAAGGTCGTTTCCATGGACATTATCAACGACGGCGGCGACCTGCTGGTCATCTCGGACAACGGTTTCGGCAAGCGGATGAAGATGGGCGAGTTCTCCGCCCAGAACCGCGGCGGCAAGGGGCACATCGCCATCAAGCTGCGCGACAAGGACACGGTCTCGCAGATGAAGATCATCCAGCCGAAAGACGAGCTGCTGTTCGTGACGGCGAACGGGACCATGAGCCGGCAGAAGGCCTCCGGCATCACCGCCCAGGGGCGCTACGCTAAGGGCGTGCGGATCCAGCGGGTGGACGACGGCGACCGGATCGTCGACCTGGCCCGCGTCGTGAACGAAGAAGAAGCGGCCGAAGCGCTCGAGGAAGCGGTCAAGAAAGAAGAAGAGCGCAAGGAAGAGCTCCTGGAAAAGATCAAGGAAGAGCGCGCCAAGCTCCCGATCAAGCGGACCAGAAAAAGAAAGAGCTAGTTGGCGGCGAGTTTCTTGAGAACGGCCAGGATCGCCGATTTATCCCAATAGCCTTCGTGTTTTGCCTGGATCGCGCCGGCGGGCGTTAAAATAATAACCGAGGGGATCTCGCTCACCCCATAAAATTCCGCCAGCTGCGGCTCGTCCTCAACATTGATCAGGCGGAACGACGCGCGGCCGCGCCATTCCCGGGCAAGCTCCCGGGAGACGAAAACCGCCAGGTCCGACTCGCTTTCCCCTTTTTGGTACAAGGTAACGACTTTGGGGAGAACGACCGCTTTGACGGCGGTCGCCTCCGGCGTGGCGCCGGCAAGCTTGACGGCCGGCGGCGGGGCGGAAGGCCGCAGGGCCAGGTACAACGAGCCGATAACGGCGACGGCGGCCACGGCCAGAATAACGACCCAATATTTTTTCATGATATTATCTCCTTCGAGTTTTCGAGATTATAGCATTTACTTTTTAATTGTGGTAGACTTTTTTCGCGATGGCCAGAAAACGCCCGAAAAAAATCCCGCTTAGCCTGCTCCTGGCGTCGTTTGTTTTCGCGACGATCATCCTCGCCGCGCTCTACTACTGTTCCAGCGCGCCCCAGCCCAAACAGCCGACGGTCACGATCTATTTAACCAAAGGAGACCGGCTGGCCGCCGCGGAGCGGCCGCTGGCGAAAAACGACGATCGGCTGGGGCGGGCAATCGCCGCGCTGCTCGCCGGGCCGACCGCAGCGGAAAAAGCCGGCGGGCTGACGACCCTGATCCCCGGCGGGACCAGGGTGCTGCACCACCGGGTCAAGGACGGAGTGGCGATAGTTGATTTTAACCGGCAGCTCGAAGATTACGGCGGCGGGTCGGCCAGGATCGAAGGGATCATCGCCCAGATCGTTTACACGGCGACGGAAGTCCCCGGCGTCAAGAAGGTCTGGGTCCGGATCGAAGGGAACAAAGAGGTCGTCCTCGGCGGGGAAGGGCTCGTCCTGGACAAGCCGCTAGGCCGCGCCGATCTCCGCCGCTAATTTATCCAGCGCCGCTTTTTTTACCAGTTCGGTCACGCACAGCAAGCGCAAGGGAGAAGTTTGGGAAATAAGGGCGGAGGCGTCGTAGCCGAAAGGGGCGCCGGACCGGGCCACGAACTCCTTGAAGCTCGGCGTCTCGGGCCACAACACTTTAGCCCCCAACAACCTTTTCAGGTAAGTGGATTTTTGCAGGCAGAGCTCGGCGACCCGGCGCAGCCCGCCGCCGCCCAGCAGCGAGAGATAGACGCAGGCGGAGAGGGCGCAGAGCGCCTCATTGCTGCAGATGTTGGAGGTCGCGCGCTCGCGGCGAATGTGCTGTTCGCGAGTCGCCATGGTCAAAACGTAGCCGCGGCGACCCTGGCTGTCAACGGCCGCGCCGGCCAAGCGGCCCGGCATCTGACGTAAGAACTCTTTTTTAGCGGCGAACAAGCCAAGCCCCGGCCCGCCGAAGCTCTGCGGGTTGCCGAGCGCCTGCCCTTCGCCGACCACGATATCGGCGCCGTAAGCGCCGGGCGGCTTGAGGAGGCCGAGCGAGATCGGGTCGACGCTGACAATAAAGAGGGCGCCGGCGGCGTGGACCTTGTCGGCCAGCCCGAAAACGTTTTCAATGTTGCCGAAAAAATTTGGCTGTTGTAAAACGAAGCAAGCGGCACCGGGGGCCAGGGGCTGGGGGCTGGGGGTTAACCCTGTTGTTTGGTCAAAGGGCAAGGCCGTCAGCTTTAAATCGGCCGCATTACAATAGGTCCGTAAAACCTCCAGGTAGTTCGGATGGATCGCGGCGGAGACGACGATCTCTTTGCGGCCCGTTATCCGGCAGGCCATAAAGGCGGCCTCGGCGAGGGCGGTCGCCCCGTCGTACATCGAGGCGTTAGCGACTTCCATCCCGGTCAGCTCGCAGATCAGGGACTGGTATTCATAGATCGCCTGGAGCGTCCCCTGGCTAGCCTCGGCCTGGTAAGGGGTGTAGGCGGTAGAGAACTCGGCGCGGCCGACAAGATGCTTTAGCGCGCTGGGAATAAAATGCCGGTAAGACCCGGCGCCGAGGAACCGCTCGGCCCGCGGCTGTTTTTCGCTCAGGCGGGCAAGCTCGGCCAGCAGGTCCGGCTCGCTTAAAGGGGCGGGCAGGGACAAGGGCTGCTTGACCCGAACTTTATCCGGGATAACGGCAAAGAGATCGGTCGTCACTTCTGGATCAGTTTCTGGTAATCAGCGGCGGGAAGCAGCGCGTTCAGGTCGGCCGGCGCGGACATTTCCAGCTTCATGATCCACCCTTCGTCGTAAGGAGAGGAGTTGACCTTTTCCGGATGATCGTTCAGCCCTTCGTTGCGCGCCACGACCTTGCCGGAAACGGGAGAGTAGAGAGTGGAGACCGACTTGACCGATTCGACGACACCGAACTCCTGCATGGCCTGGAACTCCTTGCCAAGCGCCGGGATCTCGACATAAACGACGTCGCCGAGAGAATCCTGGGCGTAATCGGAGATCCCGATGGTCGCGACGTTCCCCGCCACCCGGACCCATTCATGCTCCTTGCTGTATTTGAGGTCAGCCGGATAATTTCCCATGTTAGCTCTCCGATCCGTCGGCCCGCTTGCGGCAGTACAGGAAAACGGCGCCGGCAAAAGCGACCCGCGCCACCCCGTCCCACAGGCGGTCGACCAGCATTTTTTTCTGGTAATATGCTTCGAGATACTGCTCGCTCGGTTGGCCGGCCAGCTGGTCGGCGGCCGGGGCCGCTCCCCGGTTAACTACCAGGCCGATCGCCGAGCCGGTCAGGTCAACGGCCCCCCAAAAAAGGAAGAAAAGGGCGGCCAGGCAAATGATGAAGTAGTAGGCTTTTTTGAGGTCCATGGCAGAACTATTGTACTCTTTTATAGAACGCTTTGTCAACGACGCGCCCCGGCGCCATCTGCCCCCGGATATCGACGAGAACCGCCGTTTCGTCCGACGTTAAATAGGCGAGGGCGACCGGCTTTTTCAGCGTCGGCGAAAAGGTGCCGCTGGTCACTACGCCGACCTGGCGCGCGCCCTGGGCCGCGAGGACCGGGTATCCTTGCCTGGGGATGGTGCGGCCGGCCATTTCAATACCGACCAGCTTCTTTTTGGGGCCTTTTAACAAGGCTTGTTTGCCGATAAAATCTCCCTTGTCGAACTTGACCGCCCAGGCGTAACCGGCGTCGAGCGGAGAGGTTTCTTCGTCATACTCGTGGCCGTACAAGGGTAGCCCGGCTTCGAGCCGCAGCGTGTCCCGCGCCCCCAGCCCGCAAGGCTGGACCCCGGCCTTAATGAACTTGTCCCAGAGCCCGGGAACTTCTTGCTTGTGCGCGATCAGTTCGATCCCGTCCTCGCCGGTGTAGCCGCTCCGGGACAGAATGATGTCTCGCCACCAGAGCGAACGGTTATGTTTGAGGCCGGCGAGCGGAATAGCCAAGGCCTTGCTCGCCACGGCAACGGCCTGCGGGCCCTGGACCGAAAGCATGCAGTAATTGTCGTAAAAGGCAACGTGCTTGTTGCCGGAAAGCTCTTTCAGCCGGGCCAGGACCCGGTCCGCGTTAACGGCGTTGGCAACGATCAGGTAAAGCATCGGCAGGCGGTAGAGGAAGAGATCGTCGATCGTCCCTCCGGCCTCGTTGCAGAGGACGGTGTACTGGCATTGGTTCTCCGCCAGGCGGGAGGCGTCGTTGGTCATGGCCCGCTGGAGCAGCGGCAAGGCTTGGTCCCCTTCAACCTTGACCAGCCCCATGTGGCCGATGTCAAAAAGGCCGGCGGTCGACCGGACGGCGAGGTGCTCGGCGATGATCCCGGCCGGGTACTGGACCGGCATTTCCCAGCCGGCAAAAGGGACCATTTTGGCGCCGAGAGCGAGATGCTTTTCGTAAAGAGGGGTGCGGTTGAGCATGAACCAATTATATCATGAAATATTTGGCGAAAAATGACGATAAACATATGATGAAAATCGGCCAAAAAATTACCGGGATCGTGGCGCGCTTAGTTGTAAAAACACGCCGGGTCAACGTCGCCTCTTTGCGCGGGGCGGAGCTGTTTTCCACGATCTTTGCCCAGCCGGGCAGGGCGGAGCGCCTGAAGATCAACGGGCTTGACCTAACGGTTACGGCGTACCACCTGAACGGCCGCGCGGCCGCGAAGTTGGGGATCAGCCCCGTTACCTTGCGGGGGGGAGCGGAGATCCAGGTCCTGACCAAAGAAGATTATAAACGCTATTGCGCCACCTTCGAAGCCGACCCCGAAGTCCTGGCCGGAGTTTACGCGCCGGCCGGAAAAAAAGAACTTTACCGCCTGATGCAGGGGGCCCAGCCGATGCTTTCCCGGGCGAACCGGAAGATCCTGGTCCCCGAGGACGCCAGCGCGCTGACCCTGTGCCACGAGATCCTGCATGATTTTTATCTGAACCAAAACCTCTGGGCGCTGGCGGAAGAGCGGATCGGCTTTTCGCGGCTGGTCGTCTCCCAGATCTATCGGGAAGCGATAACGGCGCCCGATTCCGAAGCGATGAAGTTTTTTGCCGGGGTCGCTGCCCGCTGCGCCGAACCGTTCGACCTGGCGCGGATCACCAAGACCAACGTCCCCGAGATCCTGGCGACCAGGCGCAACCTCAAATTCCTGGAAGATACTCAGATTTTTATCGGGGAGATCTTTGCCTACGGCGCCTCGATGGCGATCTTGTCCCGCCTCGCGCCGGGTTACTCGGAAGAAGGGCTGGGAAAAGTGCCGGAAGAACTGCGGATCTACTTTGAACGAACGATCATGAACCCCGACCTGCAGGGGTAGGTCAGAGGGCTTGCTTGAGCGCCGCGACGAACTTTTCGTTCTGTTCCCGCGTGCCGATCGAGACCCGGATCGCGTTGGGGAAACCGAAAGAAGTCAACGGCCGGATAATTACCCCCCGCCGCATCAGCTCCAGGAACATTTCATCGGCCGGTTTTTGGGTGTAGAGGAAAATAAAGTTGGCCTCCGTCTTCTGGTGCTTAATGCCCAGCTTGTCCAGCTCCGCGTAAAGATAATCCTTGCCCGCGCCATTGTTCTGGAGCGTCTTGGCCATAAAATCATCGTCGTCGAGGGCCGCCGCCGCGCCGGCCTGGGCCAGGCGGTTAACGTTGAACGGCATCTTGGTCCGGAACATCGGAGCAACGAGCTCTTTTCGGGCAACGCCATAACCAACGCGCAGGCCGGCTAAACCAAAGAACTTGGAAAAAGTCCGCAGCACCACCACATTGCGCCCCTCTTTGACATAGTCGATGCTATTCGGGAAATCCTTGCTTTCGACGAACTCGGCGTAAGCCTCGTCAATTACGATCAGGATGTTGTCGGGGACCTTTTTCTTGAAAGCGGCAAACTCCGCCGCGGTAAAGATCGTCCCGGTCGGGTTGTTCGGGTTAGTCAGAAAAACGACCTTGGTTTTGGCCGTAACGGCGCCGGCGATCGCGGCCAGGTCGAGCGCTTCGTTCTTGATATCGACCAGGACCAGCTTGCCGCCGAAGAGCCTCGTGACCAGCTCATACAGGCTAAAGGTGTTCTTAGAGACAATAACCTCGTCGCCGGGCTCTATATATGTAGAGGCGAGGACCTGCATGATGTCGTCCGATCCATTGCCGCAGATAATGCAATCGGGGCTGATATCAAGCTTTTTCCCCAGCGCTTCGCGCAAAAGGGTCGACTTTTGGTCAGGATAGATCTGCAGTCTGCCGGCTTCTTCGCCTATGGCCTTAACCGCTTTTGGCGAGGGGCCAAAGGGATTTTCGTTGGACGCCAGCTTAACTACCCCCGGCTCTTTCGGAGTCTTCCCCGGGATATAATCCTTGATCGCCTCGACTTCTTTTCTGATCGGGATATCGCCCATGCGGAAATTATAGCACAGCCCTAAAAAAAAGGCCTCCGGAGGGACCCGGAGGCCTTTGGGACAAACAGACCGGAACTAAAGAGAATAGGCGACGCCGGCAGCGATCTGACTGCTGCTGTAGTTGCTGCCGCCATTCGGGGTGGTCGACTGCGCCGTATACTCAACCAGGACCGCGCCCTGCATGGACCAGGCGATCGCGGTGCCGACGCTCAGGTCGATCGCGGTGCCGAGCGCCGTACCGCTGGAATTCATCGAGCGATAGGTCAGGCCGCCGTAAGGAACGAACGGGGCCATGATCTTGCTGACGCCAACCGCCACGGCGATCTGGGACGTCGGGGTTGAGAACGAGCCGAGGCCGGTGATGTTGGTGGTGCTGGAAGCGGACTTATAGCCGCCGCCGAGCGCGACGCTGACCGGGAAGTCTTTGCCTTCGGCCATTAAGGCGTACTTCAGATTAAGGGCATAGCCGGACCCGGTTATGCTGGAGACGCCGAGCGGAAGGGTGCCGCCCGCCGTTGACGAGCCGATCTGAGCCAGCAGATCCAACTTGTCGGTCAGGCCGTACCCAACATAGCCGCCGATGGTGCCCAGCGTCAGGCCGCTCATGTTGCCGTAATTAGAGTCCTGAATGTAGCCGCCCAAAACGGCGATCTTGCCTTGGCCCAGCGGATTAGCGGTGATCAGCAGTTCAGCGGAGACGGCGGAGACGGCGATAACAGAAACTAATAATAACGTGGCTAAGAGTCTCATTTGGTCCTCCTAATAGTAATTAATCTCGGGACGCAATATTTAACTGTTAACCACCCCCTTATTAAAAAGGATTAGCCCAGCTGAAACCGAGCAGGACGGAGCGCGTATCCTTGACCTGCGTGCCGTCCAGGACGTTCAAGGCGCTGACGTTCAGGGAGAAGATCGGCGTAAAATAAAGGCGGGCACCGGCGTTGACCTGGAAAAGAGTTTCCCCGGCCAGCAGGTCCGACAGCAGGAAAACGGTGTCGCCGAGCGGGATCTCGATGCCGGCCAGGCCGAGCGGCCGGAACTTGTTGTTCGGGAAATCGGCCTGGAAGCCGAAGGTCGCCTTGGGCCCCTGTTTAAAGTACTTGGTGGCGACCATGTAAACGTCGGTTTGCGTGTAGGAGAAAAGGTTTTCCACGCCGAGCGCCAGGAGCAAGGGGTAGGGCTCGTCGCCGGTGGAGAGCGACAGCTTCATGTTGACGAACACCCCTTCGCGCAGCTTGCTCGAATTCTTCTCGGTCCCGCCGACGATGCCGAGCTCGACGCCGTGGAAGGTGCCGAGGTTCATTTTGTAGGAGACGACCGCTTCGCCGGTCGCGCTCCCGTTGGCGGTCACCGTCGTGCCGTAGTCGGCGCCGATGTTGAAGTTCTTGTACGGGATACAGTCGGCCGAAGGGATCTTTACCACGCCCGTCGGCCCGCTCAAGGCCGGCGCGGGGAGATACTGGGGTGCGGCCAGGGAACACGAGAAAGCAGAAATTAGTAAGTAGAGAATAGAGCAAACGAGCGCCGCTTTTGTTCTCATATGAGGGAATTATAAATAGATTCGATCCGCTTTGCAACAACAAATGAGGCAAAACGCTCCTGCGCGTCGGACCGGGCGGCCTGGGCCATTTTGCGGCGCAAAGCGTCGTCCTCGAGCAGGCGCGTTAAATGCTCAACATAAGCGTTGAGGTCGCGTCGGACCAGGTAGCCGTCGACCCCAGAGCGGACAGTATCAACTAATCCGCCGGCGAACAAGGCAACGACCGGGAGCCCTGCCGCCTTGGCTTCCGCCAGGACCATCCCCTGCGTTTCGGTCGTTGACGAAAAGACGAAGATATCCCCCATTAGGTAATAGCTTAAGATCTCCGGATAGGATATCTCGCCGGTCGCGACGATCCTTTTATGATGAGGAAGCTTGAGCGGGCCGCCGCCGACGATCACGAGTCGCGTGTCGCGAGCCGCGAGTCGCTCGAATGCCTTTAGAATAAAAGGGAGGTTCTTCTCTTTCGAAACGCGGCCGGCGTAGAGCAAGACTTTCTCGTGTTCGCCGATGCCGTATTTATGGCGAAGCTTTTTCCTCGCGGCCGCGAAGTCGGCGGGATATTTATACAGCTCAACGCCGGAAGGAACAACGGCGATCGGCTTAGCAATTTTCCACGCCCTTAACACCCGCCTGGCCATGTCCGACGGAGTAATTATCTGGTCGGCTCCGCGGCAAAACGCTTGTAAATAGGCGACGATCCCCATTTTGGCCAGGGTTTTTGGCACAAAACGGGCGTAATGGACGTAACGGGTGAAGAGCGTGTGGAACGAGTAAACGAACGGGACCTTTCTCCGCCGGGCGACGAAGCGTGCCAATAACCCGGCCTGAAAAGGGGAGTGGCTGTGAATAATGTCGACCTCGGGGATCTGCCGGACGATCGGAATCGCCAGGCGGAACTTCGGGTAACCGCCGGAGAACGAGGGGAAGCGGATAATGTCCGGGTCGGTATCGACGTGGCCGGGATAGCGCGGGGCAAGCACATAAACCTTATGGCCGAGCGAGCGGAGCTCATTGACCAGGATCTCGGCCGAATTGGTCACCCCGGAGAGGTACGGTTTGTAGGAGTCGGCGAAAAAGGCGATCTTCACTGTTTTGGTTTCAGCGTTTTGAGCACTTCGGGCAGGCGGCGGAGCGCGGCCTGCTGTTCCAGGTCTTTCCGGTGGGGGACAGCCGGGAAGCCGGAAACGACCGAGTTGGCGGGGATATCTTTGGTCACGCCGGCCTTGGCCATGATGACGGAGTTCTCCCCGACGGTAATGTGCCCGTTGAATCCGGCCATGCCGCCGACCGAGACGTGGTCCTTGAACGTGACCGAACCGGCAAACCCGACCAGGGCGGTGACGGCGCAATGCCGGCCGATGTCGCAGTTGTGGGCGACGTGGGTCAGGCTGTCGATCTTGGTGCCGGCGCCGATCCGGGTGGCGCCGAGCGTGCCGCGGGCGACGCAGACGTTGGCGTAGAGCTCGACATCGTCTTCGATAACGACCGTGCCGACCTGCGGGATCTTCGCGTATTTGCCGTCGTGCCAGACAAAGCCGTACCCGTCGACCCCGATCCGGGCGCCGGCGTGGATCACGACCCGCTTGCCGATCTTGACCCGGTCGTAAATGGTGACGGAGGGATAAATTACCGAGTCGTCGCCGATCTCGACGTCTTCGCCGATACAGACGAAGGGGTGAATGGCCACCCGCTTGCCGATCTTGGCGCCGGGGGCGATGACGGCGGTCTGGTGGATGCCGGGCTTCGCCTTTGGTTTTGGCGCGAAATGAGGGAGGATCTGCGCCAGGGCCAGGCGCGGATTTTTCACCAGAATGGCGGACTTCCCCGAAATCTGCGCGGCGGCCGGGGCGACGAGCGCCGCCGCTTTCGAGGACAAAGCCGGAGCCAGGTTCTTGTCCTCGAGTACGAAGACCAAATCCCCGGCCCCGGCCTCTTCGATGGGGGAAACGCCCCCGATCTCCAGATTTCCGTCGCCGACCAACGCGCCGGCGGCGATCTCAACCAGTTTTTTTAGCTTCACGATTACTTATTGAGCTCGGTGATCACCATCTCGGTCAGGTCCATCCCGCCGGTGATGACGACTTGCTTGTCGAGGACCATTTCGATCCCGACCTTTTTACCGACCTTCTGGACGGCTTGCAAGATCTCCTGCTGGAGCTTGCCGGTCAACTGGGCGTTAAGCCGGAGCAAGGTTTCCCGCTTGGGCGCGAGGCTTGTCTCGAGCTCTTTCTTCATCTTCTCGAGCTCTTCCGGTTTTTTCCCGTCCTTTTCGGCCTTTTCCAGCTTTTTCTGGCTGTCTTCAAATTCCTTTTTGAAGCTTTCTTCCTGCTTGCCCAGTTCACTCTGGGCCTTGGAAGTTTCCTTGTATTCCTTGAAAACCTTCTGGACGTCGATAAAGCCGATAGAGTTGAAATTGGCGGCTTGCGAAACACCGGCGATAAAGGCGATCGCTAACAATGCGACTAATAACTTTCTCATGATTGTCACCTCCTCTTGAACAGCGCTATTCTAACACGGCGGTTTTTTTTCGTCCAGACGCCGCCAGGTGGACGAGCAGGACGGAAATATCGGCCGGGGAGACGCCGGCGATCCGGGAGGCCTGGCCGACCGAGGCCGGCCGCAAGGCCGTGAGCTTGTGCTGCGCCTCGCGGGAAAGGCCCCGGAGGCGATGATAATCGACGCCTGACGGGATCCGGCGCCCCTCGAGCCGCTTGAATTTCCCGACTTCCTCGATCTGCCTGGTAATGTAACCGGCATATTTGGCGGTAATGTCGATCTGCTCGGCGGCTTCCGGCGAGATCCGGGCGCCTTTCTCGACCGCGGCCTTTTTCCGCCTGAACGCCCGATGCCTGGCCTTGCCGACCAGCCCGGCCTTATACCCTTTTTCAGTCAGCCGGAGGTCGGCGTTATCCTGCCGGAGCAGGAGGCGGTATTCCGAACGGGAGGTCAGCATCCGGTACGGCTCCAGGATCTCCTTGGTGATCAGGTCGTCGATCAGCGTGCCGATGTAGCTGTCGTCCCGGCGCAAGATCAGCGGGGCTTTCTTTTTGACCTGGAGGGCGGCGTTGAGCCCGGCGACAAGCCCCTGGGCGGCCGCCTCTTCGTAGCCGGAGGTCCCGTTGATCTGCCCGGCGCAAAAAAGCCCGCCGATCTTTTTTGTTTCCAAAGCGTACTGGAGCTGGGAGGGAAGGACGTAGTCGTATTCGACGGCGTACCCGGGGCGGATCAACTCGACTTTTTCCAGCCCAGGCATCGTCCGCAAAAAAGCGACCTGAACGTCTTCGGGGAGCGAAGTCGACATCCCCTGGGCGTACATCTCGTTGGTGCGCCGGCCGGTGGGCTCGATGAAGCACTGCTGTTTGTTCTTTTCCGGGAAACGGACGACCTTGTCCTCGATCGAGGGGCAGTAGCGCGGGCCGGTCCCCTTGATCTTCCCCTGGAAAAGCGGCGAGCGGTCGAGGTTCTTCCGGATGATCCGGTGGGTTTTTTCGTTCGTCCAGGTCAAGTGACAGGCGACCTGGGGCAGCCCAATGACCGGATTGTCCGGCAGGCCGGTCAGGCCGTATTGTTGATATTCCCAGGCGAAAGAAAACATTTTCGGCGGTTCGTCGCCCGGTTGCGGCGTCATTTTCGAGAAGTCGATCGTCCTTTTATTCAACCGCGCCGGCGTCCCGGTCTTCAGCCGGCCAAGCTTTAAACCGAGCTTCTTGAGCGAAGCGGAAAGCCCCTTAGCCGGGAACTCGCCCATCCGCCCGGCTTCCTGGTGTTTCATCCCGACGTGGATTATGCCGTTGAGGAACGTGCCGGTCGTGACGACGACGGTTTTGCCGTGGTAAACGACCTCCAGGCTTGTCCTGACGCCGGTCACGTGTCGCGGGTCGCGGGCCGCGAGCAGCTCAACAACTTCGCCTTGCTTCAGGTCGAGGTTCGGCTCGGACTCAAGGATTTCCTTCATCGTCACGTGGTAGTCCTTGCGGTCCGACTGGGCGCGGAGCGCCCACACAGCCGGCCCTTTGTTGGTGTTGAGCATTTTCATCTGGAGGAAAGTCAGGTCGGTCGAAATACCGATCTGGCCACCGAGAGCGTCGACTTCGCGGACCAGCGTTGACTTGGCAGGCCCGCCCATCGCCGGATTGCACGACATAAAAGCGACGGTGTCGATGTTCATCGTCAACAATAACGTCCGACAGCCCAGCCGCGCCGCCGCCAAAGCCGCCTCAATCCCGGCATGCCCGGCGCCGATGACGATGACATCATAGTGTTTGGGGTAGATATAATCCCTGATCTTTTTCATAACGACCCGGAGCGGAAGTTAACCTCTGATGTCCCGGATAACGAAGACGATGCCGATCGTTTCGCCGACCACTTTTTCGCGCAGGAGGCGCGCGTTGATCAGCGCGGGGATCCGCTCGCCCAGATTATCGACCAGCTCGGCCTCGTACCGCTCCACCAGGACCTTTTTCTGCGCCACTTCCTGGTAGAGCTTGTAGAAATCGTCCTTATGCTTGAACAGATTGATGATCCGGTGGCCGGCGACGTCTTCGCAGCAGACATGAAAGAACTGCTGGGCTTCTTCGTTGATAAAGATGATCCGGCCGAGCAGGTCGGTCACGATCAGGGAATCGGGCATCGTTTCGATGATCGTATCGGCGGCCAGCGCGGCGGAGATGGAAAAGAGGGCGTAACGCCGCATGGCGATAAAAATGAACAGGTTCATGATGGCGATATCGAAGACCACCGTCGGCGCGGTGAGCCGGGCGCCGAGCAGGCCGGGAACCAGCATGTCGTTCAGTACGCCGATGCCGACCGCCACGATCGAGCCGAGCATGATGAGGATCGCCTGGAGCCGCTCGGTCTTCTGCGGCGTATGGCGGGCATAATTGAAGAGGACGACGATCCCCCAGAGGCAATAGGCGAAGGTCTCCAGGGTGAACAGGAAATAGAGCGGCGCCGGGGCGCTGATAATGCCGATGTTCCAGATCTCGTGCCGCAGGTACATCTGGTTGGTGAACAGGAAGAGGAAGCTGATGATCGCCGGCGGCAGGTACAGGAGGACGTAACTGAACGGGTTTTCCAGGAACCGGCGCTTTTTGGTGAAGAGCAGGGCGAAATGGGCGTACATGGCGAAGACAAAGGCCCAGAGGGAGCCGCTCAGCCGGTTAATGTCGGCGGCGATCTCCAGCGTAAAGGCGATGCGGAGCGAGTAGGTCAGGATGGCCGCCAGAAAGGCCATAATGGCGAAAAGCCCGTAAAACCGGGCCAATTTATTCTCGTAATGCCGCGTCCAGATCTGGAAAGCGAGGAGCAAAATAAAGAGCGACGCGGCCAATTCGAAGTACGGGAAAAACATTGCCATGATGCCCAGATTATAGTATAATCTCGTCGATATGACAAGACCGCGCTACAAAAGAATCCTCCTCAAGCTCTCCGGTGAAGTTTTCGGCGGCAAACAGAAATACGGGATCGACCTGGACGTCCTGGCGACCATCGCCCAGGAGATCAAATCGGTCAAGGAGCTGGGGGTCGGCGTGGCGGTCGTGATCGGCGGCGGTAACATTTTCCGCGGCGTCGCCGGGGCGGTCAAAGGGATCGACCGGGCGACCGGCGACTACATGGGGATGCTGGCCACGGTCATCAACTCGCTGGCCCTGCAGGATTCGCTGGAAAGAGCGGGCGTCCCTTCCCGGGTGCAGACCGCGATCGAAATGCGCTCCATCGCCGAACCGTTCATCCGCCGCCGCTCGATCCGTCACATGGAAAAGGGCCGGGTCGTGATCCTGGCGGCCGGCACCGGCAACCCTTATTTTTCGACCGACACCACCGCCGCCCTGCGCGCGGCCGAGCTGGACGCCGAAGTGATCCTGAAAGCGACCAAGGTCGACGGCATCTACGACAAAGATCCGCTGCAGTTCAACAACGCCAAAAAATTCAAGAAGATCACCCACATGGCAATACTGCAAAAAAGGCTGCGGGTCATGGACTCGACCGCCGCCTCGCTCTGCATGGAGAACAAGATCCCGATCATCGTTTTCGATCTAATGAAGGGTGGCAACATTAAAAGCGCCGTGCTCGGCAAGGATGTCGGCACCATGGTTTACAACGAAAAGGGAAAGCAAGGAGGCCAGTGATGCAGGACGTGATCAAAGAGAGCGAAGCGCGGATGCAGAAGGCGATGGAGGTCTTGAAAAAGAATTTTGCGGCGGTCCGCACCGGCCGCGCCAACGCCGCCCTGCTGGACCATGTCCACGTCGAATATTACGGGGCAAGCACCCCGCTCAAACAGCTGGCGCAGATCGCCACCCCGGACGCGCGCAGCCTGCTCGTTACCCCTTACGACAAAACCGCCGCCCAGGCGATCGAAAAAGCGATCCTGACCTCCGATCTCGGCATCAACCCGAAGAACGAAGGGGGCACCATCCGGCTATCCCTGCCCGAGCCGTCGCAGGAGAGGCGGAAAGAGCTGGTCAAGGTCACAAAAAAAGAATCCGAAGACGCCAAGATCGCCATCCGCAACGTCCGCCGCGACGCGATCGAGGCCCTGAAAAAACAAAAGGCCGACAAAACGATCACCGAAGACATGGAAAAAATGCAGGACAAAAAGGTCCAGGAATTGACCGACAAAGTTTCCCTCGAGATCGACAAACTTTTAACCGCTAAAGAAAAAGAGATAATGGAGGTCTAGCCATAGACCCCAAGAACATCCCACAGCACATCGCGGTCATCATGGACGGGAACGGCCGCTGGGCCAAGCGGCGCAAGCGGCCGCGGATCTTCGGGCACAAGGAAGGCGCGGAGTCGCTGCGCGCCGTGCTGAAAGGTTGCGCCGAGTTCGGGGTCAAATACCTGACCGTTTACGCTTTTTCCACCGAGAACTGGGGCCGCCCCCGGAACGAAGTCGACTTCCTGATGAACCTTTTTTCCGTGACGATCGACCGCGAGATGGACGAACTGATGAGGAGCGGCGTCAAACTCCAGTTCCTGGGCCGGTTGGCGAAGTTCTCGGCCGAGCTGCGGAAAAAGATGAACGCGGCGATGGAAAAGACCAGGGACAATAAGCGGATCACCCTGAGCGTTATGGTCAACTACGGGGGACGGGCGGAGATCGTCGACGCCGTTAACCGGGTCGTCGAGTCGCGGGCCGCGGGTCACGGGCCGATCACGGAAGAAGAATTCAGCAAGCACCTCTATACCGCGGGGATGCCCGATCCCGATCTGTTAATCAGGACGGCGAACGAAATGAGGGTTTCTAATTACCTCCTCTGGCAGATCGCTTACGCCGAGATCTACGTGACCGAGACGCTCTGGCCCGATTTCCGCCGCGCACAGCTGATCGCCGCGCTCGAAGCCTACCAGAAAAGAGAGCGGCGCTACGGGAAGCTCTAATGGTCATTAGGAGCTTGACGGTCCTGTTGACCGCGCCGATCATCCTGGCCTGCGTCTACTACGGCGGCATCCCTTTCCTGATCATGCTGCTGGCGCTGGCGATCATCGCCGTCAACGAGTTCTACAATTTGATGATGAAAAAAGGGCTGTTCCCGGCTTACTGGGTCGGCAACCTGATCACGATCTTCTTCATCACCTTCGCCTACTACGCCCTGAAACGGAACTGGGAGCCGGCGCATTCGGCGATCCTGACGCTGGCGGTGGCGGTCGCCATGATCGCCGGGGTTTTCCTGAAGAGGGAAAAGGACACGATCGTCGATGTTGCCGTCACCGTGCTGGGGATGTTCTATGTCGGCTGGTTCTTCAGCTACCTGATCTTTATCCGGGCGCTGACCGACCACGGCGGCTATCTGTTCTTCCTGCTGTTCACGATCTGGGCGATGGACAGCGCCGCCTACCTGGCCGGCAAAGTTTTTGGGCACACCAAGCTGATGCCGTCGATCTCGCCGAAAAAGACCTGGGAAGGGGCGATCGCCGGCTTTCTGACCTGCCTGGTAGCGGCGGCGATCTTTTCGCAGACCGCCCAGCTGGAGCTTTGGCACGCGCTGATCCTCGGCGCCCTGATCGGGGTCTTCGGCCAGATCTCCGACCTGATCGAATCGCTGATCAAGCGCGACGCGGGAGCGAAAGATTCGTCCGACATCCTGCCGGGGCACGGCGGTGTGCTCGACCGGATCGATTCCTTTGTCCTGACCGCGCCGCTGATGTATTATTACCTGGTAATATTCGTGCTTAAATGAAAGAGATAACCGACTTCTTAGTTAAACTCGCCCTGGCCGAAGATCTCGGCCCGGGCGACATTACGACGCGCGCCGTGGTCGGGAGAGGGGAGCGGGCCCAGGCGGCGGTCAGAGCGAAAGAGCGCGGCGTGATCTGCGGCCAGGCGATCGCTGCCGAAGTATTTAAGCACCTCGACCCGCGCGTTAAATATGCGGCGAAGGTTAAGGATGGGGCGTTGGTCAAAAAGGGCAAAGTCATTGCGCTCGTTTCCGGCCCGGCCCGGGCGATCCTCACCGGCGAACGGACGGCGTTGAACTTTCTGCAGCACCTCTCGGGGATCGCAACGCTGACGCGTAAATTTGTTGCCAGGGTGCCAGGGACCAGGTGCCAGGTGCTGGATACGCGCAAGACAGTCCCCGGCCTGCGCTTGCTCGAAAAGTACGCCGTCAAATGCGGGGGCGGGGCCAACCACCGGCTGGGGCTGCATGACGCGATCTTAATAAAAGACAATCACGTTAAGCAAGCGGGAGGGATCGGGGAGGCCGTCTATCAGGTCAAGCGCCAAGGTTTTCGCGCCAACAAGATCGAAGCGGAAGCAAAGACGCTCGGGGAAGTTAAGGCGGCGCTCAGCGTCGGTGTCGGCCGGGTCCTTTTGGATAACATGAGCGTTAAAATGCTCCGCCAGGCCGTTAAACTGTGCAAAAAAGCGCGGATCAAGACGGAAGCGTCGGGCGGCGTAAATTTAAAAAACGTCCGGGCGATCGCCAAAACCGGCGTCGACTTCATTTCCGTCGGCGCGCTGACCCATTCGGCTCCCGCTTTAGATATCAGTCTAAAAGTGTTATAATCGTTCGTTCAATGCCGCAAAAGTATATTCTCAAGACCACCTTCGATGCGGGGAAGCAGTCCCGGATAAATTACCAAGAGGAATTAACCGCGGAACAGCTGCCCGTGGTCACGGCTGCCGGCGGGCCGATGCTGGTCATCGCCGGGGCGGGTTCGGGCAAAACCCGGATCGTGACCTACCGCGTCGCCTACCTGGCCGAGTCCGGCGTGCCGCTCGACCGGATCCTGCTCGTGACCTTCACCAACAAAGCGGCCAAGGAGATGCTTTCGCGGGTCGAAGTGCTCCTCCAGCGCGACGCCAGGGGGATCTGGGGCGGGACCTTCCACCACATCGGCAACATGATGCTGCGCAAGAACGCCCAGCGGCTCGGCTTCAGCAACAACTTCACGATCCTGGACCGCGGCGACGCCAAAGAGCTGATCGACGCCTGCATCGCCGAGGCGCAGATCGACGTCAAGGCGCGCCGCTTCCCGAAGGGCGAGGCCCTGCAGGACATCTTCAGCCTTTCCGTCAACACCGGGCGGAACATCATCGACGTGATCGCCTACAACTACCCGCAGTTCGAGCCGCTGACCGACGAGATCGAAGGGGTCTACCGGCTCTACGTCGACCGGAAGCGGAAGGGGAACATCATGGACTTTGACGACCTCCTGTTCTACTGGTGGAAATTGCTGCACGACCACCCCGACGTCGCCGAGGCTTACGCCGCCAAATTCCTGCATATCCTGGTCGACGAATACCAGGACACGAACTCGCTGCAGGCTAAGATCATCGATATCCTGGCGGCCAAGCACCGGAACTTAATGGTGGTCGGCGACGACAGCCAGTCGATCTACAGCTTCCGCGGGGCCCACTTCAAGAACATCATCAATTTCCCCAGGGTCTATCCGGACGCGAAGTTCTTTAAGCTGGAGATCAACCACCGCTCGACCCCGGAGATCCTCTCGGTCGCCAACAGCTCGATCATGCTGGCCAAGGAAAAGTTCGAGAAGAACCTGAGGACGAACCGGCCAGCCGGACAAAAACCGATCATCGTGCCGGTGACGACCGTGCACGAGCAGGCCGCCTTCATCGCCCAGCGGATGCTGGAGCTGCGCGAGGAGGGGCATTCGCTCAACGACATGGCGGTCCTTTACCGTTCGCACTACCAGTCGATGGAGGTCCAAATGGAGCTGACCAAGCGGGCTATCCCGTTCGAGATCCGCTCCGGCCTCCGCTTTTTTGAAGAAGCCCACATCAAAGACGTGATGGCCTACATGAAGGTCATCCACAACCCCAAGGACGAGATCGCCTGGCAGCGGGTGCTCAAGCTCCTGCCCAAGGTCGGGCCGAAGACGGCGGAGAAGATCTTCCAGTTCATTTCCCGGGCGCCCGAGCCGCTCAAGGAGATCGTGGCCCAGGCGGTGTTGCCGCTGGTGCCGGGGGGCGGCGAGCGGGCGTTCAAGGAATTTCAGGCAGTACTAGGCGCGATGCTGGAGAAGATCGACCACCCGGCCGAGATGATCAAGATCGTTAGCGAATCGAGTTACGCGGAGCACCTGAAAGCGCAATACCCGAACTGGCGGGAAAGACTGGAAGACCTGGCCCAGCTCGGCAGTTACGCCACCCAGTTCAAGTCGCTGGAGGAGCTGCTCAGTTCGCTGGCTTTAGCGTCGGGCATCGAAGCGGAAACGATCGTTGAGGGGAGCGAAGGGGACAAAGAGGCGTGCGTCCTGACGACGATCCACCAGGCCAAGGGGCTGGAATGGAAGGTCGTTTTTATCGTCTGGCTGGCGGACGGCCGGTTCCCGTCCTACCTGAGCTTCGGCAAGGACGAGGAGATGGAAGAGGAGCGGCGGCTTTTTTACGTCGCCGTGACCCGCGCCAAGGACGAGTTGTACCTCTCTTACCCGCTGATCTACTCCGGCTACGACGGCGAAGTCTTGATGAAGATCTCCCGCTACCTGGAAGAGCTCCCCGACTGGGCCTACGACCGCTGGGACATTGAAACGGACAGCGAGGGGCCGCAGGAGACCATTGACCTGAGCCAGTACCGCGAAGTCAACGTCAAAGGGCAAAAGAGCGACTTTGAAGCGGTCGACCTGAACGACCTTTTCCCCCGCTAAAAACCCTGAAATCAACCCCGGAGTTAAGCGATACAAAACTGTATGACGGAAATGCGGCCGATCAAACCGATCATCGGCTATATAAAAGGGAAAATGACCAGGCAATGGGGCGCCCTGACCGGCCTGGGGGAGATCAAGCTGGGTGTCGCCAAACGCGCCCGGCTCCAGGCCGTTGATACCGGCCTCAACCTGATCGGCGGCATGCAAATCGGCTACCTCCGCTTGCTCCAGATCGGCAACCGCTTGTCCGGCCAACCGGACGAGTTCCGCCGCTTGCCGCTCGAAGAGACCAGGGTGCAGCTTGGCAAGATCCGGGGCCGGATGAAGATCAACAGCATCGACGGGCAGGTGCTGAACCATTCCCCGGATTACGTCTGCTTTCTCGACCTGAAAGGCAACATTACCTGGCTGAACGCCACGATGATCGAGGCGCTCGGACGCGACACGACGGAGATCGTCGGCCGCAGCCACTTCGAGCTGCTTCACCCCGATGACCAGCCGCTGGCCAAGGAGCGGTTCGCCGCGCTGATCGCCACCGGCCGCTCCAACCCGATGGAGGCCCGCTTCAAGAAAAACGGGTCGTTTTTCTGGGGCTGGATCGTCGGCCGCGTCCTGCACGAAATGGGAAAGCCGGTCGGCGTGGCACTGAACATCCGCGACGTCACGGAGCGCAAGGAAAAAGAGATCAAGATGATCGTTAACGAACGCCTCCGCTTCCTGCGGCAGATCTGGCTCGGCATGAACCATGAGTTTAACAACGCCTTTGTCCCGATCCTCCTGGTCCTGGAAAACGTCGAACAACTGCTGGAAAAGGGAAGCCAGGAAATGATCAACCGCTGCCTGCGGCAAATGGCCGGGAATGCCGGCCGGATCCGGCAGTTCACCGACCGGCTGCATTATTTTCTGCAGTTTTCCGGCCGGGCCAAGGCCCGGACCGACCTGCGGGTGCTGGTCGAGGGGGTCGCGGCGCTGATGCAGGAAAAGCTCAATGCCGCCGACGCCACGTTCGAGGTCGATTGCCCGCGGATCGCGGTCGGCCCGGACGGGGCCACGGCGCCGGACCGCTTCCTCATGGAGCTCCATTTTGACGGCCTGGAGATGATCTTGATCGACTTGCTGAATAACGCCGTTGAGGCGATCGCCGCGCGCCGCGCCGCCGACGGCCAAGCCCCGCGGCGGGTCAAGGTCTCCCTCGCGAAAGAATTTGCCGGCGAGCAGCGCTACTTCGTGGTGAAAGTTTGCGACACCGGCTGCGGCATTAAGCCCGATAACATCGGCAAGCTCTTCCAGCCCTTTTTCTCGACTAAACCGGCGGGAGAGGGGACCGGGCTCGGGATGGTCATTGTCCAGCAGATCGTCAGGGAACACGGCGGGACGGTCGAGATCGCCTCGCAAGAGAACGAAGGGACGGAGATCGTCCTGCGTTTGCCGGTCGACTCCCAAGACTGGGAATAAATTTGCTATAATACTGCCTCGCGTATGTTCAGCTTCATGCAGTCCGAAGAATTCGCCAAACTGGAGACCGAATACCCTTTCTTGCGCCGCGCGCGCGAGCAAGTCTTCGGCCTGAAGTCGCTCCCCTTTGTGATCGTGGACATCGAAACGACCGGCCTGGAGCCGGCGGACAACGAGATCACCGAAGTGGCCGCGCTCAAGCTGAAGAACGGCGAGATCGTCGACGTGTTCGGTTCGCTGATCCGCGTCAACCGGAAGCTGTCGCCGGAGATCGTCAAGCTGACCGGGATCACCGACGAGATGCTGGTCGAAGAAGGGAAGAACCGGAACCAGGTCCTCCGTTCGCTCTACGATTTTATCGGCAAAACGCCGCTGATCGCCCACAACACCGAGTTCGACGTGCCGTTCCTTAACCACCATTTAAAGAAAGACTGGGGGATCACGTTGCAGGGCCCGCAAGTCTGCACGCTCAAGATCTCACGCAAGCTGCTGCCGGGCCTTTCTTCGCACCGGCTGGGCGAGATCGCCAAATATTTTAAGGTCCCGGTCTCGCAAGCCCACCGGGCGGGGGGCGACGTGGAAACGACGCACCAGGTCTGGCTAAAGATCATCGAGCTGCTGGAAAAACACGGGGTCAACTCGCTGGAGACGCTGCTCAAGTACGCGGTATAACAATAAGATGAAAGTTCCCTACGCCTATAAGCCGGTTCAATTTTTCCTGATCGCCATTTTGCTCACTTGGGCGGCCTGGTTAACGGCCGCTTATTTAAGTTATCAGCCGGGCGGCGGAGCAAGCGGCTTAATTCCCGCGTTGGAGATCGTCGGGTTGTTCGGCCCTTTCCTCGCCTCTTTATGGATGGTCTTTGCCGCGGCTGACAAGGGATTGCGGCGGGACTATATCAATCGACTCTTAAATTTGAAGTTGATAAAACCTTCCAGTTTCCCGGTCATTTTGCTGGTCATGCCGGCGGCGGTCGTAGTTGCCGTCTGGCTTTCCCATCTTTTTTTCGGACGATCTTTGGACCAATTGAGCCTTGCTAAGGCGTCGACTTTCACCGCCGGAATTTTACCGGTCCCGGTCATGCTTTTTGTCCCTGCTTTATTAGAGGAATTGGGCTGGAAAGGGTATGGAGTGGACAGCCTTCGCGGCCAACGCACTTTTTTTACGGCGACGCTCATTTATGCCGCGCTGTGGGCTTGCTGGCATAGCCCTTTATTCCTGATCAACGGGTATTACCATAATCTGATCTTAAGGGCTAACCCTCTATTCGCCCTCAACTTCTTTGTCAGCGTCTTTCCCATGACGTTCATTATTAATTGGTTATGGCATAAGAACAAGGGGAGCGTTTTAACGGCGGTCCTTGTTCACGCGTCCGCTAATTGCCAGGGGCTTTTACCGCTGGGGCAGCTCGCGAAAGGGATCGAAACGGCGGTGATGGTAGTTATGGCAATAATTATCGTCGGTTTGGACCGCAAAACGTTTTTCGCCAAATTCCCGGCGCGGATCGGAGATTTTGGTTAAATAGCCCCACGGGGAATCGAACCCCGGTTCTCAGCTTGAAAAGCTGGTGTCCTAACCCCTAGACGATGGGGCCCCAAGATCAGGCATATTATAGCAGATTGAACCGCGTGTTTCAGAGGGGCAGAAAAACTTTACTTATACACCAGGCTGAGGGTCGGCTTATTGGTGGGATTTTCTTTGCTGAGCAAGCCGACCACCCCGTTCTCCCCGCCATCCTGCCGGAGCGCGAACCCGAAATTAACGGCCGGGGCGGAATACCAGGTCCGCACGGCGGCCAGAAACGGATCGCTGCCGAGCTCGTTGTACTGGCCGGCGGTAAAAGCGCTGGCGAGCAGATAAGTGCTGACCGTCGGCTTGGTTGCCCAGGTCGTAGTGCCGGAAAAAGCGCTGCTGAGGTTGTAAAGCTGCAACGAAGGCGTTCCGGCCGATGTTGCGTAGAGCATTAACGAGGCCGATTCGATCGTCATGCCGGCCGGAATGGCGGCCAGGGAAAACCGGAGATACGTCTCGTAATACCGGGCCGGGGTGGAGGACAAGTAGCCGGCCTTGAGCGCGGTTTCCCCCTCATAGGTCACGGTCGGGTTCCCCTCGTCAACGTAAATGTCCGCCTCTACGGTGATCTCCAGCAGGTAGCCCTCGATCGTCACGTAGGACTGGCCGATGACCTCGCCGGAAAGGCAGCTGATCACGGCCGTCCCGACCGCCTTCGCCTCCAGTGTCGCCATTTGCCCGACCGCCGTGAAAACGCCGACCGCGTCGCCGGAGATCAGCCAGGAAGGCGCGATGGCGATCATCTCGCCGCTGGCCGTCAGGCCGGTCGCGTTAAAGAGCTGATAACTGTTGACCGGCATCTCCCCCGTCGCGGGGGAAACTTCGATGGTGGTCAGGCGGTTCACGTCGGCGGTCGTGGACTTGGTCACCGTCAGGGAGGCAAAGGACGATTTGCTCTCGTAAACGGCGGTCACCGTGCCGGTCCCTTCCGCGGAAGCGGTGAACATGCCGGAGAGGCCGACCGAGACGATCGCGCCGATCTCGCTGGAAACGGACCAGGTGGGAACGACGAAATTGCTGGAACCGTCGGAGTAAGCGGCCAGGGCCGTGAAAAAAACGCGATTGCCGACGTAGACCGTCGCGCTGGTCGGCGACACGGTCAGGCTGGTCAAGGTTTTTTCGTCCGGGTTGGTGGTTTGATCGCCGCAGCCGCTGACGAAGAAGGCCAGCGCCAGGAAGCCGACGAGCAGGATGAATTTGCCAGCTTTCACTATACACTAATATAGCCGACCAACTCCGGGGTGTCAACCGGCCGGCGGCAGGCGCGCGGCCGGTGTGATATAATCGGCTCCATCATGGGCTTTTCCCTCGGTATAGTCGGGCTGCCGAACGTCGGCAAATCGACCCTTTTTAACCTTTTAGCCAAAGCCAAGGCCGACGTTTCCAATTATCCGTTCACGACGATCAAGCCGAACGTCGGCGTGGTCGCGGTCCCCGACGAACGGCTGGCGGCCGTCAAACAACTGATCGGGTCGGCTAAAGCGGTCCCGACCGTGATCGAATTCCACGATATCGCCGGCCTGGTCAAGGGGGCGCACAAGGGAGAGGGGCTGGGCAACCAATTCTTGGCGAACATCCGCGAGGCCGACGCGATCGCCCACGTGGTGCGCTGTTTTGCCGACCCGAACATCACCCACGTCGAAGGCGCGGTCGACCCCCGCCGCGACAGCGAACTGATCAAGGCGGAGCTGATCCTGGCGGACCTGGCGGCGATCGACAAAAAATTCGAAGCTTGCCGCGGCGCGGTCAAAGCCGGCGACAAAAAGATCTTAAAATACCTCCACCTGCTGGACAAGCTGAAAGAACACCTGGGCCGGGGTTTGCCGGCCCGTTCCGTATTGCGTTCGATGAACCAGGAGGACCTGGCCTTACTCAGCGACTTGTCCCTCCTGACCGCCAAGCCGGTGCTTTACATCGCCAACGTGGACGAGACCGGGAACCGGGCGGAGGTCGATTTTGTCCGGCAGATCGCCAAAGAAGAGGGGGCCCAGCTGGTCGCGATCTGCGCCAAACTCGAGCAGGAGATCGGAGAGCTGCCCCCCGCGGAGGCGCAGGAATATCTCAAGGCGGTCGGGTTGGAAGAGTTCGGCCTGCAGCGGCTGATCAAAGCGGGGTATGAACTGCTCGAACTGATCACTTTTTTCACCGCTAACGACAAAGAATGCCGGGCCTGGACGACCCGGCGGGAGGAGAAAGCGCCAAAAGCGGCCGGTAAAGTCCACTCCGACATGGAAAAGGGCTTTATTGCCGCGGAAGTGATCCATTTTGCCGATCTGGCCGCGGCCGGCAGTTACACTAAAGCCCGGGAAAAAGGGCTTTTACATACCGAAGGGAAGGAATATTTGGTCCAGGACGGAGATTTGATTTTAGTCCGTTTCGTGGTATAATATAGCGTTCAAGCGAGGTAATATCGCCGAGGCTCATTTCCCCTGTTATCCGAGTGAAATGCGCTGGTCTGAGATATTCCTAATTACAGGAGGTTTTTACGTTGAATCCTTATGAATTGATCATGATCATGGACGCCGCGCTGGGAGAAGACAAGGCCAGCCAGGTGGTTACTAAGGTGGAAGAGAAGATCAAGGCGCTGGGCGGAGAAGTGGAAAAGACCGAAAAGTGGGGGACCAAACGGTTGGCCTCGATGATCCGCAAGGCGAAAACCCTGACCCAGGGCTATTACGTCATGATCAAATTTAATTCCGCCCCGTCATTGCCGGCGGAGATCCAGGCTTATCTCAAGGTCAACGAGAGCGTTATTCGTTACTTCCTCTCCCGCGCGGTCATCGCGGCCGATATCGCTCCTCCGGAGAGAAAGGGCATACCCGGCGCCCCGCTCGAGGCCATATCCGTCGGTGAGATCAAAGGGGAGCCGCTTGGCGAATCAAAATAAGATCATCCTGGTCGGGCGGTTGACCGCGGACCCGGAAGGCCGTTCCACGGCCGAGGGTTTGCCGGTCACCAAGTTCCGCCTGGCGGTCGACCGGCCGACGAGCGGGCAGGGAGAAACGGGCGCCGACTTTATAGATATCGTCGCCTGGCGGCGCCTGGCCGAAGTCTGCGGGCAGTACCTGAAAAAAGGCCAGCTGGTGCTGGTGGACGGCCGGATCCAGAACCGTTCGTTCGAAGACCAGTCCGGGCAGCGGAAATGGGTGACCGAAGTGATCGCCAGCACGATGACGATGCTGGAGAAGTCGCGGGTCACGGGCCACGAGACCGCGGCCGCGGCCCATCATGACGAGGAGTCGGGCGCCGGCGAAGAGGTCGTGGACGACACGGACCTGGCCAGCGATCTCCCTTTTTAAGCCATGTATAACAAAGCGTTCTTGATCGGCAATTTGACCAGGGACCCGGAACTCCGCTACACGACCAGCGGGATCCCGGTGGCCCGGTTCGCCATCGCGATCAACCGTTTCAAAAAAGGCGGCGGCCAGGACGTCGATTTTATCAACATTGTCGCCTGGCGGCGCCTGGCCGAGATCTGCGGCGAATTCCTGAAAAAGGGCCGGCCGGTGGCGATCGAAGGGCGGCTCCAGATCCGGAGCTTTACCGGCCGCGACGGGCAAAAACGGACCATGACCGAGGTCGTGGCCGATAACATGCAGATGCTGGGCAGCAAGCCGGGCGCGGGCCCGAGCAAAGATGTCGCGCCGGCCGCCGAAGAAGCGGCCGACGACATACCATTTTAAAGGGGTGGACCAATGACCAGAGAAGCGAGAAAACCAAAGACCGGCGGCCCGTTCAAGAAGAGGAAAAAGAAACCGTGCGTGTTTTGCGTCGACCAGCGCGGGATCGATTATAAGGACATCGGTTTTGTCCGGCGGTTCATGACCGACCGGGGCAAGATCGCCCCGCGGCGGCTTTCCGGCTGCTGCGCCCTGCACCAGCGGATGATCGCCAAAGCGGTCAAGCGCGCCCGGCAGATCGGCATGGCGCCGTTCGTGCTCGACTGAGCGGCCGGCGGAGAGGGAGAGGATAAAAAGATGAAAGTTATATTCATTGAAGACGACCGGATCGAAGACGTCTCCGAAGGGTACGCCCGCAACTATCTGTTGCCGCGCAAGCAGGTGATCATCGCCACGCCGGCGGCGGTCGCGCTGGTCGAAAAACGGAAAGAGAAGAAACAGGCCCAAGTCACGCAAAAACGCGCGACCATGAACGAGCTGGCCGAAAAGCTGGCCAGCGCGCCGGTCACGGTCAGCGCGGACGTCGGCGAAGGCGGCAAGCTGTTCGGTTCGGTCACGACCGGCGACATCGCCGCCGCGGTCAAAGGAACGCACGGCGTGGAGCTCGAACGGAAAAAGATCGAATTGCGCGAACCGATCAAGCTGGTCGGCGAATACACCGTGCCGGTCAAGCTTTTTCAGGACGTCACCGCTCACCTCAAGCTAATCGTCGCCGCCCGCTAGGCGATGAGCACGCTTCGCGAGAAGCTTGCCGCTCTGCCGCTTAAGCCGGGGGTATACCTTTTTAAGGACCGGACCGGCGCGATCATCTACGTCGGCAAGGCGAAATCGCTGCGGAAAAGAGTGGCCTCTTACTTCCGGCCGCACCCCGACATCAAGACTTCCCTGCTGGTCGAGCGGCTTTACGACCTGGATTACCTGACCACCGCTTCCGAGCTCGACGCCCTGATCCTGGAAGACGAGCTGGTCAAAAAATACAAGCCGCGTTACAACATCGCCCTGAAAGACGATAAAGCCTATCCGTTCCTCAAGCTGACGGTCAACGAAGAATGGCCGCGGCTGCTGATGGTCCGGCGGCGCGAAGACGACGGGGCGCTCTATTTCGGCCGGTTCCAGGGCGCCATGGTCCGGACGGTGATCCGCCTGGTCAAAAAGCTTTTCCCGATCCGCTGGTGCGGCGAAAGCCCGCTGAAACAAAGGGAGCGGCCCTGCCTTTACTACCACATCGGGGCTTGCACCGGCCCGTGCATCGGCCGGATCGATAAAGACAATTACCGGACGCTGGTCGAAGGGATCGCCCTGCTGTTGAAAGGCAAAATGGCGGCGGCGATCGCCAAGTTAAAACGCGAAATGGCGCGCGCCGCGGCGGAACAGGACTTTGAACGGGCCGGATATTTCCGCGACAGCATTGAATTGCTGGAAAAAATGGCAGCCGGGAAGACAAACCTGGCCCGGACGCCCTCCCTGCGCGGCGGCCAGGACCTGATCGCGCTCCAGCGGGCGCTGAAGCTGAAACAGGCGCCGCTGCGGATCGAATGTTTTGACATTTCCAACCTGCAGGGGAAGAACACGGTCGCTTCGCTGGTCACTTTTCTCGGCGGGGTCCCGCTCAAAAGCGATTACCGCCGCTTTAAGGTCAACAGCGTGCAGGGAAAGCCGAACGACGTCCAGGCGATCTACGAAGTGGTAAAGCGGCGTTACGCCGGCTCGCTGGCGAAAAAAATGGCCCTGCCGGACCTGGTCATGGTGGACGGCGGCGCCGCCCAGGTGGCCTTTGGCCGGCGGGCGTTGAAGGAGGCCGGGGTGCCCGGGCTGCCGCTCATCGGCCTGGCCAAAAAAGAGGAAGAGATCTACCTGCCGGAACAGGTCAAAACACTGAAGCTGGCGCGCCGCGACCCGGCCTTGCTGCTGCTGCAGCGGGTCCGCGACGAAGCCCACCGGTTCGCCGTCACTTTTCATCGAGAAAAACGGAAAAAAACGCTTTTTGCCTAACTTGAGAGGGTGGGGCATTTGTGTTATGATAAAAAACCAATGAAGCTCTGGTGCTGTGTTTTGGCCTGCCTCCTGCTCGGGAGCGCGGCGATGGCGGATAAACTGACCGAGCAAGAGAAACTGCAACAGATCCAGCACGAGCTTAAACAGAGCCAGGCCAGGCTGAAAGAAACGAAGCAAAAAAGGCAGGAAGAGCTGGGGAAACTGGTGGTCATTACCCAGGAGCTGAAGCAGGCGAACAAGCGGCTGAACAAGGCCAAGGAAAAGATCAGCGAGAACGTGACCAAGATCACCGAACTGTCGGTGGAGCTGAAAAAGACCGAGGCGGACCTGGAACAGAAATCAAGCCTGCTGGAGACCAGGGTCAGGGAAGCGTTCAAGAACGGCCGGGTCAGCTACCTCGACCTGCTCTTTTTGTCCCGGTCCGTGTCCGATTTCCTGAACCGCAGCTATTATTTTGAAAAGGTCGTCGCCCGGGACGCCAGCCTGATCAGGGGCGTGCGGCAGGACCTGCAGGAGACGAAGACGAAACGGACGGTCCTGAACGACCGGACCAAAGAGATCAAGCAGCTGGCCACGGTCATCGCCGAACAGAAAAGCAAGATCGTGACCCAGGCGGAAGAGAAAAAGAAGGTCCTGGACGACCTGAAAGAACGCCAGGCCGAATACGAGCAAAAGATCGCCGAGCTGGAACGGAGCTCGCGCGAGCTGGAAGTTTTGATCCAGAAGAAAATGGCCGAGCGCAAGCGGGCCGGCGTTTCCGCCCGCGGCAGCGGAACGATGATCTGGCCGCTGCAGGGGAGGATCACTTCGCGGTACGGCGCGTCCCGGCGCTGGGGACGGTCGCGGCATACGGGCGTGGACATTGCCACGACCTACGGCACGCCGATCCTGGCGGCGGACGGCGGTGAAGTGATCTTTGCCGGCTGGTGGGACGGGTACGGGAAGGCGGTCGTGATCGACCACGGCAAGGGGATCGCGACGGTCTACGGCCACATGTCCCGGATCTATCCGGCGGTCGGCCTGACGGTCGCCAAGGGACAGACGATCGGCCTGGAGGGGAGCACCGGTTATTCGACCGGGCCGCACCTGCATTTTGAGGTCAGAAAGAACGGTAAACCGGTCAACCCGATGCCGTATTTACCGTAGGACGCAAGGAGGCAAAAATGTTGAAGTTCAATCGCACGGGGCTCATGATCGTCTGCCTGGTGATCGCGCTCACTTCTTTTTCCGTCGGCCGGGTCGTGGCGCAGGGCGGGGACCTGCAAAGCAAATTGGAAACCTACCTGCAGGTGCTGGAGATCGTTAAAAGCGACTACGTCGAGAAGAACGTGGACGACCAGAAACTGGTCTACGGCTCGATCCGCGGGCTGCTCGACGCGCTCGACGACCCTTACACCCGGTTCATGGAGCCGAAGTCGTACAAGGAAATGAAGATGAGGATGAGCGGCTCTTACTCCGGCATCGGCATCTACATCGGGATCAAGGACAAACAACTGACCGTTATTTCCCCGATCGACGAGACCCCGGCCAAGAAGATGGGGCTGAAAGCGGGCGACGCGATCTTGAAAATAGACGGCAAGGAGACCAAGGATATGGCGCTGGAAGAAGCGGTCAGCCTGATCCGGGGCCCGCAGAATTCCAAGGTCAAGATCAACATCTTCCGCCGGAGCTGGAAGGAACCGAAGGACTTCAGCATCACGCGGGAAAAGATTGTGATCAAGAGCGTCGTCCTGAAGATGTACGATAACGGCATCGCCTATATCAAACTGAACACGTTCGAAAATCTGGCGGCGGCCCGGGAATTCGAGAAAGCGCTGCGCAACGCGAAAGCGGCTGACGGCCTGATCATCGACGTGCGGGGGAACGGCGGCGGCCTGCTGCAGAACGCGATCGACATCGGCAGCATGTTCATTCCCACGCCGGGGATGATCGTGCAGACCGTGGACCGGGAAGGCCGGCGCGAACAGCTGGAATCGACCGGCCGGGTGCTGTGGACCAAACCGGTCGTGATGCTGATCAACGAAAGCTCGGCCTCCGCCTCCGAGATCCTGGCCGGGGCGCTGCGCGACAACAAGGTCGCCACCCTGGTCGGCATGCACTCGTTCGGTAAGGCCTCGGTCCAGAACGTCCGCCAGCTGAACGACGGCTCGGCGGTGCTGCTGACCATTGCCAAGTACCTGACCCCGAACGGCGAAGACATCACCAAGCGCGGGATCTCGGCCGAAGTGGTCGTTTCCGTCCCGACCGCGGAAGCGGAAATGGAGGCGGATGACGCCCTGCCCGACGAAGCCAAGGACATCCAACTGCAGAGAGCGATCAAGGTCTTGAAGGACAAGATCATGGGGGGAACCGGTGGCCAAGGTTGAGCTGCTGGATAGCGAAGAGCAGCTAAAAAAGACCGACCGGAGCGGGATGCTGGCGGTCGTGGCCGCTATGCCGGAAATGCTGCGGCAAGCGCAGCAATTTTCCGCCGGAGTATCGTTGCCGGCCCGGCCCGTTTCCCGGGTGATCGTGACCGGGATGGGCGGCTCGGCGATCGCCGGGGACCTGGCGGCCGACCTGTTCTATAAGAAAGCTAAAGTGCCGCTGACGACCGTGCGCGGCTACGCCTTGCCGGAAGGAGTGGACGGCGAGACGCTGGTGATCGCCCTCTCTTATTCCGGCGAGACGGAAGAGACCGTGAGCGCCGTCAAGGACGCCGAAAAAAAAGGGGCGCAGGTCGTTTGCGTTACCGCCGGCGGCAAGCTCCGGGAGATCGCGGAAGCGAAAAAATATCCGGTCTTTCTGATCCCTGCCGGTTACCAGCCGCGGGCGGCGCTGCCGTTCCTGCTGGTCTGCCTGCTGGCCGCCCTGGCCAAGGCCGGCGTCGCGCCCGACCAGACGGCGGAGCTGACCGAGGCGGCCGCCCTGCTGCAGAAGCTGCGCGAAGAATACAAGCCGGCCAAGCCGGCGCGGACCAACCTCGCCAAACAATTAGCCAAAAAGCTCTTCGGGAAGATCCCGGTCGTCTTCGGTACGGCCGGCACGACCGGCGCGGTCGCTTACCGGGCGAAATGCCAGTTCAACGAGAACAGCAAGCTGACGGCGATCGCCAACGTTTTTCCGGAGCTGAACCACAACGAACTGGTCAACATCGCGGCGCTGCGGAAAGACGATAACCCGTTCGCCCTGATCGTGCTGCGCGACGACGACGACAACGAACGGGTCAAGAAACGGATCGAGATCACTAAATCGTTGATCAGCTGCCAGCTGGGCGGGGCGAACGAGCTGGCCGGGCAGGGGAAGTCCCCGCTGGCCAGGCTGCTGTCGTTGATTTATTGTCTCGACCATGTTAGCGTTTACCTGGCCTTGCTCCAGGGGATCGACCCGACGCCGGTCGAGATAATCGGGCGGTTGAAAAAGGAGATGGCGCGTTGAAAGCGGTCATTATCGCGGGGGGGCTGGGCACCCGCCTGCGGCCTTTAACCTACAATATTCCCAAGCCGATCGTTCCGGTCGCCAACCGGCCGTTCATCCTGCACCAGATCGAACTGCTCAAACAGCACGGGATCACGGAGATCATCCTCAGCCTGCACTACCTGACGGAGGAGATCAGGGCGGTCCTGGGCGACGGCCGGAAGTTCGGGGTCAAGCTGTACTATTCCCTGGAAAAACAGGCGTTGGGAACGGGCGGCGCCGTCAAGAACGCCGAGGAATATTTTGTTGACGAAGACTTACTGCTCGTTTTTAACGGCGACGTGCTGACCGACATCAATTTGGCGCAGGTTATCGCTTTTCACAAAAAGAACAAGGCCCGGGCGACGTTGACCCTGACCCGGGTGGCCGATCCGACCGCTTACGGCCTGATCGTGACCGACAAGCACGGCGTGGTCTCCCAATTTATCGAAAAACCGAGCTGGGAACAGGTCTCCAACGTCAAGAAGATCGGCACGGCGGACACGATCAACGCCGGCCTTTACGCGCTCGACCCCAAGGTTTTCCGCAATATCCCGGCCGGCGTCGAATATTCTTTTGAGCGGCAGCTTTTCCCCGGCTTGCTGGAAAAAGGCGAGCTGGTTTGCGGCTTTATTTCCGACCGGTACTGGATCGACATCGGCAAGCCGAACCAATACCGGCAGGCGCACGAAGCGATCATGCGCAACGAAGTTACGGCCCGGGTGCTCGGCACCAGGGTCGATAACCGGGCGTGGATCGGCGAGCACGCCAGGATCGCGAAGAGCGCGAAGCTGCTGGGGCCGTCGATCATCGGCCAGAAGGTCGTGATCGGCGACGAAACCAAGATCAAAGACTATACCGTCCTGGGCGACCGGGTCCAGGTCGGCAAGGACTCGGTCCTGACCAATACGATCATCTGGGAGGGGACAAAGGTCGGGAGCCACGTCTCCCTGGACGGCTGTATCATCGGCTACGACTGCGTGATCGAGGATTTTGCCGCGATCGGACCCGGCGTCGTGCTGGCCGATCGGACGGTGATCAAGAAAGGTTCGGTCCTATGCTCAAAGTGATCGCTAAAGAAGAAACCGCGGCCGAAGTCCGGCGGTTGATCGAGCGCCGGACGATCACCGCCGACCGTCCGGAAGCGGCGGTCGTGCAGGAGATCGTGGCCGACGTCCGGAAAACGGGCGACCAGGCGTTGCTCAAGTACACGGCCAAGTTCGACGGAGCGAAACTGACGGCCGGCGCGCTGCGGATCACCGATCAGGAGACCAAGGCGGCTTACCAGCAGGTCGCTGCCGGTTTTATCGACTCCCTGACCAAGGCCATCCAGAACATTACCGCGTTCCATAAGAAGCAAAAGAGCGACGAATGGTTTGAAACGCTGCCGCTGGACGTCTTGCTCGGCCAGCGCCTGATCCCGCTGGCGCGGGTCGGCATTTACGTGCCGGGCGGGCGGGCGACCTACCCGTCGTCGGTCTTGATGAACGCGATCCCCGCCAAAGTTGCCGGCGTGAAGGAGATAATCCTGGTGTCGCCGCCGCCGGTCAGCCCGTACGTGCTGGTCGCCGCCGCGGAGGCGGGCGTCAGCGCCGTTTACCAGATCGGCGGGGCGCAGGCGATCGCCGCCCTGGCTTACGGGACGGAAACGGTCCCCCGGGTGGACAAGATAGTCGGCCCGGGGAACATCTACGTGACCCTGGCCAAGAAAGAGGTCTTTGGCGCGGTCGGGATCGAAAGCCTGGCCGGTCCGTCCGACGTACTGATCATCGCCGACCGGGACGCGGAAGCCGAATTCATCGCCGCCGACCTGTTAGCCCAGGCAGAACACGACCCTTCGGCTTCGGCCGTCCTGGCCACGAACTCGCGCAAGCTGATCGAGCGGGTGGAAAAAGAGATCGCCAAGCAAAAGCCCAAGCTCAAGCGGCAGGCGATCATCGACCAGGCGGAGATCGTCTTGCTGGAGGTCGAGTCGATCGACCAGGCGATCGAGATCGGCAACCGGATCGCCCCGGAGCACCTGGAGCTGGAAGTCGGCTCGCCGCAGCGGCTGCTGGAAAAGATCAGGAACGCCGGCGCGGTCTTTATCGGCCCGCATTCGCCGGTTGCCGTCGGCGACTACATCGCCGGCCCGAACCACGTTTTGCCGACCGGCGGGACGGCGCGCTTCTCGTCCCCGCTCGGGGTCTACGACTTCGTCAAGCACCAGAGCATTATCGGCTACACCAAGCCGGCGCTCAAGAATGTCTGGAAAGACGTTAAACTACTGGCGGAGATCGAGGGGCTGGACGCGCACGCCCGGTCTATCGACGTTCGATTCTCTTAATTAACTCCTGAGGATTATCCCGGACTGTTTGGAGCGCTTCCTCGTCGGTCATCCCCGCTTCCTTGCAGAGGGAGTAAGCCTGCTCCTGGGTGATCATGTCGCTTTCGTTGTGGCAGTCGGTATCGACCACGCACTTCGCCTTGAACTGCCGGGCCATCTCCGCCACGTGGCGGTTCCCCTCGCGGTGCCCTTTGCGCGCGGTTATTTCCAGGAAGACGCCGTTCTTGGCAGCGAGGATCACGTCCTCCTCGGTGATGTTGCCGGGGTGGGCCAGGATATCGACCAGCCCGGCGTCTTTGACCGCGGCGTGGTTCGTGCCGGGGTAAACTTGTTCGACCGGCGACTCGCCGTGGACGATGATGATCCGGGCGCCGTTCTGCCGCGCCTTGCGGCAATACTGGGCGAGGAACGGCGGGCGGACGTAGCTGACTTCCGCGCCGGGGAAGAACTTGAGCGGCAATTGGCCGCGCGTCTCCTTTTCGAACTTGGTCAAAGCTTTTAAGACCGCTTCCAGGTTGGAAGCGTCGACGTGGTCGGTAATGGCCAGGGCGCTATGGCCCCGGACCTCGGCCTCGCGGACGAGCGCGGCCGGCAGCAAGGCGCCATCGCTAAAGATCGAATGGCAATGGAACTCGACCCGGGGGCCAAGATTGTTCATGTAATTATGGTATCATAGAGAAGAATGGATAGACAAGTCAAACCCCGTTGCCCTTATTACGGCGCCTGCGGCGGCTGCCAGCTGCAGCACCTGGAATACCACGATCAGCTCGTGCTCAAGACAGGGATCGTCAGAGAGGCCTTGGCCAAGGAAGGGGTTGGCGAGATCGGGGTCAGGCCGACGATCGGGATGGAAGACCCCTGGTTCTACCGGAACAAGATCCAATTCCCGATCCGCCAGCAGAACGGGCAGCTGCAGATGGGGTATTTCCGGAAGCGGACGCACGAAGTCGTCAACATCAAGGAATGTTACATCCAGAACCCGTTCCTGACCGAGATCGCCCAGATCGCCCGGAAGATCTTCGCTGAACGCGGGTTAACCGCCTACGACGAAAAGACCGGCAAAGGGCTCCTGCGCCATTTTATCGGCCGGAGCGCGGAAGCGACCGGCGAACTCCTGCTCGGGATCGTCGTGAACGCCAAGGGATTGCCGGCCGGGTTCACGGTCGCCGACGAGATCAAGAAACAGGAGCGGCTGATGCACCGGCAGGTCGCCCGCCACCAGGATTATCCCCGGTTCGAGACCCGCCCGAAGATCGTCGGCATTGTCCAGAACAGCAATCTGGCCCGCGGCAACGTGATCATGGGGCAGTTCGATACCACCTTGCTGGGAATCCCTTTCATGCGCGAACAGCTGGGCCGCTTCAAGTTCAAGGTGGGCTTGCATTCCTTTTTACAGGTCAACCCGACCCAGACGGTCAAGCTTTACAACCTGATCAAAAAATACGCGGAACTGTCGGGGACCGAGAAAGTGGTTGACGCCTATGCCGGGATCGGGACGATCGCTTTCTGGCTGTCCGAAAAGGCGGAGGGGGTCGTGGGGATCGAGGAGCGGGAGGAAGCGGTCAAGGACGCCAAACAGAACATCGCCCTGAACAAGCTGGCGAACGTCACCATGGTCGCCGGACTGGCGGAAAAGGAATTCCCCAAAAGGGCGGACGTGGCCGTGCTCGACCCGCCGCGCGGCGGTTGTTCCGAGCAGGCGCTGAAAAGGATCGTGCGCGCGGAGCCGCGCCTGATCATTTACGTGTCATGCAATCCAACGACGTTAGCCCGCGACCTGAAAGCGCTGGTCAATGAGGATTACCAGATCGCAGCGATCCAGCCGGTCGACATGTTCCCGCAGACGGAGCACGTTGAGGTGGTGGTAAAGTTAAGCCGCGGAGGGAGAAGCTTTTCGCAGTAGCCCTTTTTTCCGTTTAACTTCTTTTTTTCTCTTCTGGCGCCGTTTTATTTCTTGCTGTCTGGTGCGTGGCATAAAGCTATTATACCATCCTTTTCGCCCGGCGGGAACCAGGCGGCGTCCTTAAACCGCCGGAACCAGGTCATCTGGCGGCGGGCAAAGTGGCGGGTCCGCTTCTTTAGCTCCTCGATCATCGTCTTCTTGTCCCACTTGCCGTCCAGATAATCGACCGCTTCCTTATAGCCGAGCGCCTGGAAGGAATTCAGCTCTTTGGAATAGCCTTTGGCCAGCAAGCCTTTGACCTCTGCGATCAGCCCTTTGGCGATCATGTCGTCAACGCGCTGTTCGATCCGGGCGTAGAGTTCCGGGCGGGGGAGGTCAAGGCCGACCAGGAGGTAGTCTCGAGTCCCGCGTCCCGGGTCACGGGTCGCTTGCAGTTCCGAGATAGGTCTCCCGGTCAACTCATAGACTTCCAGCGCCCGGACCAGCCGCTTTTTGTCATTGGCGTGGATCTTTTGGGCGGATGCAGGATCGACCTTAGAGAGTAGGGAGTAGAGAGTAGCGGCTGGTTCCTGCTCAAGCTTCTGCCGTAAGGCTGGATCCGCTGGGGTGATCGGGAAGGAAAAGCCTTCCAGCAGCGACCAGAGGTAAAGGCCGGTCCCTCCGACAATGATCGGCAAATGTCCCCGGGCAATTATCTGGGCGGTTAGGCCGTTAGCTTGTTGGATAAAGTCGGAAACAGTCCAGACTTCGTCCGGGTTGATGACGTCGATCAGGTGGTGAGGGACCCCTTGCCGCTCCTTGAGCGTCGGTTTGGCGGTCCCGATGTCCATGCCGCGATAGACCTGCATCGAATCGGCCGAAATGATCTCGCCGTTCAGTTCTTTGGCCAGGGCAAGACTAAGGGCGGTTTTGCCAACGGCGGTCGGGCCCAGCAGGACCAGCGGCTTCACTAATCTCTCGAGCTGCGGAGCATCAGCAGGCGGACCAGGTTGAGCACCGCCATGGCGGTGGAGGCGACATAAGTCAAAGCGGCGGCGTTGAGCACGGCTTTCGCGCCCGGCAGTTCCCGCTCGGTCAGGAAATGCCCGTCGGCCAGGACGCGGATCGCCCGGGCGCTGGCGTTGAACTCGACCGGCAGCGTCAGGATCGAGAAAGCGACGGCCAGCGAAAAAAGCACTATCCCGACGTCCATGAACATCGGCATGCCGGCGAACATGCCGAGGATAAAGAGCGGGAAAGCGAGGGTCGAGCCGAGGTTAGAGACCGGCACCATCCCGTTCCGGAGCTTGATCGGGACGTACCCCTTGGCGTCCTGGATGGCGTGGCCGGCTTCGTGAGCGGCGACGCCGAGCGCGGCGATCGAATTGCTGTTATAGACCGGGTCGGAAAGGCGGAGTTTCCGGGCCCGCGGGTCGTAATGGTCGGTCAGCTCGCCGGCGATCGCTTCGACCGCGATATCCTGCAGGCGGTAATCGTCCAAAATATAGCGGGCGACGGAAGCGCCGGTGTAACCGCGCGAACAAGCGACCTTAGAATACTTGTCGAACGTGCTTTTGACCTTCCACTGGGCGTAGAAAGCGAGGACCAGGGCCGGAATGACCAGCAGGAAAGTGGCGTCGTTGTAGAAGTACATGGTTGAATTATAACAAAATCAGATACCCCGGACAATCGTGTTGGGGACGTATTGCCGGGCGAGCGCCGCCATCTCCTCAAGCGTTTCTTTGGGGTGGGGGTCAAGCTTCTGCATTTCCTTGATCAGTGAGTGGGCGGGAACGAATTGCTGCAGCGCGTATTTCCTGGCCCCGGCGATCGTTTTGGCGATCTCCGCGATCTCCGGTTTATGCAAAATGTTCGGCGTCACGGTCGTCCGGAACTCGTAATCGACGCCGGACTTCATGATCAGGCCGATGCTTTCCCTGATCTTGGCCAGATCGACCTTGGCCCCGCAGGCGAGGTCGTACTTTGCGTCAAGCGGCGCTTTAACGTCCATCGCGATATAATCGACCAGCTTGTCCTTGATCAGGGCGGCCAGCATGGCCGGGTTCGTTCCGTTGGTATCGAGCTTGACCAGGACCCCGAGCGCTTTGAGCCGCTTGGCCAGATCGGGCAGATCGCGGTGGATGGTCGGCTCGCCGCCGGTGATGACGACGCCGTCGAGGAAGTCCTGCCGCTCCTTGATAAAGGCTTCGAGCCGTTCCAGGGGGACTTCCGGCAAGCTTTCCGGGTCATGGACCAGGAGCCAATTGCTGCAGAACGGGCAGGTAAAGTTGCAGTTCGGGACAAAAATGACGCAGCTGACCTTGCCGTCCCAATCGAGGAACGAGGTTTCGATCACCCCCCGGATCTTGATCCCGGCAGGAGAGCTCATTCTTCGTGGTGCTTGGTCTTGATGACGTGCACTTCCAGGAGGCGCAAGATCTGGAGGGTGGCGATGGTCAGGGCTGTTCCGGTGACCGAACTGACGTAAAAACCCGCTCCCGCGGCGATGCCGATCGCGGAAGTGACAAAGATCGAGGCGGCGGTAGTGATCCCCGTGATCCCGCTCCCGGTCTGCATGATGCAGCCGGCGCCGATAAAACCGATGCCGGTGACCACGCCGGCCGCGATCCGGCCCGGATCGGCGATCCCGGTCAGCGACATCATATCGCGGGAAATGACCATGAAGAGGGCGGAACCAAGGGCGACCAGCGTGTGCGTCCGCATCCCGGCGGTCTTTTTTTCTTTCTCGCGGAACCAGCCGATCAATCCTCCCAGGATGAAGGCCAGCAATAGATTCGTTATGGTAGTTAAGTCGCCGTTCATGTTCGTCCCCCTTTAAGTTTCAAAGATAATTTTAGCTTCTCCGGGGCCGACCTGCAATTGGTTGTAAGCGGCGGCTTTGATCGCCAGGGTGATCTGGTGCCGGGCCGGGTCGATCTTTTCCCCGGAAACCTCGGCTTCCAGGCCGGTGTCGGAGAGCGCCTTGACCTGGAATTTCCGGAAGAGCATTTTTCGGGAATCCTTGAGAGCGATCAGCTCGTTCAGCCAGTTAGCCAGCAGCGACCCGAAGTCGTCTCCCTTGACCTTAAGACTGATCAGCTGCTTGGGCGAGACCGACTCCAGGTCGGCCATCAGCGAAAAGAGGCCGTAAGCGGCATTCTCAAAGAGCTCTTTGCGCTGTTTGCCGTAGGTGACGATGCCAAGCGGGTTCTCGACCCGCTTAAATCTTAAAGCTGCCATGCTTCTTGAAGTGCTCGACGAGCCCGCCGTCGGCGAGGAGCGTTTGCATGGTTTTGGGGAGCGGCGAGATCTTGATCTCTTGCCCTTTGGTCTTGTTGCGGATCACGCCGGCGTCAAAGTCGACCTCCAGCTCGTCCCCCTCGGCGATCCCGTCGGTGTCGCACTCGATCGCCGGCAGACCGAGGTTGAAGCAGTTGCGATAGAAGATCCGGGCGAACGATTTGGCCAGAACGGCGGAGACGTTGGCGTATTTGATCGCCATCGGCGCCTGTTCGCGGGAAGATCCGCAGCCGAAGTTGGTCCCGGCGACCAGGAAGTCGCCTTTTTGGACGCGGGAGTAGAATTCCGGGTCGATATCTTCCATGACATGCTTGGCCAGTTCCACCGGGTCCTGGATCTTGAACTTGTACCGGCCGGAGATAATGTAATCGGTATTGATGTCGTCGGCCTGGTTTTTCGGGACGCGCGCCTTCCCCGTTAATTTCATGAATTAATTATACCTTAAAGGACTGAAATATTCATCTTGCCGTCACGACAATAAGCTGAAATGCGCACAGCGAACAGGATCGGCCGAACAGACGGGAAATACGCGGGCGTGATGGCCAACGGGGCATACCGGCGCAATCTCGAACTGGTCCGGAACAATCAGCTTCGTTTAACTGCCAGGTTCGTTATTGCCCTTAAGGATCCGGCACACCCGCTGGGGAATCTTTTTGCCAAAAAAGACCTGAATAATTGCCCGGTCTTGAAAGAAGCGCTGGCCGCCCGGGCGGCGGATAAAGTGGCGGCCGCCTTGCAGGCCTGGCTTCTCGAGAGCGTTTTTCAGATGAAGATCATGACCGACCAGGGACTAGCGGAAGTCATCAGAGGGGCGAGACGCTGGACGCCTCCCGCAATAACGGACGATGGCTGGCACCAGGTCGCGCAGAAGGTCAGAGAGGGGTATATGCGGATGACGCCGAAGGGGAAGCGCGCGTACACCCTAAATTTAGCCAGGGTATTGAACACTTTTCCCGGCGAACTGGCGGAAATGGCAAAACAAGCCCGGACATATAAACTGGTAAAGCATTATCAAGTGGTTGTTAAAGCCGGGGTAGGCGGGAGAATGGAACTTGATCTCTTGACCGACCTGCGCGCCGAAGAAACTTCCCGCTGGCCGCGTTTATAAATACTTCCGCGGATCGGTTATCTGCCCTTCGATCAGCGAAGCGGCGACCGTCGCGGGCGAACCTAAATAGATAAAAGCGTTCCGATTTCCCATCCGGCCTAAGAAGTTCCGGTTGGCCGTGGAAATGACATTCTCCCCGTCGGACGGGACGCCGTTATGCGTCCCGACGCAGGGGCCGCAGCCAGGGGTGACGGCGACCGCGCCGGAATCGAGCAGACTCTGGTAAGTTCCATCCTTGATCATCGCCAGCAGAATGTCCTTGGAAGAGGGGGCGACGATCAGGCGGCAGCCGTCTTTCACTTTCTTCCCCTTCAGGATCTGGGCGGCGACCTGGAAATCTTCCAGCCGGCCGTTGGTGCAGGTGCCGATCAACCCTTGCTGGACCGGCGTGCCGGCGACGGCCGAAACGCCGCAAGTATTGTCGACCTGGTGCGGCTTGGCGATCTGCGGTTCGAGCTTCGCAACATCGATCTCCACGACCTGCTTATAGACTGCGTCCTTATCCGCTGCCTGCGGGTTCGGTTTCTTCTGCCCGTGCTGTTTGACCCACTCCAGGACCTTGGCGTCGGCGTTCATCAAGCCGGCCTTGGCGCCGCATTCGATCGCCATGTTGGAGAGGGTAAAGCGGGCGTCGACCGACAGGGCGTCGATCGCGTCGCCCACGATCTCCAGCGCCAGGTAAGTTGCCCCGTCCGCCCCGATCTGCCCGATCAGGTTGAGGATCAAGTCTTTCGAATAAATACCTTTGGGGAGTTTCCCCTTATAGACGACTTTCAGCGTTTCCGGCACCTTGAACCAGAGCTTGCCGGAGATCATCCCGGCGGCGAGGTCGGTCGAGCCGATCCCGGTCGAAAAGACGTTGATCGCGCCGTAGGTGCAGGTGTGGGAGTCCGCCCCGATGACGAGGTCGCCCGGCACGACGTGCCCCTGTTCCGGCGTCAGCTGGTGGCAAACGCCGCAGCCGATATCATAAAGCTTGATCCCCTGTTCTTTGGTGAACTCGCGGATTTTTTTGTGAATGGCGGAAACCCCTTCGTTGGGGGAGGGGGAGCTGTGGTCGATGATGATGGCGATCTTCCTCGGATCGAAAACTTTCTTGGCGTTCATTTTCCGGAACGAATCGATCGCTACGCCGGAAGTGCCGTCCTGGCCGATCATGAAATCGAGGTCGGCGATGACGATGTCGCCAGCTTTAGCGTCCTTTCCGGAGTGGTTGGAGAGGATCTTCTCCGCGATCGTCTTCCCCATTACTTGATCTTCTTTCTCTGCTTGATCGCCTGTTCGATGAGGCTGGCTTTTTCGATCAGGTACGGGTCGAGGCCTTCCATGTCGTGGACTTCCTTGAGCAGCTTGGCCGCTTTCGGGTGGGTGACGACGTCGGCCATGTCGAGCTTGGCGCGGGCGACCAGGTCCTTGTAGTTAAAGGACATCTTGATCACTTCGGTCAGCAGTTTTTCCGCTTTGTGGAAGTCTCCCTTGCGGGCGCGGCGCGCCAGGATCTCCGACTTGACGACCTTGCCCTTGTTGGCGAAGTAGTCATCCGGCCGGGAGGCTAATTCCTTGAGCGAGAAGTCGACCAGTTTGAGCGCCGCGGCCAAGTCGTCGGGGTTCCGGTAGAGGACGATCTCCGCCTTGGAGAGCAGGGCGCGGCCGCGGAAATACCAGTGGGCGGCTTTTTCCTTGACGACGGAGTTGATCAGCTCGAGCGCGGTCGCCCAGTCGCCTTTGTCGCGCCGGGCGAGGCGCAGCTCCGCCTCCACGATGATCCCCTTGGAGGCGAAGAACTCGGACACGTCCTTGCCCAGGATCTGGCGGGCTTTTTCGCAGAGCGAGATCGCGTTGCCGAATTCCTCGGGGATACCGATCAGCAGCTCGGCCTTGCCGATCAGGGCGCGGGCCTTGAGATATTCCGGCGGGTTGCGCAGCAGGATCTGGTCGTAGGTCCGGGTCGCCTCTTCCTTGTCGCCCGGCTCGCCGCGGCCGACCAGCAGGTCGGCGATACCGAACAGGATCTCCGGCGCGTCGGAACGCTTGGGATGCTGGGCGAGGATGTTGCGGTAGCGGCGCAGGGCCTTATTGATCTTCTCTTTTTCGGACGGGATCGGGAAGCCGATCTCCTTGTCAACGATGTAACTCATTATTGGGGATAAAACCGCCATTAATAACCACCCTCTGGCAAGAAACCGCCGGAACGGACGCTCGGGTTCCTTGTTTTTCAATTCTATATAATGTAAAATGTAATGTCAAATGCAACCGCTCTCGCCCGAACGAGAAAAGTCACTTCAGGAGCTGGAAAAAAAGCTCGACCTCGCTTTTCTGAACAAATCGCTCCTTAACCAGGCGCTGTCCCACAGCTCTTACGGCCACGAAAAAAGCTTGCCGGACAACGAGCGCCTGGAGTTCCTGGGCGACGCTGTCCTCAAGCTGGTGACCACCGAATACCTCTACAACAAGTTCCCGGAACGGGCGGAAGGCGACCTGACCAAGATCCGCGCGTCGGTGATCTCCGACGACACTTTGGCCGTCGTCGGCAAAGAACTGGCGCTCGGCGACCACCTGCTCCTGAGCGAGAACGAGATAAAGAGCGGCGGCCAGCGGCGCAAATCGAACGTGGCGAACGCCTTTGAGGCGTTGATCGGCGCGGTTTTCCTCGACGCCGGGTTGGGCAAATCGCGCGACATGGTGATCGACATGCTCCGGGAAGAGATCGAAAAAGTCTCCAAGGCCGGCTACATCAGCGATTACAAATCGGCCTTGCAGGAATACGCGCAAAAAAGGAAATACGACCTGCCCCAGTACCGCGTCATCAAAGAATCCGGCCCGAAGCACCGGCGCGTTTTCTGGATGGAAGTGAAAGTGCGGGGGCGGCGGTACGGCGTCGGCCGCGGCGCGAACAAGAAGGAAGCGGAACAGCGGGCCGCGGCGATGGGCCTGAAACGGATCAAGCAGGAAGAGCGCGGCGGCGCGCCGGAGAAAAGGCCGCCAGCCAGACCGCCGGCCAGACGGCCGGAACAAAAGACGGCCGGGATCCGGGCGCTGCTGAATAAAGTCAAAAAGAAGATGAACCTGGAATGAGCAAGCTACTGATCAAAGGCGGCAGGGTGATCGATCCGGCGAGCGGCCTCGACGGGATCAGGGACGTGCTGCTGGAGAACGGGAAGGTCAAAGCGGTCGGGTCGCGGGTCACGAGTCACGGGGCACGAGTCATTGACGCTAAGGGAATGTTAGTGCTGCCCGGGTTGATCGACATGCATGTTCACCTGCGCGATCCGGGCCGGCCCGACAAGGAAACCATCGCTTCGGGGGCGCGGGCGGCGGCGCTGGGCGGCTTTACGACCATCTGCTGCATGGCCAACACCGATCCGCCGATCGACAATCCGGCGGCCGTTGAATACGTCATCGCCAAGGCGAAAGCGGAAGCGATCGTCAACGTGCTGCCGATCGCGGCGGTCACCAAGGGCTTGAAGGGCGAAGAATTGGCCGAGATCGGCCGCTGCCGGATGGAAGGGGCGGTGGCCTTTTCCGACGACGGCCACCCGATCATGCGCGCCGACGTGATGCGGCGGGCGCTGGAATATACCCGCCAGTTCGACGCGCCGGTCATCGCCCACTGCGAAGACTCCGGCCTGTCGGCCGGCGGCTCGATGAACGAAGGGGTGGTCTCGACCGAGATCGGGTTACCCGGCAGCCCTTCGCTCTCCGAAGAAGTGATGGTCGCCCGCGACGTGCTGCTGGCCAGGGAATACGGGCGGGTCCACGTTGCCCACGTTTCCTGCGCCCGCTCCATCAAGTTCATTCGCGACGCCAAGCGGGAAAAAGCGCCGGTCACCTGCGAAACCTGCCCGCATTATTTTACCTTGACCGACGAAGCGGCCCGGGAATACGACACCAACGCCAAGGTCAACCCGCCGCTCCGCACCCGGCCCGACCGCCAGGCGGTGATCAAGGGTTTGCAGGACGGAACGATCGACGTTATTGCCACCGATCACGCGCCGCACACGATCGACGACAAGAACGTCGAGTTCAACCAGGCGGCCAGCGGCATGGTCGGCCTGGAGACGGCGCTGGGGCTGGTCCTGACCCAGCTGGTCGCGACCAAGGCGCTGTCGCTGCCGGAAGCGGTGGCGAAAATGACCGCCAACCCGGCGCGCATCCTCGGCCTGGCCGGCAAAGGGACGCTGCGGCCGGGCGCCGACGCCGACCTGATCATTGTTGACCCGGCCGGCAAATGGACCGTTGACCCCGGTAAATTCGCCTCGAAAAGCCGGAACACCCCTTTTGCCGGCTGGCAGCTAACGGGGAAGGTCGTCCAGACCATCGTTGGCGGCAAGCAGATCGTTAAAGATGGCAAGCTCGCGTAAATACTGGGCCGGCGCCGGCGTCCTGCTGACCGTGCTCGGTTTCTCCCTCGTTTTTTCCCTGTTCGGCTGCGGCGACCTGGAAAACGGCAACGTGGCTTCCCTGACGATCAGCCCCGGCACGACCACGGTCGGCGTTAACCGGAGCGCCGCGTTCAGCTCGCTGGCCAAAGACAGTGCCGGCAAGATCGTCTCCGCCTCCGTGACCTGGAGCGTGATCGGCGGGCTGGGGACGATCTCCCAGACCGGGCTTTTTACCGCCGGCGGCAACGAAGGGACGTGCACCATCGTCGCGACGGTCGACTCGATCTCGGCGCAGGCCAGCGCAGCGATAACGGCCAAGGGCTGGATTGTGGGGCGAGTTTCCGCCTCGGACGGATCGAATCCCTCCGGTTTAAAAGTCTACCTTTTCGACTTGCCGACCTATGTCGATTTTACCGACAGTTCCGGCGATTATTCGATCTCGGGCGTCCCGGCCGGCCAGCACAATGTTTATACGCTGGAAACTTCGATCTATTACCCCGGGTCGCAAGAGGTTACCGTGGCAAGCGGCGAGACCGTTACCCAGGATATTTTTGTTAACATCAAGCCGGGAACGCCGACGATCCCGACCATCCCCATTCCGACCTTTATATGACCGCCGACCTCCCTCCGCTGGAAGAAGGAAAAAGGATCGCCCACACTTATCTAAGCAAAAGAGGGTGGGCCGGCGAATGGCGCCGCTCGCTGAATACGCAGCTCTACCCGGCGTTCCAACGCGAAGAATTCGAAGAAAAACAGCGCCGCTGCGACCAGCTGGAAGATGAGGCGGAAGAGTATTTCAGCGGCCAATACGAGCTCTGGCGCAAGATTGATACGGCGATCGGCCGGGAGGTGCGGCTGGGCATCTGGCAAGTCCTGGGCCGCCGGACCGACCTCGGGTTTTACGGTAAAAGGATAGTCGACCGCCTCAAACGCGAATTCGCCCCGCTCTAACTGTCGAAATCCCCTACAATTCCCCGGGACTAAGCGTGGCAATAAACTTGCTAGGCTTCTGGCATGGGACGATCGGTCTGGCTTTTACTCCCCCTGGTCTTATTGCTGGGCGCTTGCGCCGGCAGTGAAGAGGGGGCGAAGCCTTCGTTCGAGCCGGAAAATCTAACCCCGGAAGCGGCGGCGATCAGCAATGAAGCGGTGGCGGTCTACGACCAGGCCGCGGACCGGGTCGTTTTAAGATTAGCGGGTGAGCCCGGCAGGCTGCCGGGCGGCAGCGGGCGCCTGGTTGGGGTGGTCAGCGGGGGGAAGAAAGTCGCCCTGCTGGACCTTGGCGGCCGCGGGCTCGCCCTGGCGGAAGGAGACAGGCTAGATGATTATCGAGTTGTGGGGATTGCTGGCGATCGCCTTTTACTTAAACGAGAGAGGTAGAAAGTGAAAAGGGCGCTCTTTTTCTGCTGGGCCTTGATGATGTTTTTAACGCCGTCCGCCATTTGGGCGGTGCCGCTCGAACGGATAGATTTCGAGGACGCGCCGGTGGTCGGCATCGCGCAGGCGCTGGCGAAAAGCGCCGGCTTCGACTTGGTGATCGCGGGGGACCAGGCGGCCGCCCAGGCGAAAAAAGCGACCGTTCACCTAAAGGAAGTTGAGGCGGAAGAGGCGCTCGAATACATCCTGCGGACCAACGGTTTCAATTACGAGAAGAAGGGAACGGTTTTACTGGTTTCCTCTTTGCCGCAAGACCTGGCGCCGACCGCTTACCAGCCGGCGATCGCGGTCATTAACCTTAAATATCTGGGGGCCGCCAGGGCCGTTGAACTGCTGGCAAAATTGCTGCCGGCCGCCGCTTTCCAAGTTGGCGGGAGAGCCAGCGCCCTGGTCATCAGGGGGAGGGAGGCGGAGATCGGCGAAGCCCGGCGGCTCCTGGCCGAGATCGATAAAAGAGCGCCGCAGATCCTGATCGAAAGCAAGGTCATGGAACTGTCGCAAAGCGATTCCTTAAGGCTCGGGCTCTCGTTCGGCAACGGGGCGTATAAGTTCGTCACCAATAAGGAGACGAAGATGACCCGGCCGGCCGACGACCTGGTCACGACGCTGAACGCGCTGGCCGCCAACGGCCGGGCGAACGTCGTTGCCAATCCCCGCATTGCCACGCTGGACAACCAAGAAGCATTGATCAACATCGGCAACCGGATCCCCTATGCCGTGCCGGTCACCAGCGGCGGGGCGACCACGCAGTGGACGGTCGATTACATCGATGCCGGGGTCAAGCTGAGGATCACGCCGCAGCTGGGGGAGGCGGGGGAGATCACTACGCTGATCCAGCCGGAAGTCTCCACGGTCTCCGAATGGCGCACGACCGCCGCCGGCGATTTCCCGGTCATTTCGACGCGCAACGCGGCGGCCACCGTTAGGGTGAAAGACGGAGAGACGATCGTGATCGGCGGGCTATTGTCGGAAACGGTGCGGGAAAACGTCAGCCGGGTCCCGGTCTTAGGTTATTTGCCGCTGCTCGGCTATTTATTTCAAAACAAGAGCCAGGAAAAAGAGAAAACAGAAATAGTCTTCTTGATAACCCCGCATATTATCTAAAGCGGAACGATCTTGAGTTTGCCTAAGGCGCCTAATTGATCGTCCTTGATTATCAAAACCCCGTCCAGCCCCCGGATCTTTTTGGCTTGCTTGAGGCCCGCCTCGATATCGCCGACATCCTTGACGACATTGCCGATGGCGGTGGCGGCGGCGTCGGCCAGCAGAGCGCTTTTCGCGATCACCACGACGGCGTCCGCCTTGCCGAAGCTGAAGGAGTGGCCGACCGTCCCGGACGAGGTGCAGACCGAGAACGGCTCGGGCCGGGGTTCGAGCTCAAGGGCGATCTTCTCGGAAAAAGGGGAGGCGCCGGCGTAGACGCCGACCTTGCGCGGCTGGCTGATCTTCAGGAAAATATCGCCGCCGTTCTCCACGATCAGCTCCTGGGTGAACGCCAGCAGCTCTTTGCCGACGAATTCGGCTATTGCGCCGGCGACCGCCGCCATCGGGCCGACCTTGACCCGGCGGGCCGCGTCGGCCATTGCCCGGGCGATCGGCGGGGCGTCGTAGCGGACCCGGTGGGAGGAGTAGGTCTTGAAAAAGGTCGGGTCGCTTTCGATGTACTTTTCCAGTTCCGTCCGGTACTTCAGCGTAAAGGCGAACGCCTTGTCATAGAGGTTCGTGTCGGCCAGGATCAGGAGATCGGTCTCCTTTTCGATGATCTCGAATTTGATCAGGTTATCGGCTTTGACGTAATTGCGGTAAGTTCGCTCTTCATAGACCATGCCCCGGATTATAGCAAAGATCTGAAATAATGCGAAATAGAAGGCGATATAAAAGCAAATGAGTAATGTCGCCGTGACCAGGGGGCTTTTTCATTATATCCTTTCGGCGCAACAACATCGGGTTGCTCTGGCGAAAGTCCGGGCCATGCCGAAAATGCTTAAGGATATATCCCGCATGAGCGGCTGTTTTGTCGGAAAGCCGCAATTCGTGATCGAGAAAAAAGGCGACAGAACCACGGTTTTTCGTGAAGATTATTATAGCCAGCTTGCCGAAGTGGTCGCCGAGCATCAGCCGGAAGACGGACAACGCTTAAGCGTTAGCGAATGGGAGGTCTTCTCCAAATATCACGGAATTGAGCCAGAGCGGCCGCCGGTAACCATGCATGATGTTTTTTCCCTTGAGGGATTAACGATCAAGACGGGGAACCCCTTCCGCAACAACGCGTTCGAAGAGTTCCACCGGGCATTATTGGCCCGTTGTGCCGGCATCGTTGAGGCAAAATCGCCGCTTGGATTTATCTTCTGGCAGAATGATATTTACGGCGAACGGCAGCCCGGTTTAATGTTCTATAAGCACCTCAACGGGCTTGATCTGGATAAAGCGATCGACGCGGAAGACGAGGGGGCTATGAATTGGGCGCTTTGGGAATCAGGTAAATTTTTCAGCCGCTTGATCAATGCCAAGTTGTACCTTGAAGACGCTGACCGCCTGAACAATTATTTCATTGAAAAAAACGCGGCCAACCGGATATTCCGTTTTCTTGACCTGGAGAGGCTGCACCCGATCGGGCAATATACCGACAAAAAGAAGGCCGAGATGATCACTAATTTCGGCCGGAAAGCGATCGGGCGCGGATGGTTAACGCAAGAGAAGTTAGGGGAGTTCATTATTGTCGCCCTGGGGGCCGACTCGCCAGCGGCCGATCTGGTCCGGCAGGCTTTAGAGCCGTCCTTTAGTTGAAGGAACGCCCTTTTTCCGCGGATTGACGGCGCAGGCGCGCATCAGCGCCACGCCGAAGGCTTTGAAGATCGCTTCGATCTTATGGTGCGTGTTCTTCCCCCGGACCAGGTCGATGTGCAGTGAAACGCCCGCCTTATAAACGAACGCCTCAAAGAATTCCCGGAGCATCTCGTCGTCCAGGTAAAGTTTCACGCGCGTCTTGCCGATCTCCGCGTAAATAAGCTCCCTGGGGAATTTCGCCTTGAAGGTAAAATGCGGCCGGCCGGAGATGTCGATCGCCGCTTTGACCTCGGCCAGCGATTCGTCCATCGGGACGATGGCGTGCCCGTAGCGTTCGATCTTTAATTTCTTTCCCAGCGCCTTGGCGAAGACTTCACCCAAAGAAAGCCCGGTATCCTCGATCAGATGATGGAGGTCGACCTCCAGATCGCCTTTAGCCGCCAGCTTCAGGTCGAACAGGCCGTGCTTGGCGAACAGCGTCAGCATGTGGCCGATGAACGGGATCGGATACTTGATCCGGCTTTTCCCCGAACCGTCGACGTTCAATTCGATCTTAAGCGCGGTCTCCCTGGTCTTTCGGAGCAGTTTAGCCGTTCTTTTTTTCATTAGAATAATTTCTCCTGTGGCGAGCTCTCTTTGCCCGTTTTCAATTTGCGGCCGACGTGCGTGGCGGCGGAAGGGGTGACCAGCCGGCCGCGCGACGTCCGCTCCAGGAAGCCGAGCTGCATCAGGAACGGCTCGTAAACGTCCTCGATCGTTTCCACTTCTTCGGAGATCCCGGCCGCGAGCGTCTCGACGCCGACCGGGCCGCCGCCGAACTTGTCGATGATGGTGATCAGGTACTTGCGGTCGATCTTGTCGAGCCCGAACTCGTCAACCCCCAGGGAATCAAGGCATTCCTTGGCAATGGCAAAGGAGATCTCCCCCGAACCTTTGACCTGGGCGTAGTCGCGGACCCGGCGCAGGAAGCGGATAGCGATGCGCGGCGTGCCGCGGGAGCGTTTGGCGATCTCCAGCGCCCCCGGGCCTTCGATCTTGATCTCCAGCGACTGGGCGGCGCGCATGACGATCTGCTTCAGTTCGTCGTGGTTGTAATATTCCAGCCGGTTGACGATGCCGAAGCGGTCGCGCAGCGGCGCGGAAAGCAGGCCGATGCGGGTCGTCGCCCCGATCAGGGTGAAGCGGGGGAGGTCGAGCCGGATCGAACGGGCGCTCGGCCCCTTGCCGATGATGATGTCGAGCCCGAAGTCTTCCATGGCGGGGTAGAGGACCTCTTCGACCACCTTGTTGAGCCGGTGGATCTCGTCGATAAAAAGGATGTCGTGCTGCTTGAGGTTGGTCAGGATCGCGGCCAGGTCGCCGGGACGCTCGATCGCCGGCCCGGAAGTGACCTTGATGCTGACCCCCATTTCGTTGGCGATGATGTTGGCCAGCGTGGTTTTGCCCAGGCCGGGCGGGCCGTAAAAGAGGAGGTGTTCCAGCGCTTCGCCGCGGGAACGGGCGGCCTCCATGTGGATGTGCAGGTTGTTCAGGATCGGCCCCTGGCCGATAAAGTTGTCGAACTTGCGGGGCCTTAGGCCGTCAAAGGCGCGTTCGTCGTCATGATTTTCGTTCATACAATCTCTTGTACTCAAAATAGCTGCCCATCACCTTTTGCACGTAGAGACGGGTTTCCCGGACCGGGATGCTTTCGATGAACTCGTCAATATCGACCGAGCTCAGGTCGCCATTATACCAGCTTTTCACGTATCTCGATATCCGGTTGGGGCCGCCGTTGTAGCCGGCCAGGGCCAGGTAAGCGTTGTCCTGGAAGCGCTTGATCAGGTCGGACAGGTAAAAGGTCCCCATCTTGATGTTGGTGGACGGCTCGTAGAGCTTGGCGGTGCGGTAGCCGTTCAGCTCCAGCTTTTTAGCGATCCCGGTGCCGGTCCGCGCCATGATCTGCATCAGCCCCCGGGCTTTGGAGCGGGAGACCGCCTTAGCATTGAACCGGCTCTCTTCCCGGATCACCGCCAGGACCAGGTAGGGATCGATATCGAACTTATTGGCTTCGCGGGCGACGTGCGACCAGTAGCCGCGCGGGTAACCGAGCTCCCAGATCTTCTTGGGCAGGACCTCCGGTTTGCCGCTGATCACCGCTTCTTTGATCTTCCGGTCGGCAAAACGGATCGGCTGGCGGAATTCGCCCGAGCGGACCAACATCTCGCCCAGCTTGATCTGGGCGGAATCTTTCTCGATCTCCGAAGTGATATCGACCAGGTAGCGGGCTTCTTCCGCGGCGTACTGCGGCAAGCCGACCCCCATTAGCTCCTTATATTTGGCCAGGTGGGCGCGCGCCTCCCGGGTGCTGCCCGGGTCAACGTCGCCGATCTTGGTCTGTTCCCAGATCTCCATGATGGCGGCCAGTTCCGCGGTCTTTTCGCCGTCGACGTTGCTGAGCACGGCGGAATAATCTTCGCCGTTGAACGAAGTGCCTAGTGAATAGGAAATACCACCGGCGTTGAGCCGGGCCTGCGCCCGGTAGGCGTAATAAGTGTGGTCAAAGCGGCCAAGCAGTTTTTTGTAGACCTCAACGGCGGCGCCGCGGTTGCCGAGTCGTTCCAGCGCTTTGGCCTCGAAGAAATAGCAGCGCGCGCTGTCCTCGCCGGCCGGATAGATCTGGGCCATGTGCAGGTAAGTGGCGGCGTTCTGGAAGTCGCTGTTCCAATAGTAGAGCCGGCCGATCCGCCAGATCGCCGCCGGCACGGCTTTGCTGTACGGGTATTTGGTGATCATCGCGTAATAGGCGTCGAGCGCCCGCTGGGTGTTGTCTTTCTGTTCGTAGTAATAACCGATCCAGTAGGCGGCGTCGTCGGCCAGCCCGGAATCGGGATAATTTCCCGTGACCTTCATCAGCGAATAAATGGCGTTGTCGTAATCGCCGCGGCGGCCGCGCGCCAAGCCGAGGTAATAGTGTGCCCGGCCGGCCGTATTGGCAGGGCCGCGCGTCGCTTTTTCCAGGTCCGAGATCGCCGCCGGCTTGTTGGCCTGGTCTTCCGCCCGGCCGAGCATGAGCAGCGCTTCGTAGGCGTACTTGCTGTGCGGGTATTCCCGGGCCAGACGATTAAAGATGTTCGCGGCCATTTCGTAATCGTCCTGTTCGAAATAGGCCATCCCTTTCTTGTAAAGCACCGGGGCGGTGGCGGTGAATTTGGGGAGCTTCTTTTTATGCGCCCGCTTCAGCGCGGCGATCGCCTGGCGGGACCGCTTGCCGAAATAGCTTAAGGGGTGGAACAGGTCGACCTCTTCGTACGCCAGGTACGCGGCTTTCCAGTCCTTTTGGGCTTCGCGCGCGCGGGCGATCAGGTAACGGGCTTCCGCCGCTTCGGCCGCTTCGGGATATTTATCGACCAGGCCGGCAAAGGTCTTGACCGCCCGATCGTATTTTTTCAGGTTGAAGTAGCTCTTGCCCATCTGCAGATACGACCGGGAGAGCAGCAGGCTTTCGCGGTGATCGGTAACGACTTTATAGTACTCCGGGACGGCGGCGCCGTATTCCCCGCTGGCGTACAGGGTCTCGGCCAGCTCGAACTGGGCGTAATCGGCCAGCGGATAGCGCTTATCGCCGGCGGCCTGGCGGAAAAGCGGGAGCGACTCGGCGAAACGCCCTTCCTGCCGGGCCAGATAGGCCTTGATCAACGGGGCGCTCGCCTCAAGCCGGCCGCTTTCATCGGACTGGGCATTGAGAGGGATCGTTAAAACAACAAGCAGAATTGCGACGATAGCGCTGCGCATTTGAGAGATTAATTATAACATTTTTCGTGTTATAATACAAACCACCATGCCAGAGCTGCGCCAGAATCCGGCGACCAAAGAGTGGGTCATTATCGCCACCGAGCGCGCCCGCCGCCCGGAAGAGCTGGGGACCGGACCGGCCCAGTTTACCCCCAACGAACATGATAAATGTCCCTTCTGCCCCGGCAAAGAGACTTTAACGCCGAAAGAGCTCCTCGCCTACCGCGCCTATGGGACGCAGGCGAATTCCCCCGGCTGGTGGATCCGGATCATCCCCAACGCGTTTCCCGCCCTGATCCCCCAGGGGGTCCCCGAGCGGTTCAAGGTCGAGGATTTTTTCACTTACATGGAAGGGCTGGGCGACCACGAAGTGATCATCGAGTCGCCCGATCACCAGATGACGATCGCGTTGATGGAAGAGAAGCAGGTGGAAGAGCTTTTCCTGGCCTACCGGGAGCGTTACATGACCCTGGCCAAGGACCCGCGCTTTGAAATGGTCATTTTGTTCAAGAACTACGGCGCGTCGGCGGGGACCTCGCTCCGCCACCCGCACTCCCAGATCATCGCCACGCCGATCACGCCGCTCAATATCCGGAACCGGATCGAATCGGCCATGCATTATTTCGACGACAACGGCACCTGCGTTTATTGCGACATGATCGCCAAAGAGAAAAAGATCAAGGAGCGGGTGGTCAGCGAGACCGATAACTACATCGTGTTCGAGCCGTTCGCCGCCCGCGCTCCGTTCGAGACCTGGGTGCTGCCGAAAAAACACTGCTCCTCTTTTGAGTCGATCTCGGCGGAGAGCGCCAAGGAGCTGGCCTTTGTCATGCGTTCAACGCTGGGCAAGATCTACCGCTCGCTGAGCAACCCCGACTATAACTTTGTTTTTCGCTCCGCCCCGGTCCACGAGAAGAACGTCGAATACTACCACTGGCACATCATGATCCTGCCCCGGGTCAGCGCGGTGGCCGGTTTTGAGCTTGGCTCCGGGATCTACATTAATACCGTTATCCCCGAAGAAGCGGCCAAATTCCTCCGTGAAACAGCGAGTTAGGCTCGACCAGTATCTTGCCGACCAGGGTCTTTGCGCTTCCCGCAGCAAGGCGCAGGCGGCGATCATGGCCGGGCTGGTCTATGTCGCCGGCCAGAAAGCGGAAAAGCCGGGGATGAACGTGGTGGAAGGGGCCAGCGTCGAGGTGCGGGGCAAACCGCATCCTTTTGTGAGCCGCGGCGGGGTCAAACTGGAAAAAGCCTTGAATGAATTTCCCATCGACGTCGCCGGGCGAACGGCGCTCGACGTCGGCGCTTCGACCGGCGGCTTTACCGATTGCCTGCTGCAGCGCGGTGCCGCCAAAGTTTACGCGGTTGACGTCGGTTACGGCCAACTCGACTGGAAATTGCGCAACGATCCGCGCGTTGCGGTTATTGAGAGGACCAACGCCCGCAACCTGACGCCCGGCGACCTGGTCCCCCAGGCGGCTCCCCCCACGCTGGCGGTGATCGACGTCTCCTTTATTTCCCTTTCGAAGATCCTGCCGGCGGTCTATAATTTATTGGCGGACAAGGCGGAGATCGTCGCCCTGATCAAGCCGCAGTTCGAAGCGGGCAAGGGGAAAGTGGGGCGGGGCGGGGTCGTCAGGGACGAGGCGGTCAGGCAAGAGGTTATCGCGAAAGTGCAAACAGGGGCGGAAGGCTTAGGCCTGAAGACCAAGGGCTTGGTCCAGTCGCCGATCGAAGGAGCGGACGGGAACATTGAATACCTTATTTGGCTCGGCAAAGGATGACCCGGCAAAGCTGTTGAAGCGGCACGGGTACCAGATACTCGGGAAAAACCAGCGCGAGCTGGTGGAGATGACAATTGAGGGGCGGGCGCAGCTCGGCGAGCTGGTCGCGGATTTTACCGTCGCGAAAAAGGGCAAGCGGTATGCGGTCTGCGGGGTGAGGAGCGAGGGGGAAAGCGATCCGACGCTGCCGGCGCTGCGCGACAGGTTGATCGCTTTTGACCGGGCCTTCGGTTTGAACGGCGTAATCCTGGCCGACTGGCAAAACGAGCGGCTGCAAACGATCGCGCTCCGCTACCCCCGGGAGCGGGGGCTCGAGTTTTATTTCCAGTTCCTGGCGGCGCTGTTTGTCCTGGCGTTCGTTATTGGTATAATCTGGCTGATGGTCGCCGTTAAACTCTTCTAGGGACCGGGGACTAAGGAAAAGGAGAACAAAAATGACAACGGTCAACGTAATTTTTAAAAAAGAAGACAAGCTGATCGCCGGGACGGCGGCGCAGGTCGTTAAAGACCTGAAGGCCAAAGGGTATAAGGTCGGCGAGCGGAACGCCAAGTTTGTCATTACGCTCGGCGGCGACGGGACGACGCTCCGGGCGGCCAGGCAGTTGGCGAAAAGCGGCACGCCGATCCTGAGCGTCCACATGGGGGGCGTCGGCTTCCTGACGGAGATCGAACTGCGGCAGCTGAGCGAGGCGCTGGCGCAGATCAGGCGGGGAAAATACCAGATCGACGAGCGGACGATGATCGAAGCGCACACCGGCGGAAAAACCTTGATCGCCCTGAACGACCTGGTGATCAGCAAGAGCGGGATCGCCCGGGTGATCAGGCTGGAGATCGCCGGCATCGCGGAATACGTGGCCGACGGCCTGATCTTTTCCACCGCGTCCGGCTCGACCGCTTACAACCTGTCGGCCGGCGGGCCGCTCCTGACGCCGGACGCGCAAAGCCTGGTGATCTGCGCGATCTGCCCGCACACGATCAATACCCGGCCGATCGTGATCGATAAGCCGATAAGCGTTATCCTGACGCGGGGCGGGGACGTGAACCTGACCGCGGACGGCCAGCAGGTGCTCGCGCTGCAGGAAGGCCAGAAGATCGTGGTGCAAAGATCGCGGCTCAAGGCCCGCTTCATCCGCTTAAAGGAATACCCGTTCTTCTTAAGGGTAAAACAAACGTTCGGTTTCGGGCAGAGGAATTAGTTCAGGACGCTGCCGCTGTTCAGCTCGGTCAGGCCGCCCAGGTCGCTCAGGAGCATGATCGGGTGCGGATCGGAGAGGTTAGCCGCGGCCGTGTACGGGAAGACGGAGAAGAGGACCAGCCGCTGCATGTCGGTCTCGATCAGTTTGGTAAAATAGGTGAAAGCCGCCGTTTTTTCCAGCGTTTCGATGACCTTGGCGTTGTCCATGGTGTTCATCGGTAGCTCCCCTCACTAGCCTCGAGCTTCAGAAAAATATCGGCCATGACCTTAACGAAATTGCCGGTGGTCTTGGACTGTTTTTCCAGGGACATGGCGTCCTGGACGTAATTGGCCCGTTTTTCCTGGCCCTTGCGGGTGATGGAAGCGACATCGTATTGATCTTTTAAGTAATCTTGTGCCATGGTCTTTTCCTCTCAAGTATATATCGTCCGTTTTGGGCGGAAATTTCACTTTGTTTCCAGATGCCCCGCATCGGCCCACAGCCACAAATGGTTATCGCTCAGATCGGACGAGAATTCGATCACGGTTATCGCCGTCGGGGCAATGTTGTCGATCAACGGATGAAGATGCGCCAGATGGACGCCGAAAGCCCGGGCGGCGATGACGCCGTTCGCCCAGGCGTGGCCGACCATCAAAAAGGCTCTTCCCAGATTACTGCGGACCGCCCGGCCGACGACAGGGCCGGTCCGGTCGGCGACGTCGGAAAAAGATTCGCCGCCGGGGGCTTTCCAGCGATGCGGTCGGTCCCGGAGGAGCCTAAAACTCGTCGGCAGCCGGGCCTCGATCGACCCGCTCCCGCCCGCGCTGCGGTCGAAAAAGCAATGATGCCAGGTGCCGCAATTTATTTCACCCAGAGCGGGTTCCGTCCGGTGCGGTAACCCGAGATCGGCCGCGATCTCGGCGGCGAGCAATCGCGCCCGGGATAAGTGACTGGAGAAAACGAAGCTGAAAGCGAGGCCGCGCAGCGCCGTTTTCAGCTTGAGGGCTTCGGTTCGGCCCGTCTCGCTGAGAGGAATATCTTCCGAGCCGGCCAGCTTCCTGATTTCGGAGTAGACCGTTGAGGGATGCCTGACAAAGACAGCTATCGCTCGGTCAGGCCCGATCTCGTTCCTGTCCAGGTGTTCCCGGACCTCCGCGATCCGAGAGAACCGACCCCCGGCGATCAGCTTCTCGGCTGTATGAACCAAGTCGGCCCTGGCGGCCAAGTCATAGGACAGCGGGTTTGCCAGTTTGCTCGTTAGCCGGCCGTTTACGATTTTAATCCGATTGGTAATTATCATATTATCCAGCCCGCAGGAATATCGGCCCCTGCGGCCGTTGATTTCATTGCTTTAGGGATCATCTTCCCCGTGTTATAATAACGACCGGCATGGAGCAGCTCCTCAAAAGCAAGTACCGCATCGGCAATAAGCTGGCGGAAAACCCCTTTAGCGTCACTTATCAGGGCTTCTTTATCGGCACGGAAAAGCCGGTGATCGTCAAGATCTACAAGCGCGGGACCCTCAATTCTTCCCTGATCAAGAACATGAAGCAAAAGGTCCTGGCCCTGTCGCTGCTCAACCACCACGGAGTGGCCAAGCTGCTCGACGGCGATTACGGCTGGCAGGGCTTCTACTACGTCCGGGAATACGTGGACGGCTTCAGCCTTAAGGACCTGCTCGACCGGCGCGAGAAAGCCGGGATCGACAAGGCGTGCGCGGCGACGGAGCAAGCGGCGGCCGCCCTGCAGGCCGCCCACGAGCGCGGGATCGTCCACGCCGGGATCAAGCCGGGCAATATCTTCGTCGACAGCCAGGGGCTGGTCAAGCTGGCCGATTTCGTGATCGAGGGGGAGATCAAGTCGGCGCTGCCGCAAAAGGTGGAAGAGCTGATGAGCGGCGCCCGGTACGCTTCGCCCGAGGAACTGCAGGGGGAACCGGTCACGCCGGCCTCCGATATTTATTCGCTCGGCCTGGTTTTATACGAAATGGCGACGGGAAAACCGCTGCCGCAGGCGGAGGGTTTGTCCGGCAGCTTGCAAAAGCTCCGGGCCAAACAGCTGTTGCCGAAAGAAGAGCTGGCCGCCTTGCCCCCTTACCTGAAAGACATTATCCTCTGCGCGACCGCAAGGGAGCCGCTGCGGCGGTTCGCGTCGGCCGAAGAAATGAGGGAAAGCCTGGAGAAAAAGGCCTTGATCAGACAAGCCCCGGCCGACGAAGAGCTGATCCGGATCTACGAAAGCGTCGTGACCCAGTACGGCGGGGAGGTCGTCGACCAGGAGAGCGAAGTGCTCCAGGACGTCGGCCGGATCCGGCTCCGCTGGGGAAGGGAAAAGCACCGGAACTGGATCCTGGCGGTCGTCGCGGTCTTGGCCGTGGCGCTCGGCATAATCTATGCTTTTCTCCTGGGATTATAAATGCTAACGACATACCTGGTCCTTTATCTGCTGTTCGTGATCGCGGCCAGCCTGGCCGTCAGCCTGATCGTGCTGCGGCTTAAGCTCCCGTCGCCCCGGCTGGTCATCGGCCTGCTGACCCTGTTCATCGTTTCTCCCCTGGTCATCGGCTACTTTTACCTGATGTATTTTAATTCGCTGCCGGAAACGGTCACCCCGGACGTGACCGGCCTGCCGCTGGTCGCGGCGCAAGCCCGGCTGGAGGAGATCGGCCTTAAAGCGCGGGATGCCGGTCAGGTTTACGAATCAAAACAGCCGGAGGGGACGGTCGTTTCTCAGCGGCCGGAGCCCGGGCGCCACGTGAAAGTCGGCCGGGTCGTCAATTTAATGATCAGCGGCGGCAAGCGCAAGGTCCCGGTCCCCAACCTGATCGGCCGGCCGCTGGCCCAGTCCGACGAGCTCCTGCTGGCGGCCGAACTGCAGCTGGGGGATATCCGTTTTGAGCGGATGGACGGGGTGGCGGAGGGGACGATCCTGGCCCAGGAGCCGATGGCGGGGGAAGAGACCGGGGCCGGCGGCAGCGTCGACCTGCTGGTCGCCACCAGCGGCGAAGTGATCACCGAAGAAACAACGGAGGAGACCGAACAATGAACATCAAGATCGCCCCCTCGATCCTGTCGGCGGATTTCGGCCAGCTGGCGAACGAGATCAGGAAGGTCGAGGCCGCCGGCGCCGACCTGATCCACATCGACGTGATGGACGGCCATTTTGTCCCGAACATCACGATCGGGCCGCTGGTCGTTAAAGCCTGCCGCCAGGCGACCAAGCTGCCGCTCGACGTTCACCTGATGATCGAGAACCCGGACCGCTACATCCCGTATTTTGCCCGGGCCGGGGCGGACATCATTACGATCCACGTCGAAACGGTCAAGAACCTCGACGCCGACATTGAGCTGATCAGGCAACACAACGTTAAGCCAGGTGTTGTCGTAAATCCGGGAACGCCGGCCGATTCGGTCTTTCACGTTCTGGACAAAGTCGACATGGTTTTATTAATGTCGGTCAATCCGGGCTTCGAGGGACAGAAATTTATGCCGGTGGTTTTAGATAAAATAAAAGTCCTTCGGTCGTTAGTCGTTAGTCGTAAGTTGTCAGTTGATATCGAGGTAGACGGCGGGATCAATCTGGAGACCGCCAAAGAGGTCGTCAAAGCGGGGGCGAACGTGCTGGTCGCCGGCTCGGCGATCTTTTACGCCAAGGATTACCGCGAAATCATCGGCAAGTTAAAAGCAATTTAACCGCGCTTAACTGAAATTTCCCCGATTTACGGGCGAAAAGCATCTGGTCATGAATAGCCCAGGGAAAATACGTTTTACCTTTGTTAACAAGGGCGGACAGGTGCGCCGCGTTCCGGCCGGCCAGCAGTTCTATATTAATATTTTGCTGCAGTCCGAATTCCATCCCCGGATCGCCGTCTTGGCCGACCGGATCGAGACCATGATCAGGGAGCGGGGCGACCGGAGCAATTTTAACCGGCAGAAATTCTACGAGGCGGCCGGTGTTTCCATCTGGGCGCACCGCGACGTGAAACGGCAAACGAGCGGGCGGCCGTACGCCGACCACCCGATAACCGTGGCGGAGCGGGATGTTAACATTTTGCGGGTGACCGACAGCGAAGAACTGATCGCTTGCCTGCTTCACGACACGGTCGAAGACACCGAGATAGACCTGAAGTTCATTGAACGTCGGTTCGGACGCGGGACCGCCGTCTTGGTCGACGGCGTGACCAAGATCACCCAGCTGGGCAAGGACAAGCTGATCAGCGAAGAGAACATCGATAAATTCGTCGGCACCCTGGCCCGAGACATTCGCGCCTTGCGGATCAAGATGATCGACCGTGGAGTGAACCTGGAGGACGCCGAAAAACTATCGGCCGAACGGCGGGAAAGAAATTGCCGTGAAGCGCTGGATTTTTACGTTCCGCTGGGCGTCCTGTGCGGCTTCATGAAAGCCTCCCGGCATTTGTCGGACATCGCCTTTAAGAAACTGCACCCCGATCGATATAACGAGGTCGCAGCGGTGATCAAGGAGACGATCGGCAAAAAACAGGAATTGTTGGATTCGCTGCGGCGGGAGATCGCGGCCAAATTCAAGCAAAGAGCCCGCCGCCAGCCGGCCGAGATCCTGACCAAGCCGCGGACCGTCTATGAGGTCGACCAGATCGCCGCCATGCGCGGGACGGAAGCCCGTAACCTGTCCGACGTAGTGATGATGCAGATCACGGTCGAGACCGAACAGGATTGTTACGCGTTGATCGACGTCGTCCATTCGCTGGGGATCCCGATCGACCGCTACTGGCACGATTACATCAAGGACCGGAAGATCAACGGTTATCAATCGCTCCACACCGGGGTCCTGGCCGGCGATACGCTGATCCGTTTCCAGATCAGGACCAGGCGGATGCAGGCGGTCGCCAACGACGGGGTCCTGGTCGACGCCTATGACCGGGGCGGCAGGTATGTCCAGCCGCGGCTCCCCTGGCTGAATGCCGATTGGCTGCAGACGATCTTTGAGGTCAAGGATCGCCGGGAAAAGATCAGGCTGACAAAATCACTGGCCCAGGCCTGGCTGGCGACGGTCATGGTGACCGGCCCATCGGTCAACACCATTTATCGCGACGTGCTGCTGCCGCGCGGGGTCACGCCGCTGGAGATCGCCTTTATTACCGACCCGCTGCTGGGATTTTGCCTGGCCGGAGCGATCCATGATGAACGGCCGCAAGATTTACGCGAACCGATCAGGCAGGGGGTTGGCTTGATCAAGCTGCAGATCGGCGGCGAAGCCAAGCCGCTGGATTATGCCAAGATCTTGGCCGATCCGCTGGCGCGGCGCCGGTTCATGACGCACCAGAGAAAGAGCGGTGAGCCGTCCCGAATTAAATTCGCCCGGCAGGTTTTGGAAGCGGAGCTGGCCAAGGCTTTTATCCGGCTCCGGGAAGTGGAAGAGGTGGACCCGGAAAAAACGCGCTGGCTGATCGAAAGGACCGGCAGCGGCGAGAGCGCGGCGGTTGACGCGGCGGCCGAGATCAAGTCCTCTATCCGTCGCGGCGGGACCGAGATCAGAGTCATAGAAAGGCTGGAATTGGAAACCCGAGGCTTCCCTCAGGAAAGCCTGATCAATGCCGTCAAGGAGAATTTTCCGATCGAGCGGTACGGCAGCGAACGGAACGAATTAAAACTGTCGATCCCCCTGCGAAACCCGGCCCAGGAGCAGCAGTTCGTTAATTACCTGGAACATCTCCGGCATATGGCGGGGGTTAAAGTGACCAACCAGAGGCAGGTCCGGCCGCCGCTGCTCGATGACCTGTCGCTGAACGAACATTCGCTCTATTACTCTTTTGACCTGGCTTTGGAGGCGGCAAAAGCGCTAAAAGAGCAAGGCGGGAGGATCCTTGACCTCAATCTAAATCCCTGGCTGATCCAGATGTTGCCGGACGAGCAAAGGAGCGAGATCGATGCGCTGGTCGCCCAGCATATCGCCAGCGCGCGGATCTTGTTCCTCAGCGGCAAAGACCCGGCTGAAGTCGCGAAATTCCAGCGCGCGCTCCGTGCGCTGATCGAGCGGAGCATGTTCGACCTGCCGCTCATGGTCGTTTTTGAGAAGAAGGGGATGTTCCATACCGAAGGGGTCGTCCGGGGCATCCAGGAGCTGGCCGGGATCGGCTTTGAGATCATGGAGATGGGGCACACGGCCGATTTTATCCTTGATTGCCTGCGACAGCGCGTCGGCGAGCTGACAGCGCGTTGATTAAGTGTTAAAATGCAGTCCCGATGTGGACTGAAGACGATATAAGGTTCATGCGCGAGGCGCACGGCCTGGCCAAATCGGCCGAAGGGCGGACAACGCCCGACCCGCTGGTCGGCGCCGTCCTGGTCAAAGCCGGCCGGATCATCTCCATGGGGTACCACGGCGAAGTCGCCACCCCGCACGCCGAAGCCTGGGCGATCCAGAAGGCCGGCGAAGAAGCCCGCGGCGCGACCCTCTATTTAAATTTAGAACCCTGCTGCAATTTTGCCAACAAAAACAACCCTCCCTGCACCGAAGCGATCATCAAGGCGGGGATCAAGCGGGTCGTTGCCTCGATGAAAGACCCCAACCCGCTGGTGAACGGGCGCGGCTTTGCCAAGCTCAAGCGGCACGGGATCAAGGTGGAAGTCGGCCTGCTGGAAAAAGAAGCGCGCCGGCTCAACGAGGTGTTCGCCAAGTACATCAAGACCAAACGGCCGTTCGTTTGCCTCAAGACCGCGCTGACGATCGACGGCAAGATCGCGACGCGGACCGGCGCCAGCCGCTGGGTAGCCGGGCCGGCCTCGCTCCGCTTCGCCCATCACCTGCGCAATATCTACGACGCCATCCTGGTCGGCATCGGCAACGTCCTGATCGACGACCCGCGGCTCGACGTCCGCCGGGTGGAAAAGGTCAAAGACCCGGTCCGGATCGTCCTCGACTCGTTCGCCCGGACCCCGCTGCGGGCCAAAGTGCTGACGACCGGCACCGCCCGGACGATCATCGTCGTCGGCCCGCGGGCGCCCAAGAGCAAGATCGAGTCGCTGGCCAAAAAAGGGGCGGAGGTCTTGCAAGTGGCGGCCCCCAACGGCCGGATCAACATTAAGGAGCTGCTCAAGAAGCTGGGGGAAATGAAGATCACCAGTTTGCTGGTCGAAGGCGGCGGCGAGGTCAATTCGTCGTTCATTGCGGCCAACGCGATCGACAAAGCGTACTTTATCATCGCGCCCAAGATCTTCGGCGGCCGCGATGCCAAAACTCCGGTCGAAGGCGAGGGGATCGCCCTGCCGAACCAGGCCAAATGGCTGAAGAACGTGTACGTCGACCGGCTGGAGAACGATATCCTCATTTCCGGTCACTTCTGATGTGTTACGCTATCCCCGGCAAGGTTACGGCCATCGACGGCAAGAAAGTCACAGTCGATTATTTTGGCGAGAAGAAAACCGCCATCAATGAGATTGTCAGCCTGAAGGTCGGCGATTATATCTACGCTCAGGGCGGCTACGTCATCCAGACGGTCCCCGAAAAAGAGGCGATCGAGACCCTGGAAACGTGGAAAGAGCTCTTCTTTGAGCTCCGGGAGACCGACGTCAAACTTTCGCGCAAGCCGTCCGAGCTCGGCGTCGACCAAAGCTTTTCCCTGATCATCGATAAGGCGTCGGAAGGACGCGAACTGAGCCGCGACGAGCTGTTACGCTTATTAAAGAGCGAAAACCCGGCCGAGCTCGAACTCCTTTATAAAACCGCCAACTTTCTCCGCCAGAAATACCTGTCCAACTCCTGCTGCGTCCACGGGATCATCGAGTTTTCCAATTACTGCCGGAACGACTGCGTTTATTGCGGGATCAGGCAAAGCAACGCCGACTTAAAGCGCTACCGGATGACGGAAGAGGAGATACTGGCGGCGGCGGCCGAAGCGATCGACCAACACGGCTTCAAGGCGTTGGTCCTGCAATCAGGCGAAGACCCGGAATTTCCGGTCGAACGGGTCGCCAAATTGGTCAAAGCGATCAAAGCCCGTCATGCCGTCTTGATCTTTGTCTCGGTCGGGGAGGTCGGTAAGCCGGGCCTAAAGCTGCTTTGGGAAGCGGGGGCGCGGGGAATATTGATGCGTTTTGAGACGAGCGATCCCAAGCTATACGCTAAACTGCATTGCGGCGATAAACTGGAAGAGCGGCTGGCAGAACTGCGCGAAGCCTATCGCCTCGGGTTCCTGGTGATCGCCGGCGGGCTGATCGGTTTGCCCGGCCAAACGGCCGAAAGCCTGCTGAACGATATCCGCCTGACCAAGGAATTGAACGCCGAAATGTACACGTTCGGCCCGGTCCTGCCGGACGGCCCGCCGACCGACCTGGTCCTGAAAGTTTTGGCCGTCAGCCGGATCGTCGACCCGGTCAACGCCAAGATCGTCGTAACGACCGGTTTTGAAACGCTCGACCCGGAGGCGAGGAGGAAAGGGCTGCTGGCCGGCGCGAATTCGGTGATGCTCAACGTCACCCCTTTTAAGTACCGCAAGCTCTACGACATCTACCCGAACCGGGCGCATGTCACGGAAACGATCGGGGAACAGATCAAGGCCACGCTGGAACTGCTTTATTCCCTGGGCCGCGCCCCGACCGACCTCGGCCTTTAAGCCCCGCTTGACAGCAACCGCGCCAAATAGTATCATTGTGAATAGTATCACAAATGAAAATACCGGAAAAAACCATCTCGCGCCTCTCGCTTTACTACCGCAACCTGCACTTTTTGTCGCAGCAGGGGACCTACGCGATCTCGTCCAAATCGCTGGCTTCGATGGTCGGCCTGAAAGCCGACCAGGTCAGAAAGGACCTTTCTTACTTCGGTTCGTTCGGCAAGACCGGGTTCGGCTATAACGTTTCGGAGCTGAAGAACGCGCTGGCCAGGATCCTCGGCTTGGAGCAGGGGAGGAAAGTGGCGATCGTCGGCATGGGGAACCTGGGCCTGGCACTGGTCGGCTATAAAGGCTTTGAGGTCCTGGGCTTTAAGATCCTGGCGGTATTTGATAATTCTTCAAATAAGATAGGGAAAAAGTACAGGGGACGCCCTTGCTATAATATCAGCGAATTCAAGCAAATTGCCGCTCGGGAGGGGATCGAGATGGTGATCCTGACCGTGCCGGCCGAAGTGGTCCATGAAGTGACCGGCACGATCGTCGCCGCCGGGGTCAAGGCGATCCTCAATTTTACGCCAGTCCACCTGAACGTTCCCCGGGCCGTGCACGTGACCAACGTTGACCTGGCCACGGAGCTGAAAAGCCTGTCCTACTTCGTTTTCGGCCAAAAAAGCGCCGCCCGCAACCCTTGACAACCGGCCGCCGGATGCCGTAAAATAGAGGTGAGCGGTCAATTGTGAAGAACATCACAAACCTGCCTAATTCACATGCAAAGCTATTTTATTACGCCGGTCGAGTTTGAGGGCTTCATTGCCAAGCTGCTAACGGAAGGTACGGTCATCGCCCCGACGCTGGTCGCGGGCCGCAATATCCTGCAGGAAGTGACCCCGGAGACCATCAAGGCCGTTAACCTGGGCGGTTACCGGGCGGTCGAGCCGTTCAAGTCGTATCTTTTCCGGTTGACGGAAAAAGTCGCCCGCTATTTTGGCGCCGACGAGGCAACGCACGGACGGAAACTGGTCTTGCTCGGCGTCAGGGGCTGCGACCGGGAAGCGTTGAGCGTTTATGACCGCGTGCTGGGCGAAGGGGAGGTCGCCGACCCGTATTACCTGGCGAACCGGCAGGACCTCTTGATCATTACGGCCGATTGCACCGATTGCGGCAAGACCTGTTTCTGCAACATGGTCGGCGGCCAGGCGTTTGCCGGCAAAGGGTTCGACCTGAACGTGACAAAAGTGCCGGACGGATATGTTATCGAGACCGGCAGCGCAAGAGGGGAACAGCTCGTTGTCCTGTTCAACAAAGCGTCCGACGACCAGTTAATGCTGAAAGCCGGCGTCAGGAACGAAATGGCGGACAAGCTGGAGTCGGTCAACCGGGAATTCAAATGCAAGTGCAACATCGATTGGCGGGACGCGCATAAGATCAATCTGGAGAACGGCCGGGCCTGGAAAGAGGTCACGAAAAAATGCGTAGAATGCAGCGCCTGCAACTTTGTCTGCCCGACCTGCACCTGTTTCTTGTTGCTGGACGCCGCAGCGGGCGGAGAGCACGACCGCTATAAGGTCTGGGATGCCTGTTTAAAGAACGGTTACGCCCGGGTGGCGGGCGGAGCAAATTCGCGGCCGAAATTGCCCGAGCGGCTGCAGAACCGCTACCATTGCAAGTTCGATTACTCCCATGACCGGTTAGGCCGTTATACCTGCGTCGGCTGCGGCCGCTGCATCGACGGCTGCGCCGGCAATATCGACATGAGGGAAGTTTACGCCGAGCTGGTCCGGCAAGTGCCGCTGACCGCGAAGCTGGAATAATATGGGCTGCAACGGACAAAATCCCTATCGGCCGGTCGAAGCGCGGACGGAAAAGGTCATCACCGAAACGTCCAACATCAAGACCTTTGTCTTCCGCCCGGCAGAACCGCTGACGTTCCTGCCGGGCCAGTTCATGCTGGTAACGGTGCCGGGGGTCGGCGAGTGCGCTTTTACTCCTTCTTCTGATTACAAGGTCACCGAAACACTGGAATTCACCATCATGAGGGCGGGCTCGGTCACCGGCCTGATCCATCAGCTGAAAGAAGGGGACACGGTCGGCTTGCGCGGCCCGTACGGCAAGCCGTATCCGCTGAAAGATTATCACGGCAAGGACGTTTACGTGGTCGGCGGGGGCGTCGGTCTGGCGCCGCTCCGGGCGCTGCTCTACGGGCTGAACCACGAGATCGACCACCTGAAAAAAGTCGAGGTCCGCTTCGGTTCCCGCTCGCCGCAGGACATCTGTTACCGGGACGACCTGCCGAACTGGCAGAAACGGAAAAAGACCAATCTGGTGATCTCGGTCGACACCGCGGCGCCCGGCTGGACCGGCAATGTCGGCCTGGTGACGACCATCCTCAAGGACGACGACGTGGACGTGAAGAACGCCGTCGCCGTCGTCTGCGGGCCGCCGATCATGATGAAGTTCGTCAACAAACGGCTGCTCGACATGGGCTTCGCGCCCAAGGACATTTACCTGTCGATGGAAAAGAACATGAGCTGCGGCGTCGGCAAATGCTTCCACTGCAACCTGGGGAAATACTTCGTTTGCCAGGACGGCCCGGTGTTCACGTGGGAGCAGATAAAGGATATTCCCGAACCATGGTAACAAAAAACTCAATTTGTTTGTTTTGTTCGCTCGGCTGCGGGGTCAGTTTCCGGGCCGAGGGGGGACAGGTCAAAGCGCTCGCTTACGACCAGGAGAACCCGGTCAATAAGGGGGCGCTGTGCCCGCGCGGCCATTACAATCTTGAGCTGGTCAATCATCCCGGCCGGTTGACCGAGCCGCAGATCGGCAAGCGGAAAGTCTCCTGGGAAGAGGCCGCGACCTTTATCCGGCAAGAGCTGCAGCCGTTCAACAAGCCGGAGATCGGTTGCCTGGTCTCTTGCCTGCTCAGCAACGAAGCGGCGCTGGCCGTGGCCCGGATGGCGCAAAGGCTCGGCATCAAGAATCTTCTGACGGCCGGTGCGGCCGCCGATCTGGAAGCGTACGAGGGGAATAAATGGCAGGTCCCCGGCGCAGAGCTGGCGACGCTGGAAAGCCTGGAGCAATCCGACGCGCTGCTGATCGTCGGCGACCTGCTCAGCCGGTCGCCGGTCCTCTCCAAACGGGTCAACAAGGTCAAGTACGGCAAACGCGGGAACAAGATAATCGTGATCGACCCGAACCAGACCCATACGACCTGGTTCGCGACGAGCCATCTGGCCTGCAAGCCGGGGACGGAGGCGGTTGTGCTGGCGGCCCTGGCTGGCGCGCTCCCCGCTGCCGAGGCGGAGAGACTTTGCGGTATCCCGGCCGCCAGGCTGCAGCAAACGGCCGCTGACTTCCAGGCCGCCGCGGCCGGCACGGTTATCTATGTCCCCCAGAGCCGGAAGCCGCGCAACGACCTGGCCGTATACTACGCGAAGAAACTGGCGGCCGCTTCGGCCAACAAAAAATACCTGGTCTACTACCTGTTCGGCAACACACTCGGCGTGAACACCGTGATCGACCGGGAGGCGCCCGATCACCCGACCTACCACGAGCTGCTTGCCAAGATCGACCGGGGCGAGATCAAGAGCCTGCTGATGTTCGGCGAGGACATTTCCGCCGGCCACGCGGAGCTGCAGAAACGGTTCCGGATGCTGAAGTTCGTCGCTTTTGCCGGCCACTTTGAAAGCGAATCGCCGGCGATCTACGACAACAGCATCCTGCTCCCCCTGGCCACGCAGTGCGAGGCCGGCGGCAGTTACCTGCTGGCGGACGGCAAGGTCGCCGAGTGCGAACCGGTCGCGCCGGCGGTCGGCAGCGCGACCCTGACAAAGATCTGCGGTTTATTGGCGGATGTCAGCGTCGGCCGGAGCGAAGGCCGGCAATGCGTCGAGCAAGGCCTGGTCGGCAAAACGAAGGACGAGGCCGAGGCGCTGGCCGAGCTTAAAGGGGTCCAGCCGGTCGAAAGCTCGACGACCAAGCCGATCACCTATTTCGGCAACAACCATCTGGTCAGCAACTTTTTCTGGTATCAGGTGAACAAGAATGGCTAAAAGGGTCTATCTTAATCTCGACCTCTGCTGCGGCTGCAAGAGCTGCGCGGCGGCCTGCGCTTACGGGCACCACCTCCAGTCGCTGCTCGGCCACGCGCCGCTGCCGGCGGCGGCGCTGCCGCTCCACTGCCTGCATTGCGACCAGCCGGCCTGCGCGGCCGCCTGCCCGAACGAAGCGATGAAGAAAATGGAAGACGGCACGGTTTTGCGCAGCCAGTACCGCTGCGTCGGCTGCCGTTCCTGCTCGGTCGCCTGTCCGTTCGGCGTCATTCAGCCGGACCTGGCCAAGCACGTGACCCCCAAGTGCGACCTTTGCCTCGACCGGTTGGCCGAAGGGGAGGTGCCGCGCTGCGTGGCGACCTGCACCTCGGGCGCGCTGTCGTTCGCCGAGGTCGACGAACAGATCGCGGACAAGAACAAGAACCTGGTCTCGGTCAGGATGCTGTCGAATTTCATCGGGAGGAGGCGGTAATCATGGGTAGAGTCGAAGAGCACATGGACAAGGCCTGTTCGCTGCTGCGCGAGGGGAAGCTGCGCGACGCGATCGGTGAATATAAACAGGCGCTGGATGTTGATCCGGAAAACGCGATCGCCCACAAGAGCCTGGGGAGCATCTATTACCGGTTGACCATGCTCGACGAATCGATCAGCGAGTTCGAGCTGGCGGTCAAGCATCATCCCAAGTACGCCGACGCTTATTACGAGCTGGGCGTCTCGCTCTACCGCCGCGGCCGCCTGGAAGATTCGATCAAGTCGTTCGAGAAGGCGGTGGAGATCAACCCGAACTTCCATATTGCCCGTTACTGGCTGGGGCTCTCTTTCTATTATTCCGGCAAGCTGCTGAAAGCGATCGAATACTTCAAGCAGGTGCTGGACAAGGAGCCGCACGTCGTTATTTCCCGCTACCACATGGGGGTGGCCTACGCGCGTTTAAGCAAGTTCACCGAAGCGATCAAGGAATTTGAGTTGTTCCTGAAAGACGTGCCGGCCAGCGCCGCGGCCTACTACAACCTGGGTAAAGCCTACTATAATAAAGGGGATGTGGAAAAGGCGGTCGACGCTTTCAAAAAAGCGGTCGACATCGATCCGGAAGACGAACGGTCGAAAAAGAACTTATTAATGCTGGAGGACCTAAAGAGCCGGTTCTTCTAAGTTCAAAAGTTAGAATGCAAAGTTTAAAATTATTGTTTGATTATTTAATATTTCCGGGGTTCCTGTTCTGCGCGGTGGCCGGTTTATTGGCGACCTGGGTGGACAGGAAGGTGACCGCCCGGCTGCAGTACCGGGTCGGGCCGCCCTGGTTTCAGCCGTTCGCCGATGTCGCCAAGCTGCTGGGCAAAGAGACGATCGTCCCGGCGGGAGCGGCCAGGCCGATTTTTCTCGGCGCGCCGCTGGTCGGTCTGGCCAGCGTAACCCTGGTCGGGACACTGCTCTGGTTGAACGTCGGCCGGACATTTATCGGCGATCTGATCGTCGTAATGTATCTGCTGACGCTGCCGTCGCTGGCGATCATTATCGGCGGGTCGGCCTCGCGCAACCCGCTGGCGGCGATCGGCGCCAGCCGCGAAATGAAACTGATCCTCGCCTATGAACTGCCGTTCATCCTGGCGGCGGCGACGGTCATTTACCGGACCAAGGCTATCCAGCTGGGGATGATCGCCGGTTATCAAGCGGTCAACGGGCCGGTCCTTTGGTCCCTGTCCGGCGGTCTGGCCTTTTTGGCGGCGCTGCTGGTCGTCCAGGCCAAGCTGGGCGCCGTCCCGTTCGATATCGCGGAGGCGGAGCAGGAGATCGCCGCCGGGGCGATCATCGAATATTCCGGCCCGGCGCTGGCGGTCATCAAATTGACCCGGGCGATCCTGTACTTTGTCCTGCCGCTCTTTTTGGCCGTGCTGTTCCTGGGCGGGATCGACGTTTGGTTCCCGCTCAAATATCTGGGGATTTTAACTTTGATCATCCTGATCAAGAACACTAATCCGCGGCTGCGGATCGACCACGCGCTCCGGTTCTTCTGGGGGCCGGTGACGATCATGGCGGCGGCCGGGTTCATTCTGGCCATGCTGGGGAAATAAGATGCTAAAGAATATCTTTAAATGGGGAGCAAAAAAGTCGCTGTGGGTCTACCACGCGGGGGCGTCGGCCTGTAACAACTGCGACATCGAGATCCTGGATATGCTGACACCGCGGCACGACGTCGAACGGTTCGGCGTGATGCTGGTCGGCTCGCCGCGGCACGCCGACGTCCTGCTGGTGACCGGAGTTTGCAACCGGCAGACGGCGCCGCGGCTGAAAAGGGTGTACGAGCAGGTCCCCAAGCCGTGTTTGGTGATCGCGATCGGCAGCTGCGCCTGTTCCGGGCACTTCTTCCGCGACAGCTATAATTACGTCAGCCCGATCGACCAGATCATTCCGGTCGACGTTTACCTGCCCGGCTGTCCGCCCAAACCGGAGGCGATGATCGACGCAGTCATTAAGGCGGTGGGGAAAATCAAATGAACGCCTTGGCACAAGTTAAAAAGAGATTCAGCAAGATCGCGGTGGACGAAAAGAACCAAAAAAGGATCTATATCACGGCCGATAACGAAACGGCCAAAGCGATCGTGGTCTGCCTGTTCGCGGAGCTCAAGGTCCGCCTGTCCACTATCACCGGCGTCGATACCAGGGCGGGGGTCGAGCTGCTTTACCACCTGGCGGCCGATAACGAAGCGCAGGTGATCACCGTCCGGACGCTGGTCCAGAAACCGGAGCTGGAGATGAGCTCGGTGACGCCGGAGATCCCGGCGGCGGAGTGGATCGAGCGGGAAATAGCGGAGATGCTCGGCGTCAAGTTCACCGGGCACCCGAACATGGCGACGCTGCTGCTGCCCGACGATTGGCCGGCCGGCGTCTACCCGCTGCGCAAGCAAACATTCGAGTCGCAGCAAGAGCTGAAAGAGAACGAGAACTAAAATGAGAAAAGAAACGATGATCCCGATCGGCCCGTACCATCCGCTCCTGGAAGAGCCGGAGTTCTTCAAGTTTTACGTCGAAGGGGAGAAGATCGTCGACGCGGAGGTCCGCGTCGGCTATAACCACCGCGGCGTGGAAAAGATCTCGGAAGGGAAGACCTTCGACCAGTCCACTTTTGTGGTCGAGCGGATCTGTGGGATCTGCTCCACTTCCCATCCGTTCGCTTATGTCCGGGCGGTGGAAGATATTTCCGGGATCGTAGTGCCGGAGCGGGCGGAATATATCCGGACGCTGATCGGCGAGCTGGAGCGGATCCATAGCCATCTGCTCTGGGTCGGGCTGGCCGGCCACTTTATCGGTTACAACACGGTCTTTATGTGGGCCTGGAAATACCGCGAGCCGGTCCTCGACATGTTCGAGATCATCTCCGGCAACCGGAACCATTACAACATGTTCAAGGTCGGCGGCGTTCGCCGCGACATCAAGGAGAGCGACGTCCCCGGCCTGCTCAAGGCGATCGACGACGTCGAGAGTTTCTGCAACATGCTGCTCAAGGCGGTGATCGACGACCCGGTGATCAAGGCGCGGCTGAAAAATGTTGGCGTCCTGAAAAAAGCCGACGCGGTCGCCTTGGGCGTCGTCGGCCCGGTCGCCCGCGCCTCCGGCATACCGATCGACGTCCGCAAGGACCACCCGTACGCCGCTTACGACCGGGTCAATTTCGAGCGGATCGTCATGGAGGGCGGCGACGTCTTCAACAAAGCGGCGATCCGCCTGCTGGAGTGCGTCGAATCGGCCAAGATCATCCGCCAGTGCCTGAAACAGATGAAGCCGGGCGAGATCGACGCCGCCGTTCGGGAGGTCGGGGCGGGTGAGGGGATCGGCCAGCACGAAGCGCCGCGCGGCGAATGCATTCACTACGTCCGCTCCAACGGTTCGAACAACCCGGAGCGGCACAAGATCCGCGCCCCTTCGTTCATGAACGTCCCGTCGTTCAAGCTGACGGTGATCGGCGAATCGATCGCCGACGCCGCCCTGATCACCGCCGCCGTCGACCCGTGCTACTGCTGTACCGAGCGGATGGCGATCGTTGACCGGGAAACCGACAAAATATTATTATCCGGCGAAGAAATGGTCCGGCTCAGCCAGGCGAAAACGGAGCAGTTGAAGAACCAATGAACAATATTCTGCTAACGATCATGGTCCCGCTGGCGGCCGCGCTGCTCTGTGTGCTATTCCGCCGCCTGGCGGGTTGGCTGGCGCTGCTGGCGTCGGCTTTTGTCGTGTTAGAGGCGGCCCTGGTCTTCCGGGCGGGCGGCGCGGTTTCTCCGCTTTTTGCTCTCCAGGCTTTCCCTTTTACGGCCGGTATTTTCCTGGCCGCCGCGGTCTTTACGCTGCTGGTCGTTATTTACTCGATCGGGTTCATAACCGAAGGGAAACGGAGCGGCGAATATTACGCCTACGTGCTGATCACTCTGGCCTGCGCGGCCGGCGTCCTGTTCGCCAGCGATTTCCTGACCCTGATCCTCTGCTGGGGAACGCTGGGCATACCATTATATATGCTGGTCGGCATTGCCGATCAGGACGACGGGAGCGCGGCCAAAAAAACGCTGCTGATCGTCGGCGGCGCCGACGCGCTGATGATCATCGGGATCGGCATTATCTGGCTGGCGACCGGCTCGCTGCAGATCGGGTCCACTCATTTGCCGCTCAATACGCCGCTCATGATCGCCGCGTTCCTCGCGCTGTTAGCCGGCGCCTTTGCCAAGGCGGGGGTTATGCCGCTGCACAGCTGGATCCCGGAGGCGGCCGCCTGCGCCCCGGCGCCGGTCATGGCGTTCTTGCCGGCTTCGATCGACAAGCTGCTCGGCATTTATTTATTATCGCGGCTTTGTTACGACGTTTTTATCATCCGGCCGAACAGCCCGCTGGCGATCGGCCTGCTGGCGATCGGCTCGGTCACGATCATCGGCGCGGTCCTGGCCGCCCTGGTACAGCACGACCTGAAAAAGCTCCTCTCTTTCCACGCCGTTTCCCAGGTCGGCTACATGGTGCTCGGCCTGGGGACCGGATTGCCGCTCGGCGTGGCCGGCGGCATCTTTCACATGTTCAACCACGCGATCTACAAATCGTGCCTGTTCCTCTGTGCCGGGACGGTCGAAGCGCGGACCGGGACGACGGAGCTGGCAAAACTGGGCGGGCTCGGCAAAAAGATGCCGCTCACCTTTGCCGCGTTCCTGATCGCGGCGTTCTCGATCTCCGGTTTGCCGCCGCTCAACGGTTTTGTCTCCAAGTGGATGATCTATTCCAGCGTTATCCAGCTGGCAGGCAGCAGCAATTGGTGGATCGTCTGGCTGGCGGCGGCGATGTTCGGCTCGGCCTTTACTTTGGCCAGTTTTGTCAAAGTTATCCAGGCGGTCTTTCTCGGCCAGGGGAGCGAATTCGCCGAGAAAGCCAAAGAAGGCTCGGCCTGGCTCTGGCTGCCGACCGTTTTCCTGGCCGCAGTCTGCGTCATTTTCGGTCTTTGGGCGTTCGCCTTACCGATCAGGTACCTGGTCGCGCCGGCGATCGCGATCATTCCTTTTAGCGGTATCTGGGAGCCGGGTCCGGCTACCCTGTTATTGCTGACCGGCCTGGCCGTCGGCCTGGCGATCTACTTGCTCGGCAACGTCCGCAAGGTCAGCGAGCGGCCGGCCTTCTACGGCGGAGAAGAGCTCCCGCTGGCGGAGATCAAAGTGACCGGCACCGATTTCTATGACACGGTCAAAAGATTCAAACCGCTGGAAATGGCCTACGCGGCCGGCGAGAAACATTATTTTGACCTGTACGAAATGACAACGGCCCTGGTCCGCTGGCTCGGCGCGCGGTTGTTCTGGCTCGACACGAAACAGCCGTTCGGCCTTATTGGCTGGTTCCGGCGCGACCGCGCCTTTGCGACCCGGCTGCTGATCGCCCTGGTCGCGGCCGAGCTGCTGGTCGAAGGCCTGCTGCTCCTTTGCGGCGTCAGAGAACTGCTGACCACTCTAACCGCGCTGGCCGCGGTCGCAGTGACCTTTTTCCTGACCGCCCGGTTGAGCAGGAGTTATGCCAATGAATAATCAATTACTATTGTTTGTCCTGATCGCCCTGCCGCTGCTGGCGGCGCTGCTGATCGGCGTTTTTCGCCGTTCCGGCGCCTGGCTGGCCGGTTTGACCGTCCTGGTCCTGGCCAAGATCATCGGCTGGCTTTACCTGGTCCGGCCGTTCAACAATATCATCCTTTTCAATAAGTTTGGCCTGGCGCTGGTGCTGGACGGCCTCAGCCATCTGCTCCTGTTCACCGCGGACCTGACGGCGTTCTTCATTATCTTATACGCGGCCGCTTATGCCGGTAAATACCGGAACCAGCCGTGGTTCTTTGCGCTCTTCCTGGTCCTGCTGGCCGGGATCAACGGGGTGGTGCTGGCCGGCGACCTGGTCTGGCTTTTCATTTTCCTGGAATTAGCCGCCCTGTCGGCTTATCTGCTGGTGGCGTTCGGCAACACCCGCGCCCAACTGGAAGCGGCGGTCAAATATCTGTTGATCGGGGAGGGGGCGTCGCTCCTGATCCTGGCCGGCTGCGGCCTGGTCCACAAAATGACCGGCACGTTCAACATGGGGGAGGCGGCGCAGATCATGGCCAACGGCCCCGTTAGCCTGAAAATGGCCGCCAGCCTGCTCTTTATCGCCGGCTTCGGCACCAAAGCGGCGCTGATGCCGTTCCAGGCCTGGCTGCCCGACGCGCATTCGTCCGCGCCGGCGCCGGTTTCCGCGATCCTTTCCGGCGTGATCATCAAGACTTTGGGGATCTACGCGTTAGCGCGCATCCTCTTTAACGTGCTGGGGATGACCCCGGAGCTTTCGCTGATCCTGATCGGGCTCGGCGTCCTGTCGATCATTGTCGCCGGCTTGTTCGCCGTCGGCCAGTCGGACATGAAGCGGCTGATGGCCTATTCGAGCATCTCACAGATCGGCTATATTACCGTCGGCCTGGCGCTGGCGACGCCGCTCGCCCTGATGGGAGCGCTCTTCCATCTTTTTAATCACGCGTTGATGAAGGGGCTCCTTTTCCTGAACGCCGGCGCGGTGGAGCGCCAGACCGAGACGCGCGACCTGACGGAGCTCGGCGGCCTGCGCCGGCAAATGCCGGTCACCGCGGCCACCTCGCTGGTCGGCTCGCTGGCGATCTCCGGCGTGCCGCCGTTCAACGGGTTTTGGAGCAAGCTGTTCATCATTATTGCCTGTGTCCAGGCCGGTAAACTCTGGGTCGCTCTGGCGGCGGTGATCGGCAGCTTGCTGACAATGGGGGCCTTCTTGAGGCTGCAAAAGCATGTTTTCTTCGGGCAACCGCACAAGAAATTCTTTGAGCTGCGGGAGGCGCCGCTGACCATGAGCCTGGCGGTCGTCGGGTTAGCGCTGCTCTGCTTAGTGGTCGGGCTCGCTTATCCGCTGGTCATCGCGTACCTGGTCAATCCGGCGGTCGTGGCGCTGTCGAACGGGACCGGTTACGCCAGGATGATCATGGGGGGACTGCAATGAGAATACCGTTGCCCAAGATCAGAGAGCTGATCGAAGCGATCAAGTCGCTATTTTCCCGGCCGTTCACCAACGGTTATCCGTTCGTCAAGCTGACGCCGCCCGACGGTTTCCGCGGTAAACCGGAATATTACGAGAACGATTGCGTCGGCTGTCTCGCCTGCTACGAAGTCTGCCCGGCCCGGGCGATCAGTTACGAAGATAACAAGGGAACGAAACAGCGAACGCTGACCCACCGCGCCGATCTCTGCATCTTTTGCCAGCAGTGCGAAAAAGCCTGCATCACCGAAAAAGGGATCAAGCTGACCAAGGCGTTCGAATTAGCCCGCTACGAACGGAAGAACGACCTGTCGCAGAGCCGGAAAGAGCTGGTCCTGTGCGAGCATTGCGGCGAAGTCATCGGCTGCCTGGACCACTTAAAATTCCTGGCGAAGAAAGTCGGCCCGCTCCTCTACACGAACCCGACGCTCTTGCTCGCGCGCCACGCGGAGCTCAAGCTCCTGGAACAGCAGCGCGGCCAGGGCAGCCCGCACCCGCGCGCCGGGCATCTCCAGCTCCTGTGCCCCAATTGCCGCCGCAAGATGATCGTTAAAGAGCAGTGGTAGCCCGCTATGCATGAGCTGCATTTAGCGGAAGACATTTTGCGGAAGATAATGGAGAAGGCCGAGGAACTGGAGAAGAAGGAAATAACCGGCGCCAGGATCGGGCTGGGCGCGTCACGCTTCACTCATATGGAAGAGCTGCTCGAATTATTTGACGACATTTCCGGCGGGATCAAGCTGGAGATCGACGTTATCCCGGTCAAGACCGCCTGCGCCCAGTGTAAAGCGGAGTTCAGCCCTAAGACAATGCGGTTAGATTGCGAAAAATGCGGGTCGACGGACATTCAAATGGTTTCCGGGAACGAGCTGGTCGTCAAAGAGCTAAAAGTATAGGTCTCTTTTTCCCTTGGCGATCGCTTTCAGCTTTTGCAGCGCCGTTTTTCTCACCTTATCGCTGCTAATATCGGCCAAATGCCGGCCGATCACCTTTTTTCCCAATTTCTTGGCTTCTTTGTCGCCATAATCGAGCAGGTATTCCTGGAACGTCAGGAGAGAGTTGGGCAGGCAATAGCTTTTGATCAGCCCCGGTTTGGCCAGGTCCATGAAGTCGTGTCCCACACGGCCAAGCCGGTAGCAGGCGGTGCAGAAGCTTGGCGAATAGCCGAGCGCCGAAATGTCCTTGATCACCTGGAGGAGCGAACGGCTGTCGTGCAGGGAGAACTGCTCGGCATTGTGTTTGCCTGCTGAGTAACCGCCCGGGTTGGTCCGCGAGCCGGCGCTGATCTGGGAGATGCCGAGGGCAAAGAGCTCGTTCCGCATTTTCGCTGATTCGCGCGTCGAGAGGATGATCCCGGTGTAGGGGACGGCCAGACGAAGAATGGCAACGACCTTCTTGAAGTCATCGTCGGCAACCTGGAACGGTGGGTTCAAGGATAGCGGGGCGCCGACCGCCGGTTCGATCCGCGGGACGGAAATGGTGTGCGGGCCGGCACCGAACTTCTTTTCCAGTTCGAGCGCGTGGTAGAGCAGGGCGAGTGTTTCGAACTTAAAGTCGTATAGGCCGAACAGGACGCCGATGCCGACGTCGTCGATCCCGGCTTCCATCGCCCGGTGCATCCCGTAGAGCCGGTAACGATAGTCGCTCTTGGGCCCTTTAACATGCATCACTTTATATGTCGGCAGATGGTAAGTTTCCTGGAAAAGCTGGAAAGTACCGATCTTGCTCTTTTTCAGCCGGCGGAAGTCAGCTACCGATAACGGAGCAATGTTGACGTTGAGCCGGCGGATCTCCCCTCTGCCGACTTTAGTCGCGTAGGCTGCCTTGATCGCTTTTTGCAGAAAGCCGATGTTGGCGGTTTTGGGGTCTTCCCCGGCGACCAGGAGGATCCGCTTATGGCCTTCTTTCTCCAGCAGCCGGACCTCGGCCTTGATCTCCGGGATCGTCAGCCGGCGCCGCGTTAGCATCGCATTGCCGGAGCGGAAACCGCAGTAGAGGCAATCGTTGATGCAAAAGTTAGTCGTGTAGAGCGGGGCAAAGAGGACCAGCCGCTTGCCGTAGATCGCTTCTTTGACCGTCCGGGCTGCCCGGAACATCTTGGCCAGGACCTTTTTGTCTTTGGCCGCCAGCAAGACCGCTGCTTCAGCCGGGGTCAGCCCCTTAAGCTGGAGCGCCTTGGCGATGATCCGTTCCGCCTCCCGGCGGGGGGCCTTGGCTGCCTTCTTGATGAGGGTGTTAATTTGCCGTTCGTCAATGAAAGTTTTCATGGGGGGATGACTTATTATATCACTTTTAGCGTCGGTAAGCAACTTGGCCCCCCTTTGTGTTCTTAGGGATCTTAGTGGTTATTCCGGAATTACCACTAAGGGCACAAAGGGCACTAAGTACACCAAGGGGAAAAAGAGGGTATAATATGGACAGTTATGACCGAGATCCTCATTATTGAAGATGACCGGGACATTGTCGAAAGCCTGGAATACAACCTCAAGAAGGAAGGCTTTAAAGTATCCAAGGCCTATGACGGCGCGGCCGGCCTTAAGTCGGCCGAAGAGAAAAGGCCGGATCTTGTCCTCCTGGACCTGATGCTGCCGATCTTTGATGGCCTGGAAGTTTGCCGCCGGCTCCGGAAAAACGCCAAGACCTCGGCTATCCCGATCATCATGCTGACCGCCAAAGGGACCGAGACCGACAAGGTCGTCGGCCTGGAGGTCGGCGCCGATGACTATATCGTCAAGCCGTTCAGCCTTAAAGAGGTCATCGCCCGGATCAAAGTGATCCTCCGCCGCAGCGGTAAAAAAGAGGCCCCGCCGCCGGCGGTGCTCAAGTTTAAAGAGTTGGAGATCGATACCGACCGGTACGAAGTCCGCGTGGCTGGTAAGCCGCTGGAACTGACGGCCAAGGAATTCCAACTGTTGCGTTACTTGGCGGAAAATAAGGGCCGAGTCTACTCACGCGAAAGACTGCTTGACGCGGTTTGGGGGATCGAGGTGGCGATTGAGACCCGGACCGTCGACGTTCATGTCCGCCGGCTGCGCGAAAAGCTGGGTAAGGCCGAGAAGCATCTGATCACCCTGCGCGGCGTCGGCTATAAGTTTGAGGCGTAGGATGTTCGAACAAGCCCTCTCCGGCATGAAAGACGGCGTACTGGTGGTCGACTCCGCCGACACGATCATCTTTGCCAATCCCGCCTTGACCGCTATATTTTCCGTTCCTCACCGGGAACTGATCGGCAAACGGCCGCTGGAAGCGATCCGGTTAGTTGAACTGGCAGAATTGGTCGCCGAAGTTCGGGCATCCGGCAAGCCCGGCAGCAAGGAGATGAGGGTCGTCTACCCCGCGGAGAAGACGTTGCTGGGATCGGCTAACCTAGCCGAAACCGAGAACGGCCAGGGGGTGGCGGTCGTTGTCCAGGACATCTCCGAAATAAAAAAATTGGAAAATCTCCGCCAGGAATTCGTGGCCAACGTCTCACATGAGCTGAAAACCCCGTTGACGGCTATCAAGAGCTACGCCGAGACCCTGCTGGGCGGCGCGATCGACGACCCGCAAAACAACCGGCAGTTCCTGGGGAAGATCGAGAAGAACGCGCAAGACCTTGCCGCCCTAATCGATGACACGCTGGAGCTGTCGCGGCTGGAGGCGCACCGCGGCCTGGCCCCCTTTGAACCGGTCCATTTGGAGCAAGAGATCGACAAGGCGCTGGAAACGTTAGCCCCCAGGATCAAGGAGAAAATGCTGGAAGTCGTCAAACAGGGCGAGGCGGGGAGTTGCGAGATTGCCGGTGAGCCGAGTCACATTTACCGGGCTCTCCTAAACCTGCTTGATAATGCTGTTAAGTATTCCAATGCCGGCGGCCGGATCGAGATCGCTTGCGCTAGAAGCGTGCACGAGCTGCGTCTGAGCGTTAAGGACTACGGGCCGGGCATTCCAGCTGAGCATCATCCGCGGTTATTCGAACGCTTCTACAGAGTTGATAAAGCCCGATCAAGAGAGCTGGGCGGGACCGGGCTCGGCTTATCGATCGTTAAGCATATTATGGACATCCACGGTGGCAAAGTTGAGATGGAGAGCAAGGCGGGGGAAGGGGCGATGTTTACTTTAGTCTTCCCGCAGGGCTGAGGTCATTACCAATTTCCCGTGTTTGACCCCTTTGGTGGCGATCAGGCGATCGGCGATATCTTTCACTTTCCGGCTTTTTCCCCGGACGACCAGCACTTCCAGGCAATTGTGATGATCGAGATGGATATGGGTGGTCGAGATGATGTTCTTAAAATGGGAGTGTTGCAGGTCGGCTAATTTGTCGGACAGGTCGTGTGAATGGTGGTTGTAGACCAGAGTGACCGTGCCGACCACTTCGCTTAAGGGAGCGGCCCATTCCTCGTCGACGAACCGGTCGCGGACCAGGTCGCGCAGAACTTCGGAGCGGTTGCTATACCCCTTCTTTTTGGCCAGCTTGTCCAGCTTGGCCAGCAGCTCGTCCGGGATCGAAACACCGAACCTTTTGGTCATTGACAAGATTGTATAGTAAATGATAATATCTTGCAAGAGTAACACGAAAGGAGAAAAGGTGCTATGCATATTCCGGACGGTTTTCTTGATCCAAAAGTGGCGACCGGCTTGATGGGGGCGGCGGCGGTGGTGCTGGCGTTCAGCGTCGCGAAGGTGCGGGAGGTGGTTACCGCCATTCAGCCGGCGGCGGCATGGGCGGCGGCGGGCAAGGGGATGGGGAACGTGGTTGGCGGAATGAAGCGGGTTTTGACCGGGAACGGGGAGCGAACCATCTACCAGATGGGGATGGTGGCAGCCCTGGTCTTTGCCGGGCAGATGTTCAATTTTCCGATCAGCGGCGGTACGTCCGGCCACCTGATCGGCGGCGTATTTGCCTCGGTCATTCTCGGACCGTTCGCCGGGGCGATCGTCATCGCGGCCGTATTAGCAGTTCAGATGCTCTTTTTTGCCGATGGGGGGTTGGTCGCGATCGGCGCCAACATCATCAATATGGCGTTATTTGGGACGATCGTCGCTTACTATATATACTACTATTTGAAGAGGATCGCGCCGGAGTGGCTGGCGATCGTTGCCGCCGCCTGGTCTGCCGTTCCGCTGGCGGCGTTCGCCTGCGCGTTGGAGCTCGGTTTTTCCGGCACGATCCCGTTTGCCGCAGTGGTCCCCGCGATGGTCAAAGTTCACGCCATTATTGGTATCGCCGAAGCGCTGATCACGCTGGCGCTAATCAATGTCTTTCGCGCCATGCTGAAGGGGGAGGAATAGCCATGAAGAAGCTGTTCTGGGTTTCCGTTGTTATTGCCATCCTAGCCGCTTTTTTCGCTTCAGCCAATCCCGACGGTCTTGATTTTATCTCCGAGAAATTGGGGTTCGCCGAGAAGGGGCAGGAGCGAACGGCGCCGCTGGCCGATTACAGCGTCGGCTTTCTGCCGGCCGGGGGCATTTCCACTTCGACTGCCGGGATCGCCGGAATCTTGATCACGCTGGGGATCTTCTGGCTGGCTGCTTATGCTTTAAAGAGAGGCGACAATAAAACTAAAAACAAAGCAGCTTGTTCCCTGTTTTTGATCCTGGCCGCGGTTTCTCCGGTTTTTGCCGCTCGCCCGCTGGTGACCGATGATTTTTACACGGTCGCGGCCGGAGGTTACGAGCTGGAGGTCGGTTACGCCGCTACGCAAAACCAAGCGTCACAAGCCAATGGCGCCAATCTTTCGTTCAAGCGAGGCATTTTGGCGAACTTTGACCTGGGGATCGAGGTCCCGTACGCCGTTTCTTCTCCTTCGGGCTTGAATGATATTTTGCTGCATGCTAAATACCGCCTTTGGGAGAGGGGGGAGGATGAGGGCTTGACCGGCCGGATCGATTATAAGTTCAATAATGGCGACGTCAGCCAGGGATTAGGGAGCGGGGACAACGACTACTGCTTGATGCTGATCTATTCGAAAATGGTCGGGTCAACTAAAACGCACTGGAATTTCGGCCACGTAAAGGTCGGGATCAACGGCGGCGTGCAATCAGCCGATTATTTCGCTTATTCTATTGCCCTGGAGCAGCCGGTCTGGGGAGAGAACGGGGACGTCGTGGCCGAATATGTGGCCAACAATGCCGCTTCGCCAAGCCCCGCGTTCATTCAGCTGGGCGCCCGCTATCTGGTCGCCCAGGGCCTGAAGCTTGACGCCGGCTATAGCGTCGGCTTGAACAATAACACGATCAAGAACAGCGCGACGGCCGGTATTCATTACGAGTTCTGATTATGTTAAGATGACCACATGACGCTCTTGTGGATCATTGGTAGCACTGTATTGATCAGCCTGATCTCGCTGGTCGGGGTGTTCACCCTTTCTTTAAAAGATAAAATTCTTGACGAGATATTGTTGCTGCTGGTCGGCTTTTCCGCCGGCACGCTGGCCGGCGGCGCTTTTCTCCATCTCTTGCCCGAGTCGCTGGAAAAACTGCCGGGGGGAGAGACCTTTGTTTACGCCCTGGTCGGTTTTAGCGTTTTTTTCCTAATGGAGCGGATCTTGTACTGGCGCCACTGCCACGAAGGCCATTGCGATGTCCACGCTTTTTCTTACCTCAACCTGTTCGGTGACGGTATTCATAATTTTATCGATGGGCTGGTCATCGCGGGGAGCTTTCTTGGCGGCGTACCCCTGGGGATAGCCACCACGGTTGCGGTCGTCTCACATGAGATCCCCCAGGAGATCGGCGACTTTGCGGTCTTGATCTACGGCGGTTTTTCCAAGGGCCGGGCATTGGCTTATAACTTGCTGTCGGCCGTAATGGCGGTCGCCGGCGGGGTGGCCGGTTATTTCCTGGCGACCAATATCGCCGGGTTTTCCGCCCCGCTGCTGCCGATCACGGCCGGCGGGTTCATTTATATCGCCGCTTCCGACCTGATCCCCGAACTGCACAAAGAGAAGGACGCCAATAAGTCAAACCTCGCCTTTATCCTCTTTATCCTCGGGCTCCTCTTTATGTGGCTGATGAAGCAGTTGACCCACTGACCGCCCCGAAATTTACCTCTCTGTAACATTATTTTCATCGCTCCTTAACACCCCGAGCCGATAATACTGGCAGAGGTGAATGACATGGTAATGAACATCCTGGTAATAGCAATGATCATCGCGATCGGATTATACGTCGCCAAACAGATGGTGGTCGTTAAGGATGCCGGCTTCATTGCCGGGCTATTAGCTGGATGGCAAGAAGAGGGGGGTGAGAAGGGACGCCACTGGCCGCTGTTCATTTAAATTAAGGAGGAAGTAAAATGCCAAGAAAGTCTATCGCTTTGATATTCATATTATTGTTCCTGTTCACTGCCATGGCTAATGCCGCGCCGAAGAAGACGGCCAAAAGCGCAACGAAAAAGGCCCCCAGTGCAGCCAAAAAGGCGGCTCCGGTGCTGGCGCCGGTCGAAACAGCTAAGGTCGAAGAGGATAAAATCGCCGATCTCAAGGAAGAAACCAACAAGGCGCTGACCAGCCTGAAGAACGACCTGGATAAGGTCAAAGCCGATAACAAGGATGCTAAGGTCGGCGGCGTGATCTTTTTCCGCTGGCAGAAGTATACCCAAAACGCCGGGACCAATGTCAACAATTTCGACGTCGACCGCGCTTACATTGATATCAAGAAGAAGCTTGACTGGGGCGCCGCTTCCCGCGTAACGCTCGACGTCGCCCGGATCACCGGCGCCGCCCGGCAGAACTTGTTCGACTATTTGAAATACGCTTATGTCGAAATGCCGCTCAACGTTTCCGCATTTCAGATTGTTCCCTGGGAAATGACCGCTAAGGTCGGTCTCCAGCACACGGTGTGGATCGACTGGGCAGATAAAGCGCTCAACCTGCGCTACATCGCCAAGAGCCTGGTCGATAACGAAGGGGTGATGAGCTCATCCGACTTCGGTGTCGGCGCGCTCGGCAAAGTGATGATCGCCGGTTTGCCGGAGATCGAGTACCACGGGACGGTCCTGAACGGGACCGGCTATGCCACCAACGAAAGCGACGGTAAAAAGGCGGTGGCCTTGAGGTTAAATACGACCGCTTATGACGCCGGCGATAACGGCAAGGTGCTGCTGGGCGCTTTCGGCAACGTTGAATCGCTGAAGAGCGACTTCTCCTTCAACGGGAGCATGAAACAAGCAGGCCTTGACCTGGTTTACAAGCACGACCTCGGAGCAGCCAACCTGGAATATGTCACTGGGTCGAAGAGCAGCAAGAAGATCAACGGTTACAGCCTTGGCGGAATATTTAACGTCGGCACGGCGCTCGGTTTCCTGCCAGACCTTAGCCTGTTCGCCCGGCTGGACAATTATGACCCGAGCGCGGCCGCCAGTAACGACGAAAAGAAAAAGACGTTCTACGGCGTGACCTATGACTGGGGCAAAGACGTCAAACTGGCGCTGGACATGCAGACCGCCCAGACCGGTTCCGGAACGACGACCAGCATTCTCTACGCGCATTCGTCGATCACATTTTGAACAGGGAGGGAATGAAATGTTAAAAAAGATAACCGCTTTTTGCCTGGGCCTGGTCTTGCTGTCGGGGGCGGCTCTGGCCGTCGGGCTCAACGGCGCCGGCGCCACTTTTCCGTACCCGATCTACTCCAAATGGTTCTCCCAGTATAAGAACGAAAAGGGGACACAGATCAATTACGCCCCGATCGGCTCGGGCGGCGGCATCCGCCAGTTCCTGGCCGGGGTCGTCGATTTCGGCGGGACCGACGCGCCGATGACCGACGCCGAGATCAAGAGCGCCGGCGGCGACGTTCTGCACATCCCGACCGTGATGGGGGCGGTGGCGGTCGTTTATAACGCCGGCTTCGAAGGGTTGAAACTGGACGGCGATACGCTGGCCGCCATTTTCCTCAGCGAGATCAAGAAATGGAATGACCCGGCGATCGTAGAGCTAAATCCCGGGCTTTCTCTGCCGGATAAAAGTATCAAGGTGGTCCACCGCTCCGACAGCAGCGGGACGACCGATATTTTCACCAATTATCTGGCCAAGGTCAGCACCGCTTGGGCGGCCAAGGTCGGCGCCGGCAAATCCGTCTCCTGGCCGGCCGGTGTCGGCGGTAAAGGGAACCCCGGGGTAGCGGGGGCGGTCAAGAATAATGGCGGAGCGATCGGTTACGTCGAGCTGGCTTACGCCGAAACCAATAACCTGGCAGTGGCCGCGATGAAAAACCGGTCGGGCAATTACATTAAGCCGTCGGTGGATGGGACGACGGCAGCCGCGGCCGGCGGGATCGGCAAGATCCCGGCCGATTTCCGCGGCGAGCTCTTGAACCAGAAGGGCGCCAATTCTTACCCGATCTGCGGATTCACCTGGTTGGTCGTTCACCAGCAACAAGGGAACGCAGAGAAGGGCGAAGCGCTCAAATCGTTCCTTCGTTGGGCGATGGCCGACGGTCAACGTTATGCAAAGGAACTCTATTACGCGCCGCTGCCCGACCAATTGATCACAAAAGTGCTGGCAGCGGTCGAGGGGATCTCCACGAAGTGACGGCAGTGAAAAGCAATCGAGGGGATGCGGTTTTCCGGGCGGCGACCCTGGGGTTCGCCGCCAGCATCCCCTTGCTCTTCCTTGGCATTTTCCTGATGCTGATCTGGCAGTCGCAGCTGGCGATCTTCCGGTTCGGCTTCGGCTTCCTGATCAATTCGGTCTGGGACCCGATCCGCGAGCAATACGGCGCCCTCCCGTTCATCTACGGCACACTGGTCTCTTCGCTCCTGGCACTTTTGATCGCCGTGCCGCTTGGGCTCGGTTGCGCTATTTTCCTGGCCGAAGTGTCCGCTTCCAAATACAAGGAGTGGATAGCCACGATGGTCGATATGCTGGCGGCGATTCCATCGGTCGTTTACGGCCTCTGGGGGATATTCGTCCTGGGCCCGATCTTCGGGCTGAGCATGATGAGCGCCGGCGTCCTTTTGGCAATAATGATCTTGCCGACGATCACCGCCGTTTCCCGCGAGGTGCTCCAGGCGGTGCCTAATCCCTTGCGTGAAGCGGCCCGGGCACTAGGCGCTACCCGCTGGGAGACACTGCGGCTGGCAGTCCTGCCGCCGGCCGCGTCGGGGATCATCGGCTCGATCGTTCTCGGCCTCGGCCGGGCGATCGGGGAGACGATGGCGGTCACCATGGTGATCGGCAACCGGCCGGAGGTTAATTTCAATCTCCTTGCTCCGGCGTACTCGTTATCAGCGGTCATTGCCAACGAATTTGCCGAAGCGGTTTCCGATCTGAACTTTTCGGTCATGGTCGAGATCGGCCTGGTCCTGCTCCTGATCACGGTCCTGGTCAACGGTTTAGCGAGGTTGTTAGTATGGAAAATGGTCAGCAACAGTCGTATTCAATAAGGAAGCTCAAAGAACGGTTCTTTTTGACGCTGGTTTACCTGGCGGCGGCGCTGGCCGTGCTCCCGTTATTCTCCCTGCTGGTTTACGTTTGCCTCCGCGGCGCCACGGCGCTTAACCTTGATTTCTTCACTCACCTGCCGGTCCCGGTCGGCGAGCAGGGAGGCGGCATGGCGAACGCGATCGTCGGGACATTTATCATTGTTGGCATCGCCGGCTTGATCAGCCTGCCGGTCGGGATCCTGGGCGGGATCTGGCTGGCGGAGTGGGGGAAAGGGAAGCGAGGTTTCATTGTCCGTTACGCGGTTGATGTCATGTCCGGTTTCCCGACCATCGTTTTCGGCATTTTCGCTTATATGTTGTTCGTTCTAACGATGAAAAGGTTCTCGGCGCTGGCCGGCGGCTTCGCTCTGGCGCTGGTGATGATCCCGTACATAACGAAAACGACCGAGGAGATGATCAGGATGGTGCCGCGCACCCTCAAGGAGTCGGCCCTGGCGCTCGGCGTGCCGGAGTGGAAAGTGATGCTGTTCGTGGTCCTGCGGACCGCCTGGAGCGGGATCTTTACCGGGATCATGCTGGCGGTTGCCCGGGCGGCCGGAGAAACGGCGCCGCTCCTTTTTACCGCGTTCAACAATATGTACTGGAATTTCCAACTCGACCAGCCGATGGCCTCGATGACCGTGCAGATCTACAATTACGCGATCTCGCCGTTCGAGGAGTGGAACCGGATGGCCTGGGCCGGCTCGCTGGCGCTGGTCGGTTTCGTCCTGCTTATTACCGTGATCGTCAGAAGATATTCAAAGAGGGTGGTGTATGGCTGAAAACAAGATAAGCGTCAAAAATCTAAACGCCTGGTTTGGCGCGAAGCAGGCGCTGCAGGACATCAACATTGCGATCCCGGCCAACCAGGTGACGGCGATCATCGGCCCGTCCGGCTGCGGCAAATCGACCTTTGTCCGCTGCCTGAACCGGATGCATGAGACGGTCGCGGGCGCCACTGCCGACGGCGAGATCCGGGTCGACGGGGCGAACATTCTCGATCCAAGCATTGATCCGGTCACGATCCGACGGCAGATCGGGATGGTCTTCCAGAAGCCGACACCGTTCCCGACGATGACCGTTTATGAAAACGTCGCGGCCGGCCTTAAGCTGAACGGAGAGCGGAACAGGCAGGTGCTGGATGAAGCGGTCGAGACCAGCTTGCGCCGGGCGGCGCTCTGGGACGAAATTAAAGATTGTCTGCAACAGCCGGGTGTCTGCCTGTCAGGCGGACAGCAGCAGCGGCTATGCATTGCCCGGACGCTGGCAGTCAAACCGGAGATCATCCTGCTTGACGAACCGTGCTCGGCGCTTGACCCGATCTCGACCGGCAAGATCGAGGAGTTGATCCATGAGTTGAAAAAGGATTACACGATCGTCATCGTTACCCACAACATGCAGCAAGCGGCGCGAGTGGCAGACCGGACCGGTTTCTTCCTGCTCGGCGAATTGATCGAATACGATATCACGACAAAAATATTCACCGCGCCGGCCGACAAACGGACCGAAGATTATGTGACGGGGAGGTTCGGATAATGGACCATAAAATATTGTTCGATCAGGAGATAGAAGAGCTGAAGGGGCGGATCGTGGGGATGGGGGAGCTGGTCGGCCAGCTGATCGGCCGTTCAGTGGCCGCCCTGGCCAACCGCGATAAGGACCTGGCCAAGCAAGTGATCAAGGATGACGTGGAAGTTGACCGGCTGGAGCTTTTGATCGATGACCGCTGCATCAACCTGATCGCCGTCCGCCAGCCGATGGCGATCGACCTGCGCACCATCACGACCGGAATGCGGATCGCGACCGACCTGGAGCGGATCGGCGACCTGGCCGAAGATATCGCCGAACGGGCGATCGAACTGGCGGAACAAGGACTGATCAAGCCGCTGGTCGATGTTCCGGAGATGGCTAAGCTGTCGCAGGACGCGTTAGCCGACGCGCTGAACGCGTTCCGGAGCGGCGATGTGGAGCTTGCTAAGTCGATCTGGGAGAAGGAGAATAGAGTGGATAAACTGCGGGACCATGTCCAGGACGAGCTGATGGCGATCATGGAAAGCGATCCCCGTTCGGTCCGGAAAGCGATCCCGCTCCTTTTGGTCGCCCGGCACCTGGAGCGGATCTCCGATCACGCGACCAATATTGCCGAAGATGTCATCTATATGGTAAAAGCCAAGGTGGTGAAACATAGTGGCGGAGAAAAAAACTAGGATTCTGTTCGTTTGTGTCGAGAATTCGTGCCGCTCGCAAATGGCCGAGGGCTTTGCCCGGGTTTTGGGCGGCGACCGGGTCGCAGCGTACTCGGCGGGGTCAAAACCGTCCGGGGTCGTTAATCCGGAAGCGATAGAGGCGATGAAGGAGGCCGGCGTCGATATTTCGCAGGCAAGGTCAAAAGGCTTTGGCGATCTGCCGGTCCAGGAATACGACTATGTGGTCACCATGGGTTGCCAGGACGTCTGCCCGTTCTTTCCGGCCAAGGAGGAGCTGGCCTGGGATATTCCCGATCCAAAAGGAAAGGGGAGAGAAGAATTCCGGCGGGTGAGGGGCCTGATCAAGGAAAAGGTCGGCGTTTTGTTAACGGCGATTTAACATTCCCGTAACATTCGCTTAACATTCATTATTGATAATAGGTTTGTGAAAGCCCGGCGCCAGATATTAATTGGTTTGGTTGCTATCTTTTGCCTCTTGGCTATGATCGTTACCGGTTGCTCCCGCTCCCAGAAGGCCTTACAGATCAAAGGGTCCGACACGATGGTTAACCTGGCCCAGGCCTGGGCGGAGCAGTACATGAACATCCATCCGGAAACGGCGATCGCCATCACCGGGGGCGGGTCGGGGACCGGGATCGCCGCGATCATCGCCAACGCGACCGACATCGCCCAGTGTTCCCGGAACATCAAGGAGAAGGAGATCAAGCAGGCGGAGCATAATGGCGTTCACCCGGTCGAGTGGCACGTCGCCAACGACGGCGTCGCCATCGCCGTCAACCCGGCCAATCCGGTCAATAAACTGACGATCAAACAACTCTCGGATATCTTTACCGGCCGGATCAAGAACTGGCGCCAGGTTGGCGGGCAGGACAAGCGGATCGTCGCGCTCTCCCGCGAGCGGAACTCCGGGACCCACGTTTTCTTTCTGGAGCACGTCGTTAAACTGGGAGAGAAGAATAACCCGAACGAATTCGACGCGTCGGTCCTGATGATGCCGTCGTCGCAGGCGATCATCGAAGAGATCGCTTCCAGCCCGACGGCGATCGGCTACATCGGCCTCGGCTACATGACTAAAAAAGAGAAGGCGCTGGCGATCGCCAAAGACGGCAGTTCGCCCTACGTGCTCCCGACCGTTAAAAGCGTGATCGAGCGGCGCTACCCGATCTCCCGGTCGCTCCTCTTCTACACCAACGGCGTCCCGTCCGGAGAGGTGAAATCTTTCATTGATTATGTCTTTAGTAAAGCGGGGCAGGAGATAGTCCTAAAAATGGACTTTGTCCCCATTAAATGAGAAGGCCGTTCGACTATATCATTGAAAAGCTGATCTTCCTGTCGGGGGTCGCCTCGATCTTGTTCGTTCTCTTGATCTTTATCTTCCTGCTCAAGGAGGGCCTGTCGCTCTTCGGCCAGGTCAGTATCCAGTCGTTCCTGTTCAACGTCAACTGGTATCCGATTTCCGATCCGCCGCAGTTCGGGATCGCGCCGCTCCTGCTCGGCTCGCTCTTCGTGACGCTGGGGGCGATCGTCATCGCCGTGCCGATGGGGTTGGCGGCCGCGATCTATATTTCGGAGTTCGCTCCCCACTGGTTCGCCAATATCTTGAAGACCGGGATCGAGCTGCTGGCGGCGATCCCGAGCATCGTCCTCGGTTTTATCGGGATCGTGACGCTCGCGCCGTTCTTAAAGACCGTCTTTCGCCTGCCGAGCGGCTTGACCGCGCTGGCCGGGTCGATCATGCTCGCTTTCATGGCGATGCCGACGATCGTCTCGATCATCGAGGACGCGATCGTTTCGATCCCCAAGAGCTATAAAGAGGGGTCGTTGGCCTTGGGCGCCACGCGCTGGCAAACCGTTTACCGGGTAACCATTCCGGCCGCTTCTTCCGGCATCCTGGCGGCGATGATGCTCGGGATCGGCCGGGTGATCGGCGAGACGATGGCGGTCTTGATGATCACCGGCAACGCGGCGGTCATTCCGACCAGCTTTCTCCAGCCGGTCAGGACGCTGACGGCGACGATCGCCGCCGAAATGGGGGAGGCGGTCGCTGGGAGCGGGCATTATTATTCGCTCTTCGCGATCGGCATCATCCTGTTCATCATCAGTTTCATCATTAACCTGCTGGCCGACATATTCCTCCACCGGAGCAACAAAGGGAAAAAGAAAAGATGATCGACGCCAGACAAAAAGAAAAGATCGCCAAGGTGATCCTCCATTTGGTCACCCTCCTGATCGTTTTGCCGGTCGTCCTGATCTTTATCCTGATCCTGGTCAGGGGGCTGCCGGCGCTGACCGCGGAATTCCTGCTCGCCATGCCGCGCGACGGGATGAGGGCCGGCGGGATCTTCCCGGCGATCGTCGGCACGATCTACCTGACGATCGGTACGGCGGTATTTTCGATACCGCTCGGGATCATGGCCGCGATCTATCTGAACGAATACGCCCAGCGGAACTGGTTAACCCGGGTGATCGAACTGGCGATCATCAACCTGGCCGGCGTCCCCTCGATCGTTTACGGCCTGTTCGGCCTCGGCTTGTTCGTGACGTTCCTCCAGTTCGGGGCGTCCATTCTGGCAGGGTCGCTGACCCTGGCGATCATGACGCTGCCGGTCATTATTACGGCGACGCGGGAAGCGCTGGGGGCGGTGCCGCGCTCTTTCCGCGAAGTCAGCTTCTCGCTCGGCGCCACCCGCTGGCAAACTGTCCGCCATGTCGTCCTGCCCAACGCGATCCCGGGGATCATTACCGGCGCGATCCTGGGATTATCGCGGGCGGCGGGGGAAACCGCGCCGATCCTGTTCACGGTCGCCGCGTTCTACCTGCCGCGGCTGCCGCGCTCGGTCTACGACCAGGCGATGGTCCTGCCTTACCATATATATGTCCTTTCCACCCAGGTGCCGAACGTCAGCGTTAAGATCCAGTATGGAACGGTACTGGTCCTGGTCGGCATGGTTTTCATCATGAACATTCTGGCGTCCTGGCTGAGAGCAAGGTTGAGGAAACGGAAAACATGGTAAAGCTCGAAGTTAAAAACCTCAATGTCTGGTACGACAAGCACCAAGCTGTAAAAGACTTAAACTTGGCAGTCCAAACCAATGAGATTTTGGGGATCATTGGGCCGTCAAACAGCGGCAAGACCTCGTTCCTCCGGACGCTGAACCGCTTGAACGAGCTTTATCCGAATTCTAAAACAACCGGCGAGGTTTTGCTGGATGGCATGGACATATTTTGCAGGATCGATAAACATCTTTTGCGTAAAAGAGTCGGGATCGTTTTCGCCCTGCCGCTCCCTCTCCCTTTGTCGATCTTTGACAACGTTGCCTACGGCCCGCGTTTGCACGGGAGCAAAAAGGTCGACGAGATCGTCGAGAAAGCGTTAAAAGCGGCGGCGATCTGGGACGAGGTCAAAGACCGCCTGCAGACCAACGCCTTTAAGCTTTCCGGCGGACAGCAGCAGCGGCTGTGTATCGCCCGGACGCTGGCGGTCGAACCGGAAGTTATCCTGTACGACGAGCCGTGCTCAGGGCTTGATCCGATCTCGACCTTAAAGATCGAAGAGGCGATGCAGGAGCTGAAAAAGAGCTATACCCAGATCCTGGTCACGAACAATGTTAAACAAGCGGCGCGCGCTTCCGACCGGACCGCGTTCTTCCTGATGGGGGAGCTGATCGAGATCGGCCCGACCGGCGAGCTCTTTACCGTGCCGCGCGACAAGCGGACCGAGGATTACATCACCGGGAGATTCGGATGAACATTATCGAAACCAGCAAGTTGGCCTTATGGTACGGGACGTTCCAGGCGCTGAAAGACGTCGACTTGAAAGTGGCCCAGCACCGGATCACCGCGCTGATCGGCCCGTCGGGCTGCGGCAAATCGACCCTGCTCCGCGTTTTTAACCGGATGAACGACCTGATCGAAGGGGTCCGGACGACCGGGAGCGTGAAAGTGGGCGGGGAGGAGATACTGGGCGGTGAAACCGATCTGATCGCCCTGCGGACGAAGGTCGGCATGGTCTTCCAGCGGCCGAACCCGTTCCCGCTCTCCGTTTACGAGAACGTCGTCTACGCCTTGCGGATCCACGGGATCAGGGACCGGCAGAAGCTGGAAGCGGCGGCGGAAAAAGCGCTCTCGTCCGTGCTGCTGTGGGACGAGTTGAAAGACCAGCTGGGGGCCAACGCGTTAACGCTCTCGCTGGAACAGCAGCAGCGGCTTTGCATCGCCCGCCTGCTGGCCGTGACCCCCGAAGTCGTGCTGATGGACGAGCCGTGCTCCACGCTCGACCCGCTGGCAACTATGCGGATCGAAGAGTTGATGATAGAATTGAAAAAGCAGTACACGATCGTCATCGTGACGCACAACATGCAGCAGGCGGCGCGAATTTCCGACGAATGCGGGTACATGCTGCTGGGCGAACTGGTCGAGCTGGGCGCGACGAAGCAGATCTTTACCACGCCGCGCCACAAGCGGACCGAAGACTACATAACCGGGAGGTTTGGATAACCATGATAGACGGCAGAGAGCATTTTCAAAAAGAATTGAACCGCTTGAACGACCTGATCCTGAAGATGGGGGGGCTCGTCGAAAAATCGATCTTTAATTCGGTCGAAGCGCTGAAGAAGAACAACCCGAAGCTGGCGAAAGACGTCATTCTGGCCGACAGCCAGGTCGACAACATCGAGCTGGAGGTCGACGAGCTCTGCCTGGAGCTTTTGGCGACGCAGCAGCCGATGGCCGTCGACCTCCGTTTTATCACGACCGGGATGCGGATCGGCTCCGACCTGGAGCGGATCGGCGACCTGTCGGTCGATATCGCCCAGCGGGCGGTGGAGCTGGCGGAACTGCCGCTGCTCAAACCGCTGGAAGACATCCCGAAAATGGCGGAGCTGGCGGAGGCGATGGTCCACAAGGCGCTCGACGCGTTCGTGAAACGGGACGCGGCGCTGGCCCGCACCCTCTGGCAGGACGAGGACCGGGCGGACGGCTACCGCAATCTGGTGACCGACGAGCTGGTCGACATCATGACCAAGGACGCCGCCACTACCGCGCGGGCCCTGCCGCTGATCCTGATCGCCCGCCACCTGGAGCGGATCGCCGATCACGCCACCAACATTGCCGAGGACGTCGTTTACATGGCCGAAGGCAAGGTCATCAAGCACAGTCCCAAATAATAATATTTGTGTTATAATTTGCCGGTAAGGGGTGATAACGATGGTAAGTGTTGACCAATCTTTATGTATCGGCTGCGGCGTTTGCGTGGACATGTGTCCCGAGGTTTTCGTCATGACCGCCGACGGCAAAGCGCAAACCGTCAAAGCGGAATGCGACCAGCATAACCTGGAAGAGATCGCCGGCGCCTGTCCCACCGAAGCGATCGCCGTATAAATTGTTAAAGAAACTGGCCTATAGCCTCGGCGCGGTCGCCACGGCGATCTCGTACCAGGCTTTTTCCACCTACTTAATATTTTTCTACGTTGACGTACTGAAACTGCCGGTCGCCCTGGCCGGTTCGGCGATCCTGCTCTACGGGCTCTGGAACGCGGTCAACGATCCGCTCTTCGGTTTTCTCTCCGATAATACCCGGACCAGGTGGGGACGCCGGATCCCGTATCTGTTAGCCGGCGCCATCCCTTTCGGCCTCCTCTTTTTCCTGCTCTGGGTCCCGCCGTTCGACGGGATCGACCACGCCCTTGAGCTGTTCCTCTACTTGGCCATACTGATCTGCCTGTTCGACGCCCTGTACACGATCACGGTGCTGAACTGGGCGGCGTTGTTCCCGGAGATGTTCCCGACCGACCAGGAGCGGGCGCAGGTCAACGTTTTCCGCCAGTCACTGGGGATGATCGGCCTGCTGCTGGGCATTGCCCTGCCGCCGCTTTTTTACAGCACCTGGGGTTGGCCGAGCATGGGAGCGCTCTTCGGCTGTTTGATCTCCCTGACGATGCTTATCGCCGTGTGGGGAAGCCGGGAGAACAAGGCCTTCAGCCGGCCTCAGCCGCTGCCGTTCTGGCCGGCCCTGAAGGCGACGCTGCGCAACCGTTCGTTCCTGACGTTCGTCCTGGCCAACTTGTTCGTGCAATACACTTTTACGCTGATCATGGCGACGATCCCGTTCTTCGCTAAATACGTGCTCAACGCCAACCCGCAGCGGGTGACCGTTATCCTGGCGGCGGCTTTCCTGACGGCCATCCCGATGCTGTTCGTCTGGAAGCGGGTGGCGGTCAGGTTCGGGGCCAAACAGGCTTTTCTCGCTTCCCTGCTGCTGCTGGCGTTGTTTCTGACGCCGCTTTTTTACGTCCAGAGTTTCGGCCTGGTCGTTTTGACGGCCGCCCTGATCGGGGCGGCGATGGCCGGCTTTATCCTGGTCGCCGACCTGGTCATTGCCGATATTATTGACGAGGACGAGCTGACGACCGGCCACCGCCGCGAGGGGATGTATTTCGGCCTGAACGCCTTTATCACCCGCTTTGCCATCGGCCTGGAAGCGTTCAGCATGAGCGCCGTCTTTATCATGAGCGGCTACAATCCTTACGTCTTCACGCAGTACGCGGAATTCCGGGCGGGCTTACGGTTCCTGATCGCCGGCCTGCCGATCATCGCTTTGGCGATCGGGTTCAGCATCATGCTGTTCTATCCGCTGGCCGGGCATAAACTGGCCGAACTAAAAACGAGGCTGGCCGAAGCGCACGCTAAGCAGGCTGCGAGCTGAGGAGTAGGAAGAGGATCGCCGTCCGGACCGCCACCCCGTTGGTCACCTGTTCCAGGATGACGTTGAACGGCCCGTCCGCCACTTCGGAGGTTATTTCCACGCCGCGGTTGATCGGCCCCGGGTGCATGACGACGACGTCTTTTTTCGCCTTTTTCATCCGTTCGGCGTTGAGACCGTACAGCTGGGAGTATTCTTCGATCGAAGGGAACAAGCCTTTTTCCATCCGCTCTTTCTGGATCCTGAGCATGTTGATAAAATCGGCGTCCGCGATCTCGTCGTCCAGTTTATAGGAGACCCGGACCCCCATCTGCTCGATCCCGATCGGCATCAGGGTCGGCGGGCCGACGACGACGATCTCGGCGCCCAGCTTCTTGAGCCCCCAGATATTGCTCCGGGCGACGCGGGAATGCAGAATGTCGCCGACGATCACCACCTTTTTCCCTTTGACCGTCTTGCGCTTGTCGATCATCGTGAAAATGTCGAGCAGCCCCTGGGTCGGGTGCTCGTTGAAGCCGTCGCCGGCGTTGATGACGGAGGCGTTGCAGTGCTGGGCGGCCAGCAGCGGGGCGCCCCCCATGCTGTGGCGGATGACGATGCAGTCCAGCCCCATCACTTCCAGGTTCTTGATCGTGTCGATCAGGCTCTCGCCCTTGACCACGCTGGTGGTCGACATCTGGACGTTGGTGATGTTGGCGGAGAGGATCTTGGCGGCGGTATTGAACGAAGTCCGGGTCCGGGTCGACGGCTCGTAGAAGAGAGTGACGATGTGCTTGCCGAGCAGGGTCGGGACCTTGGGGATCGGCCGGAGCATGATCTCTTTCATCGAACGGGCGGTCTCTAAAATAAGCTTGATTTCCTCAACGGTGAGGTCTTTGAGGCCGAGGAGGTCTTTTGATCGGAGCCCTTTGACCTTGTTCATCCTGAGTATCTATTATATCATACTAAGCGATGAAAATACGCCCCGCTTACCTGATCATTCTTTTCCTGCTGCTGGCGATCGCCGGGGAATCATATTACGCCAAGCTGCCGGTCGTGGCCGAGCGGACCGCCCCGGTGATGGGGACGTCGGTTCGCGTCAAAGTGACCGGCCCGGGCGCCCCGCACTGGACGCTGCGGGCGATCTACGAGCTCCGGCGGCTCGACCGCCTGTTCAGCCGGTACGACCGGCGGAGCGAGATCTTCCTGCTCAATAAACTTGCCGGCCGGGCGCCGCTGCAGCTTTCCGCCGACACCGCCGCTGTGCTGAAAATGGCGGAGGATGTTAAGCGGGCCTCGGGCGGAGCATTCGATATCAGATACGCGACCCGTGACATTGACCTGGGCGGCATCGGCAAAGGTTATGCCGTCGAATCCGCCCGGCGGCTCCTGCTGAAGAAAGGGGTCAAAAGTGCTATAATTGACCTGCATTCGTCGATCGCGGTGATCGGTAACGGCTGGCGGATCGGGATCAAAGACCCGAGGGACGGGGAAGTTTTGGGGGTAGTGATCCTGAACAACGGAGACGCCCTCTCGACCTCCGGCCAATACGAACAACCCGGCCATATCGTCGATCCGCGGACCGGAAAAAAAGCCGATCGGTGCCTGAGCGTGACGGTCGTTGCTAAAGACGCGGCCCTGGCTGACGCTTTATCAACCGCTGTCTTCGTGTTAGGCCCCGCTGACGGTTGGCAACTGCTCGAACGGTTCGGAGCCAAAGCGTTCGTGATCGACAGGAACGGAAAAACTTATGATAGTATTGGCGTTAAATTGCGGTAGCTCCTCGGTAAAATATAAGCTCTTCTTCTGGGAGAAGCGGGAGACGATCACCAAAGGGGTCGTGGAACGGATCGGGATCCCCGGATCGTTCATCAGCTTCAGCGTGCCGGGCAAAGGGGAGCAGAAGCTTGATTTTGAATGCCCCGACCACCGGACCGCGCTCCAGCTGATCATCGACACGCTGGTCCACAAGGAGCACGGCGTGCTCCACGACCTGCAGGACATTTGCGCCGTCGGCCACCGGGTCGTCCACGGCGGGGAAAAGTTCAAGAGCTCCGTCCGGATCGACAGCGAGGTGCTGGAAGCGATCAAGAACGTCCAGGACCTGGCGCCGCTCCACAATCCGCCGAACATCGCCGGGATCGAAGCGGCCCAGGAAGTCCTGCCGGATATCCCGCACATCGCCGTGTTCGACACCGCTTTCCACCAGACGATGCCGGAAAGCTCCTTCCTTTACGCCGTCCCTTACGAATGGTACGGGATGTACGGCGTCCGCCGCTACGGTTTTCACGGTACTTCGCACCTGTACGTTTCCCGCCGGGCGTCAGTGCTATTGAACAAGCCGCCGCTGGAAACGAATTTGATCACTATGCATATCGGCAACGGCGTCAGCATTACGGCGATCAAAGGGGGGATCTCGATCGACACCAGCATGGGCTTGACCCCGCTGGAGGGGGCGGTGATGGGGACCCGCTGCGGCGACATCGACCCGGCGATCATCCTCTTCATGATCGAAAAAGAGGGCTTCTACGCCGAAGAGCTCGACACGATCCTGAATAAAAAGAGCGGCCTGCTCGGCTTGACCGGCAAGTACATGGACCGGCGCGACATCGAAAAAGCGGCGGGCGAGGGCGACCGCCGGTCCCAGCTGGCGATGGAGATCGAGGCCTATCGGCTGAAAAAATATATCGGCGCCTACGCGGCCGCGCTCGGCCGGGTGGACGCGGTCGTTTTTACGGCCGGCGCCGGCGAGCTGAACTGGCGGCTGCGGGAGAAGGTCGTCGACGGCCTGGAGAACCTGGGCCTGAAGCTGGACAAGAAAAAGAACGAGCAGACGATCAGCCGGGAACAGGAAACGCCGATCTCCGCCGACGATTCGCCGGTCAAGATCTACGTCATCCCGACCGACGAAGAGATCGTTTTTATCGAGGACGTGGTGGCGATCATGGAAGGCCGCTACGAGACCCACACCCACTTCCATTATTCGTTCGAGAAGCCGAATTACCGGAAGAAGGGGGACTCGGCGCTGGGGACAAGGGACTAGGGGGGCTGAGGGACTATGGGGAAAGAAAATTTTAAACCGCTAACTTACATCAGGGAAATTACCGAATTACGCTGCGGCGCCCGCACTTTGGCTGACCATCCCGGGAAAAAGATCGAATATCTTTGGGACCTGATCGTTGGTTTGAAAGAAGATCTGGAAAAAGATGTCGCGAGTCTCGGGTCGCGGGTCTCGGGTCGGGTCCACCCGTCGGCCGTCCTTTACGCCAAGGAGAACATGCTGATCGAGGAAGGCGCGGAGATCGAGGCTTGCGCCGTGCTCGACGCGCGTTCCGGGCCGATCTACATCGGCAAGAAGACGGTTATCCGTCCGCAAAGCTACCTGCGCGGCCCGCTCTCGATCGGCCCCGAGTGCCGGATCGGGGGAGAAGTGACGCACTCGATCTTCCACGGTTACGCCAATAAAGCGCACTACGGCTTCATCGGCCATGCGTACGTCGGCGAGTGGGTTAACTTAGGGGCGGGGACGACGAACTCGAATTTAAAGAACAATTATGGCCCGGTCAGAGTCGGGGGAGTCGATACTGGTCAGCAATTCCTCGGCTGTTTTGTCGGCGACTTCGCCAAGACCGGGATCGGCACGCTGATCAACACCGGTTCGGTCATCGGCCTCGGCGCGAACGTCCTGGGCGGCAAGGTCACGCCGAAAGTCGTGCCCGATTTCCAGTGGAACGAAGCGGAGCGTTACCGGCTCGACGATTTCCTGAAAGCGGCGGCGGCGATGATGGGGCGGCGCGGCAAAAAACTTGATGACCGGTTGAAAGAGGCGCTGACCAAGGCCTATTCCCTTACGAAGTAACGACTACCCCCCGGATCCCCTCGATCTCGTACAACCGTTCGCTGAGCAGCTTAATGATCTTCGGCCCGCGATTACCGTACGGGAGCTGGATCGAAAGAGTGTAGGTCGATTCTTTGTCCGGCGAGGCCGACGGATACGCGATCTTGCTGACGTTCGCGCCCAGCTCGACGATCTCGCCCAACGCGGTTTTCAGGGTTTCCAGCCTGACGGCTTCCTGTTTGATCCGGAAATCGATATTCACGATCTTGCCGAGCTGGGGGGCCGGCGGCGGCACGTCGCGGTAGAGGTTCTCGAGGTCGGCGATGAACGCCTGATATTTTTCCCGGGCGCCAAAGGCCAGCGCGAACTTCAACTGGCCGAAAACATTGCCGCGCAGCGGCTTTTGCTCCATCGCCAGGACCTTGATACCGTACTTTTCCATGAGCCGGAAAAGCTCGAGCGCGACCCCCGGGATGTTTAATCCCAGCATGGCCAGTTTGGCGGTCCGGCCGGCGGTCTCCGTGGCGGCGATCACGGCGTTTTCCCTGACCTTGGTCTTGAGGGCCGCCGCGAACGCCGCGTCATCATTGTTGAGCAGGCCCATGACCAGGTAAAGCTCGTCGACGGAAGAAAAGCCTTTCCGCCGCGCCAGCCTTTCCAGGGAGAACCGGAGCTGAGGCTCGGCTGCCCGGGAAAACCGGAACGTTTCGGGTTCGGATTCTTTTTCCAGCCCATCGAAATATTTACGGACCTCGGCGATTATCTCTCCGGCGATGCCGCGGCTGAGCTCGGCGAACCGGCTGCCGCCCTTGGTGATCAGCCGCCGTTCGTCCGCCAGCTGGCGCGGGTCGATCCCGCCGCGCGACAGCGCGTGAATGACCGCCCGGCCGAGGAACGTATTGACGTCTTTGTCGCGGCCGGCGGAGAGCAGGTGGGTCCCTTTCAGCAACCGGACCACGTCGCCGGTCGCGACCGGGTCGCGCAAGGCGGCGTGCTGCCCGTTGATCAGGCCGCTTTGGAGCAGCAGCCCTTCGCCAAGCCCCCGGGCGAAGGCGAAATCAAGCAGGGTCGGCGCGGCGTCCGGCGTGACGCTGATCAATTTAAAGAGCCGGTTGTCGACGTCGTAAACATAATAGACGCCGGCCTTCTGCATCGTTTCCCGTTTGGCCGCGAAACGCTGCTCGGCAATATTCGCGCGGTTGTCGATGACGATCTTGGCCAGTTCGTCGCCGGTCTTGTAGGCGGCGTGCGAGGCTTTGCCGAACTCGGCGTTCCAGTCCATCTCCTCGGTGCGGAACTGGGCTTCCAGCGTGTAGCCGTCGGCATGCCGGAACTGGGCGTGCAGCGCCTGGTAACTGGTCGGGCGCGGCTTGGCGATGTAATCGTCATACTTGGCGGGGATCTCTTCCCAGCCGTCCTCGCTCAGCTGTTCCCTGATCCGGAAAAGGGTCAAATAGCAATCGGCCGCGTTATTGGAGGTCAAGATCACCCTGATCCCGTTGGAGTCGGCCGGGATCTCCCCTTTTTCGTTGACCTTGCGGCCGAAGCTCGGTACCCGCTTGACCCGGTAAATGATCCGGTGCGGGATCTCGTGGAGATCGAGCAAGGCGTCCAGGTCCTGGGTGATCCCTTTGAGCCGTTCCAGCGCCTGGGTGCGTCCCATGCCGATCGTTTGGGCCTGCAGCTCTTCCACCTTTTTGTAATAGGCCGGGTCAAGGTGCAGCAGGGCCAGGTCCTCAAGCTCGCCGCATTCCTCGAGATTTAGATATTTCAGGACCCAGGAACTGGTATGGAACGCCCGCTCGATCCGCTCTTTTTTCGGCTGCTTGATCCCGGCGTTGTAGAGCCGCAGGTCGCAGAGGTCCTTGGCGGCCAGGGCGAGCAAGGTTTCGTGACTGTCGGCCAGCTGAAAAAGGAGGTTGCGGAAATGACTGATCTGCTGCTTGTCGCTGCAATTGCAGGCGAGGGCGTTCAACCGGTTGATGTTAGCCAGCGCCTTTTTCGTTTCGGCATCGATCTTACCGGGCAGCTCGGCGCTGTCGAGCAGCAGCGAGGCGGCGACGACGCCGGGCGAGACCTGCCATTCCACGAGCTGGAAGGCGACCCGGAGGTTCCTTTCCCGCTGTGCCGGCGCCAGCCGGGCCAGTGCGGAAAAGGCGGCCTCGACCGAGGCAGTGTCTTTGTGGCCGTTCTTGGCCAGCGAATCGATCAAGGTTTGCCGGGAGACGTCCAGTTCGTCGACCAGCTTGCCGCCCGAGGCCGACATGCCGTCCATGAACATGACGGGAGAAATGTCCCTGGGCCCCAGCGCGGCCGGCTGCCAGCCGAGCAAGGCTTCGGGGTTAGGGAATAGCCATTTGCCGACCCTGTCCGCCAAACGCCGGGTGGTATCGGTCAAGGTCCTAACCGGGCGCGGCCGGATCGCAAATCCTCTGTTTTCCTGCACTTTCACCATATCAGTATAATATCGTCAAAAAATGTGTATGATTTCAAGAATAAATGATATACTTCAATGCGGTTTCGAGTTTCGTTTTTAGTATTTCGAGTTTATTTCAGTGGGGGATCGTCTAATGGTAGGACACCGCCCTTTGGAGGCGAGAATCGGGGTTCAAGTCCCTGTCCCCCAGCTTTCCCGGCTGCGTGGCAAACAAATCGCATTATGACGATAAAACGCAATAGTTGGACCTGGCTGATCTTCTTGCTCGTGCTGCTATGGGCCCTGCCGGCCCAGGCGTATTTTCGGATCCCGGTGACCTACGGCACTCTTTTTGAGCGGGGCCCGGATACTTCACTCCTGGGCCAGAGCGAAAAGGAAGCCCTGCTCAATATCATCAAAATGACCGCTTCCGGAGAAGGGCAGGGCCTCTTGATCGAATCGGTCGGCGCGCTCAACGATTACAATTTTGGCGTTTTGATCAACGACATGATCGGCAGCCTTTATCGCAGCCACGGCTGCCTGCATATGGCCCCGCGCAGCGTTTTTCTTGCCAGCCGGCTGCTGCCGATCGGCACTAAGATAATCGTTAAAGGCGGCAAAGACCTGGCCGATCCGTCATATGAGCAATTACCGACCTTAACCAGCCTGATCGATTTTGCGGCTGACATCAAAGCGCTGGCGCCCCGCTTTGCCAGGCCGGCGGCGGTCACCGTGACGGTCTATCCCGCTTCCTCGCTCTGGGTCATTTTCCTGGACGGCGAACCGTTCGCCAAGATCAAGATCCAGTCGGGGCCGAGCACGGCGGTGAAAGTCGTCCAGAGCCGGGAAGGTCTCGGGCAGCCGACATTTAGCGCCGATATCGCTTATCCGACCTCGGCGGCGACCTTTTACGTTTTTAAAAAGCCGGTCAACTACGTTTCCGGCATTTATCACGACACGACCGTTATCCCGCAGGACGCGCAGCTGAAAAAAACGGGCGGCCAATGGAACTTTCTTAACGAGGGGGGCAACTGGGCTAAGGTGCCGGGGATCGTCGCCGACGATCTTAACGCGCCGGCCGCCAAACAGGTCTACTTGTATTATAACGTCGCGACCGACGAGAGCGGCAACGTGGTCAAGGCCCGCTGGGGGAGCAACGAGTTCGGCAAATACCCGATCCAGCTTTCGCGCGACCGCAAGACCTCCGCGGCGGAGCTGGCGCACACCTCCGGCGACCTGATGATGGAACAGCGCCAAATGGTCCGCGAACTTATCAAGGTCCTGGCGGCGCCCAAGGACACTTTTGAAGATTGCGCCAAGTACAGCAAGAATTTTGAACTATATTTAGCCTGTTACGATTTTATCCGGGACCCGAACACCCCCGACCTGATCGAGCCGGCGGGCAGCGCCAGTTATAAGTTGGCGCTGAACCTGCCGTTGACCAGCGCCGAGGCCGCGGAGGTCCCGCCGGACGTCTTTGTCGCTTATAAGGTGGCCGGCGATATCCCGCTGACCACCGCGGAGTCGGACCTCCTGGTCAGCGAGGGGATCGCTAAACGGGAGGGTGCGGAATTAAAGATCGACCGGCTCAAGACGCAGGGCTTGATCAATGATATCAATGAATATGTCGTTTCGATCAAGAAGAACGCGAACATTTATGCGACGCTTAAGTCGCGCTGGGCGGGACTGGCGCCTTTGCGCCGGGCCTTATTGAACGACCTCACTAAGTTCAAGATCAGCGACCCGGTCGTTTTTCACGCCTATGTCCAGGAGCTGGTACTCCAACGCCTGGCGCTCGCGCGCTTGACCCAGGACGACGCGTACCAGGTGCTTAATTCCCTGCTGGAGGAGTAGCCCCTCGACGAGCCGAGATCTATGCCCTTTTTTGTTTATATTATCGAATGTGCCAACCGAGCGTTTTACACCGGCATTACCACCGATCTTAAGCGCCGCTTTGAACAGCACCGGACCGGCAGGGGGGCTCGTTACACCTCGTATAATCCAGCGGTCAAGATCCGCTATTACAAAAGATACGCGACCAGGTCGGCGGCGGCAAAAAGAGAACACGAGATCAAAAGCTGGCCGAGGAGAAAAAAACTCGCCTTGATCGAACGCTCTAAGAGGGCAAGGCTTCCGGGTGGCGCTTGAAGAATTCCTGATACCAGAGAAAGGTCCTTTGCAGCCCCTCTTGCAGGGCGATCTTCGGCTCCCAACCCAATAAGTTTTTAGCTTTGGACCAGTCCGCAAAGTAGCTGGGCGTTGCGCCTTCGGTTCTCACCGCAGAATAGGAGACCTGACTGTTTTCCATTGTAAGGCCGGCGCCGGCAAAGAGCAATTTAATTAAACCGGTTAGAGTGATCGGTTGGTCGGTCCCAAAATTGAAGGCTTGCCCTGGCAATTCCGGGGTTTTCGCCCCCAGCCGCAGGTATGATCCCACGGCATCGTCAATATAAAGAAAATCACGAACGCCGGCAAGCTGGCCGGCAGATAGCCGGAGTTCCAGGGGGGAATTGCGGATTATCGCCCGGAAAAGCAGCGGGACCGTTCTTTGGGAATTAAAGTCTCCCGGGCCATAAACGTTGGTCAGCCGGCAGACGGAAACCGGCAATCCCGAGTTGCGAGCCGCTTGATCGATGAGCGCGACGGACAGGGCGTAGGGCTGGGAGGCAAAGACGGAAGCCGCGCGGTCATCCTCGCCGGGCGCGGAGAGCATCTCTTCCCGAAAAGGCGGGGTAAGGGTCTGGGGATAGACCAATATGCTGGAAGAGACCACCAAGGCCAGGAGATCGGGGGAATGCCGGAAAGCGGACTCGAGCAAATATTTGGCGGAACGATAGTTGGTCTGAAGGGTCAATTCCCGGTTTTCGGCCGCTCTGCGGACCTGGCTTTCGGCTGCCAGGTGAAAAACGACTTCGGGCTTGACCGCGCCCATGGTCCGGTCCACCAAAGAATGATCGTTGATATCAACCTGTAAAAGAGCGATCCGGGGATCGGGAGGGGAAAAAAGCAAGGAGTGGGGGATGATGGCCGGGCTTCTGCGGTGCAAAGCGGTCACCCGCGCCCCCTTGTCGGCTAAGGCCCGGGCCAGATGCGAGCCGATAAACCCGCTGGCGCCGGAGACCAAGACTCTTTTCCCGCTGTAAAAATTAGGCATTGTTGACTGGTTATCGATGGAGCGATCAATTAATTTCAATTATAAAAAGCAATTTTTTGCTTTTTCCGCAGAGAGTTGTATAATAAATCTTAATGAACGACATGGTCCCGGATAAGATCTTTTTCGTCAAAGGGGTCGGGCGGCACAAAGAAAAGCTGGCCAGCTTTGAGATGGCGCTGCGCGACGCCGGCATCCAGGCGGTCAACTACGTCCAGGTCTCCAGCATCTTCCCGCCCGGTTGTAAGCAGGTCCCCCGCGAGCAAGGGCTGAAAATGATCAAGCCGGGCCAGATCACTTTTATCGTCATGTCGCGCAACGACACCAACGAATCGCACCGCCTCATTTCCGCGTCGATCGGCGTCGCCCTGCCGGCCGACCCGAGCACCTACGGATACCTGAGCGAACACCACGGCCACGGGATGACCGACGAGGAGTGCGGCGAATACGCCGAAGATATCGCGGCGCAGATGCTGGCGACCGTCCTGGACATTCCGTTCGACGAGACTACCAGCTGGGACGAGCGGCAGGAAATGTGGAAGCTCTCCGACAAGATCGTCCGGACCTCGCACGTGACGCAGAGCGCCATCGGCCAGCGCGGCCTCTGGACCACCGTGCTGGCCGCCGCCGTCCTGATCATCGACCCGGCCAGCGCCGCGCCCGAAGGCAAATAGCCCTTTACATCCCTCTTTTAGCGTCATATAATCAGCACAGAACTACCTTTGGAGGTGTCGGAATGTTGAAAAAAATCCTTGGTTCGCTGCTGGTCGTCTTTCTCCTGGTCTCTTTTGCCGCTACCGCGTTCGCCATCGTTAAAGGGCTGGAAAAAGACAAGCAATCGGTCGTCCGCGTCGGCGACAGCGTTACCATCCCCGAAGGGGCGGAGGTCCGTTCGGCCGTCTCGGTCGGCGGCTCGGTCACCGTCTACGGCAAGGTCATCGAGGACGTCGTGTCGATCGGCGGCTCGGTCTTCCTGAAAGACACCGCGGCGGTCGGCGGCGACGTCGTTTCGGTCGGCGGCAAAGTGATGAAGGAGCCGGGGGCGATCAACAAGGGCGATATCGTCGAGGTCGCGATCGGCGGGATCACGCCGGCGGTCTCGTTCTTTACCAAGGGCGGGATGCTCAAAGGCCTGGCCCTGTTCGGCGTCCTCAACTTTATCGGTTTTATTATCCTGGCGGTCATCCTGGTCGCCTTGTTCACCCCGCAGCTGGGGCGGACCTCGGGGAGCATGGAAGGCAACTTACTTCGTGATTTCCTGATCGGCATCCTGATCGCCATTCTTTTTGTCCCGATCGCCATCATCCTGGCTGTTTCCATTATCGGCATTATCCTGATCCCGGTCTGGGCCGTCCTGGTGATCGCCGCCGGATTGTTCGGTTATATCGCGATCGGCCATCTGCTGGGCAAAAAGACGCTGCAGGCCTTCAAGATCTCCGGTAAATCGATGATGGTCGAGACCCTGACCGGCATCGTTATCCTGTCGCTGGTCGGCCTGGTCCCCGTCGGCGGTTTCCTGATCAAGGCGATCGCCTGGCTGTGCGGCCTGGGGGCGGTTTATTCGACCCGTTTCGGCACCCGTTAGTTAACTGTTTTAATAAGTGAATGCCCGGCCTAAAAAGCCGGGCATTTTCTTTGAAATCGCGCGTTTTATCTGGCGATGAACCCTCGGAGACAGCCAATGTTCTTAAGCCGGATAAAAGCGAATATTTATCGCTCGCTCAACCTGGTGCCCGGTACGGTCGCCAGGCCGAATTGCCCGCAAGGCAGGCGGGAATTGTTTTACCGCGACGCGCAAGGCCGCCATCGGCCGCTCCGCGACCACCTCAAAATGAAGCTCGGCTTGCAAGACGATATCCGCGCCCGGATCGGGTTCCTCGGCGGCACGGAATATTTCCGCCGGATGCTGGGGATCGAAGAAAAAACAACTTTTCTTCCCAGGGCGATCCGGAGTTTGGTCTTTGACGAGAATAAAATGGCCGCCTGGAAGCGTTTTGCCGTGAATAAGCATTTTGATTTTACCTGGGATGGGGATGGGGTTAAATCTTTCTATCTGGAGATCGAACCGAAGAGCGGCACGCTGTACATGCAGCCGGGCAACTGGGCCAGGGTGACATCATGACCGCGCAGATACTCAGGCCGCGTCCCGGTGTTTTCACTCAGCGGATCACTAGACATCTCCAGGCGCTTAGCCCCGATTACCGCCGTAATCAACAGCTGGTGAACGTCGGAGTCATCAACGGAATGCGCGGTAAAAGCCGGCTGGAGGGATGCCGCGACCTGGCGGAATTCGCGGCCCGTCTGGCCTGGGTAGTACAGAAGTTCGTCAAGCACAGCAGCCAGTATCCGCCGGAGGGGCTGGACATCAATGTGATGTTGCCGAATCTCGCACAAGAGGCCCCGACGCCGGTGCGTGATTTGGCGATCGCGGCGGCCAAGCAGAAAAGGCTGATCTACATACCTGACCGGGCGAACTTTCGGATCTTCGTGAGCGGCAATCAGCGGGGGAACTCGGACCAGATCTATTCTGCCCGGGGCGAGGAGATGCAACTAATTCCGGAGCTCTGGGGATTCCAGCTGAAGGGGGCGGCGATCGCCATTCCGCTCTTCAACTTTCCGGAGATCAAAGACATTTACACCCTTTATCCCCGGCCGACCGGGGATATACAAGTCGTCGGGATGATCACCGTTACCGGGCCAAAACACTTCCTGGATGAATGGACCCAGTTAGCCCCGCTCCAGCGCCTGGCGACCCATGCCGGGTTGCTTCTTTTCCACCGCCATTTGACCGCTTAAAAGGCCCTTTTTCATACAAGTTTTTACCCTGCAGATACGATAAATATAGTGAAAAGGGTCAACCGCTTGAGGTTGACTTTTTAGTTATAAGATTCCCAAAAAAGAGGAATAAATGACCTACGGAAGCAGCCAAATAAACAGTTATCCGGTCAATCAAGCCCGCCAAGGTACCCAGGCGGGTCAGGTTGCCCCTCTCCAATTTGCCGAAATTACTCCCGGCTCAATGGCAGATGTCAGCCTGGAACAAGCGGTCAGAGATAATTTAGGCAGACTTATTCCCCCGGAAGTTTATCGCTCATTCTCACCGGACGATATCCACATTGAAGCTTCTCTCGACGGTCGCCATGTCGAGATCAAAGCAGAGAACTCGCAATATATCTTTTCCCTGGAACTGGCTGAGTTCCGGGAGAGAGGCGTTCGTCAGGACATAGTGATCAGCGGGTTAACTTGCCAGAGCAAGGGAGCTTACCGGAGGTTGGGAGGGATGGAGCATATCAGAGCGAACCTCCCGGGGTTGTTAAGCGGCCTCGGTTACCGCCGGCTCAGCATGCAGCTTATTGCCGACAGTTATAGTCAGAGAATGGCCCCTGTACTAGCAGAAATGGGAGCTGAAGTCAGGCACATCGGCGACCATATTATCATCAATATCGAGGTTAAGAAACTGCTTGATACTCCGTCGGTTGGCGCCGGCCAGGTCCGCCGGACGCCGGCGGCTGAGTCGTTCAGTTTTGCCGAACCGGACCAAGTTGTTAGCATACCGGAACAGCGGCCGCAAGTCGAGGTTGTCGAGGTGCCTAACCTGGTTATTGACGACGTCAATCCGCTGCTCAGCGTCGAGGTCCCGTCTGGCCAAACCAGGACGATCACCTTTTTGACCCGGGATGGCCAGGGAAATCCGACGATCGCAACGGCGGAATTGACCGCCATCACCGAGACGAACGGCGATCCGCAGATCTATATCCGCCTGAACGAGAACGACTTCCCGACCTTTATTCGGGAAGACAGCCCGCTTTACTACGGGAAAGACGGGATCGTCCTGCAGCGGCAAGGGAACACGATCGTTGCCATGCAGGTGGACGCCATGCCGAGCGCCGTCGGCGGGATCAGACAGGCGAACGGCGAAGTTCAATTTCTCTACCCCGGCAGCCGGATCGATCTGCCAACGATCACCGCGGCGGACGATAAGGTCGCGCAGGAGATCGTCTACGGCGACGCCAGATATACGCTCACGACAACCGCGCAGGAGATAACCGTTACTTACCATGGCCCCCGCGGACAGGACACGGCGATCCAGAACGGGCGGCTCGGTCCGTTCGTCATTCAGGATAACAGGGTTTATTTCTCGCCTTTTCACCTTCAGGACGGAACAATCGAAGCTTACGCGCCCGAGTATTCGCCGCAAGCGCCCAGCCTGCAAGGCGCGGAGCTGATCGATCTGGAAACGATCATTCAGCCGGCGCCGACCCAAGCGACCGAAGATGCCGGCTTTGCCGCGCAGCTGGAGCAGGGCCGCTTTTCCCTGCTGACGCCGGAAGTTGCCCAGTATTTCCAGGGACCGGGCGCGGCCGGGGATGGGGTCGCCACGACATTTGAACGCCGGCAATCGGAAACCGGAGCGGAATACTTTGTTTTTAAGAGCAGCAACGACATGGTCGAGCCGACGGCGGAGGGGTTGCGCGGGCGTTACAGTTTTTGCATCGTTCTCAAACCGACGAGGGACGCCTTGGGGAACATTGTGTCGCTTGAGGTTGCCGGCATCAGGCTGCGGGACCATGTTAGAGTAGCTGCCGCTTTGGCAGAGGGCAGGTCAGCGGTCGATCCGCAGCTGGGAGGGACCGGACCGGGCGGCACGCCGGACATGTTTGTTGGCCTACTTAATTTAGCCCGGCAAGCCGGCGTCGAGTCGATCAAGCTGGTGCCGGACGGCGGCGAATTATTCCGTTATTACTCTGGAGTATTTGAGCGGTTGAACCTTCCTTTCGAAATGAACGGGCCGTTCATGCAGGTCCGGGTTCCGGAAACCGAAGTCCGTTTGCCGGAGACAGCAGCGCCGGCGGTCGCTCCGGCGCCGCAACCTGCCGCCTTGACCCCCGAGATCATGTTGGATACGCAAAATCCGACTTTAAGCCTGGATGTGCAATCAGGGCAAAACCGGGTCTTCGGCATTCCGGCGGTCGACAGCGAGGGAAATCCCTATACCGTTAATGCCGAGTTGAGCGCGATGACCGACTTCAGCGGGAACAGGCTGATCTTTGTCCGCTATGAAGGATTTGAGGCGAACCCCTATAAATTAGTCGAAGGAGAACCGCAGATATTCGGCGACATATTATATCAGCGGGTCGGCGATACGGTCATGGTCCACCGGATCGGCGGTTACCAGGCGACAACGAATCTTAGCTACCCGGACGGGACCACCGCTTCTTACGTGCCGGGTCAATTGGCGGTATTGACGCCGCTGCGCGCCGGTGACGCCGCGCGCACGATCAATATCACTTATAACGGCACGCAATATACTGCCGTTTCGGGCTCAAATGGAACGTCGCTTACCTATCGCGGGCCTAACGGACAAGAGATCACGGTCAGCGACGGCCGGTTGGGGCCATTTACCGTCAGCCGGGAAGGGATCAGATTGTCTCCCTACTACTTACAGGACGGACAGATCTATGCTTATCAGGCGGACTATGTTCCGTCATCCGCGGGACAGGCAGTCGTCAATTTTGCCGGCGCACCGTCGGGTGAAATACTGACCATGGCACTGCCCGACGGATATTACGAAGGGATGAGGATGCTCGACGAACGGTTCGGCCGCGACGTCACCGGCATCATCGAGGGAAAGATCGCCGGCCAGCCGAACGTCAATTTCGACCGGCTGCGGCAGGCGCTGGTCAAGTTCCGCCAGACCGGGCAGATCACCCCGTCGCTGGCCGCGCTCAACCTGAGCGCGTCGGAGCTGGGTCGGCTCGAAGTCGAATTACAGGCGGCCCACACGGAATATGTCAGCGGCCGCGCTTATCATTTCAATGAACTGCAAGCTAAGCTGGATAACCCGGATTCCCGGTTCACGGCGGCGGAGATCGAACAGGAACAGCTTGCCTTGCAGGCAATGGCCGAACAATCCGACCTGGTAGCCATGATCGGCCAGGAACGGATAACGGCCGCCCAACAGAGCTTGGCCGCCAGAGCGGGCGCAGCGGCGCAAACGGCGGCGGCTGCGGAGACGGCGAGCGCCGTCGGCCGGAGCATTACGGACGTCCTGGTCAGCGAGTACGGATTGACCACGGCCCAGGCGGCCCAGGTCGTAACCTTAATGACCACGCCGGGAATGACCGAACAGGTCTTTACCGACCGATTACGGGAGATCAACCCGGAAATGGCCAATAATGTCGGCAAGCTGAAAGCCAGAGTAACCGAGCTCGTCACGGAAAGGATCGCCGCGGCGGCGCAGGCAAACCCGGCGCTGGCGCAGCGCCTGCAAGAGCAGTTCCAGGTCAGCGGCGGTTCGATCGGCGGCGAGATCATGCAGGAGATCTGCCAGGAATATGTCCAGGGCGGCATTACCGGGGCGCTGGGGACCAACGCGCCGATCATCGGCTTCCTGCTGGAGCCGCTGGTGGAGCCGGAAATGCTGGCCGCCATGGCGCGGGGCAGGTTCGGCGCGCTGCGCGGCTTTTTCAGCACCGGCATGGTCGGGACCGGCGCCGGCATCGTCGGCAGTAACGTTTATAACATGCTGCTGGCTTTAGCGGGCGTGGGAGACGATAGTTTCGCCCGCGGCCTGGTGCCGCAGGTCTCCGCCGGCGTATTTTCGACGATGCTTTACACGCAGCTGGCTTCGGGCGCGACCACGGCCAACAGCGCTGTTGGCCGGACGCTCGGCCGGCTGATGAGCAATCCGATCACCCAGCGGCTCTTGGTCGCCCTGGCGCTCAACGCGCCGATCACCGACGGGATGACGCGGTTGTGGGGCGAGCGGGAGGGGATGGATTTTTACAGCGGCGCGTTCAGCGCGGCGCACCCGGCCGCTTTCGGCGCGCTCTCCCTGCTGGGGAGCGAATACGCGACGATGATCCTCGACATCTTCAGCGACGCGGACGACGAGGCGGTTGACGCCCTGATCGACCAGAGCGTGCAGGCCGAAACGACCGGCCGCCAGGTCCTGGACGTGCTCTCCGCCATCGCGCTCCAGTACATCGCGCAGAACCCGATCTTCCTGAACCCGGAGCTGTACGGCGAAACGCCGCTCACCCTGACGGCCGACAACGCCCAGCATGACGATCCGGCCTATTACGATAAACTGGTCGCCTACAATATGGGGACGACGACCAATCCGCTCGCTTTTGACCCGTCGCTGATCGGCGAGACCGCCGACCCGCTGGAATTAACGGGCAACAACCCCCGCGACCTGGACGAGGTCGCCTACACGATGCTGGTTGGCCTGCATCAGGGGCGGGACCTGTCGGCCGAAAAGCCGTTCTACCAGGCACTGGGGCTGATGGATAACAACGGCAACCCGGTCCTGACCAATGAACACGTGACGCACGGCCAGGCGCTGTTCGACAGCCGCGACGCGATCACCGAACGGAACGGGCTGGTGCTGACGCTGGGACGCGAGGTCCATAACGGGGCGGTCGGCGAAGCGGTTGATTTTGCCCAGGATACCGCCAGACAGGCGCGGAGCGCGGTAGAGAACGATATAGTCACCGGGATCGGCGTTGAGCTGCCGGCCGAATTGCTCGGCGACAGCCGCGGCCGGATCGACGACGCCGACCTGATGCGGTACGTGCTGGCGGAGAACGGCGAAGCGATCGCGGACATCTCGCAGATGCAGCGGCGGGCGTATGAGGCGCTGCAGCTTGTTTCCCGGGCGCTGGCCGGGGAGGACGTGGTGCTCGATTACAGCGACCCGTTCATTCAGGCCGCTCTGCAGCAGATCGCCTCAATGGCCCCTGCCGCGGTGAACAGTTAACCCATCATCACTTCGACGTGATGCTCTTTGCCTGGCTTGGCGTCGGGCGGAATGATGTTGGCGACGACCTTCTTGCCGTCCATGACAACGCTCTGGACCCCTTTGCTGACCCCGTACGGATTGCGCACGGTGATGTAATAATCCGCGCCGCGGAACGTCCGTTTGGCGGAGAACCCTTTCCACGCCTTGGGGATGCACGGGTCGATCTTTAGCCCCAAGTAATCGGGCCTGATCCCGAGGATATACTGCGACATGGCGACGAAGTTCCAGCAGGCCGAGCCCGTCAGCCACGAGTTCTTCCCCTCGCCGAAATCCTTGTGGTATTTGCCGGCGATCATCTGGCAGTAGACGTACGGCTCGGTCTTGTGGAGGTCGGCGATCTCGCCGCGCGCCGGCGGGAGGATCGCCCGGTAGTACTGGTAAGCGCGGTCGCCGCGGCCGAGCAGGCATTCCGCGATCATTGCCCACGGGTTCGGGTGGCAGAAGATCGCGCCGTTCTCTTTTAGGCCGGGCGGATAAACGCCGATCGAGCCGAGCTGGTGGTAGAATTTGGAGTAGGGTGGGGTCATCACCTGGATGCCGTGCTCGGTCGCCAGGTGCCGGTGGACGGCGTCCAGGCACTTAAGCCCGCGCTCCCGGTCGGCCGTGCCGGAAAGAACGGCCCAGGCCTGGGTTTCCAAATAGATCTTCCCTTCGGGACAGGCTTTGGCGCCGACCGGTTCGCAGTCGTCCGTATAAGCGCGGACATACCATTCACCGTCCCAGGAAGCCTTGTTGATCTGTTCTTTCATCTTCTCGGCGATCTGCTGGTAGAGCTTGGCGTCCTTCTTCTTGTTGAGCAGACCGGCCATCTTGGCCAGCTCAAAAGCGGCCCCGACCAGCATCTGCGCGACCATGACCGATTCCGCTTTCCCTTTACCCTGGTCGAGGTTGAGGCAGTCGTTCCAGTCGGCAAAAAGGATCTTGGGGAGGCCGTGCGAGCCGATATGCTTCAGGGAGAACCGGATCGCCCGGGCGAGATGCTCGTACATCGTTCCCTTGTCCTCGCCGGCAAACGTCACTTTTTCCTTCAGGAAAGCGAGGTCGCCGGTCTCCTTGAGATAGCTGGCGACCGAGTAGATCAGCCAGAGGTGGTCGTCGCCGTATTTGTGGTCGGACGGATTGGCCTTTTTGGTCAGCGGGGAATATTGGTGATAGGCGCTTCCGTCGGCCAATTGCGTGGCGGCCAGGTCCTTGATCCGCTCTTTGACCTTAGCCGGGATCATGTGGACAAAGCCAAGAGTGTCCTGGTTCGAATCGCGGAAACCCATGCCGCGGCCGATCCCCGATTCGTAATAAGAAGCGGAGCGCGACCAGTTGAACGTGGTCCGGCACTGGTACTGGTTCCAGGTGTTGGCCATGATGTTCAGCTCGGGGTCGGGGGTCCGGACGGAGAACTTGTCGAGGTTCTCGTCCCAGTATTCCTTCAGCTTGGCCAGCTCTTTCAGGACGACCTCTTTCTTGGCGAATTTCTTGACCTTGCGCGCCGGCTCGGTAATGTCCTCGGAGAAGCCGAGGACGAAGATAAAGGTCTTGGTCTCGTTCGCCTTTAAATGGCAGGGGAACATCAGCGCCCCGACCGGCGACCAGCCGCAGGCGATCGAATTGTTCATCTTCCCCTCTTCGACCGCGCGCGGATTGGCGAAGTCGCCGTAGGTCCCCATAAAGTCGCGCCGCTGGGTGTCGAACCCCTTGGGGGTCGCGTTGGCGCAGGCAAGGAAGCCGACGACGTCCTGGGAGACGCGGTAGCGGGAGAGGTGATAAATGATGTTGTCCTTGAACTCGGTCTGGCCGATGTTCAGGTTGTACTGGTAGTCGGTCATGTCGTTGAGCGCGTCCCAGAGACAGAACTCGACAAAGGGGAAGACCGACAGGTCGGCCGCTTTGCGCGCTTTGATCTCCAGCATCCAAATTTCCAGATTTTCGCCGAGCGGGACAAAGTAGGTCGTCTTGGCCTGGACGTTGGCGTATTCGGTCGTAATAACGGTGTAGCCGATCCCGTGGCGGCATTCGTACTTGTCTTTTTTCATCACCGGCTGCCACGAAGCCGACCAGTAATCTTCGGTCTTATTGTCGCGGATGTAGATGTAGCGGCCGCCCCGGTCCATCGGCACGTTGTTGTAACGATAGCGGGTGATGCGGCGCTCTTTCGGGTCCCGGTAGAAGCTGTAGCCGCCGGCGGTGTTGCTCATCAACGCGCAATACTGTTCCGCCCCCAGGTAGTTGATCCACGGCAGCGGGGTGTCGGGCCGGGTTATAACGTATTCTTTATTGTCTTGATCAAAGTAGCCGTATTTCGCCATTTGCTTGCTCCCTTCTGGATTACGGAAAACAGACTAAAATTCGCGTAAAGGACTTTGCCCCGACCGATCTTCTTGGTGATCAATAAATTCTTTTTGGGGTGTCCGGCCAGGACGTCCAGAAAACCGTCGGCATTCATCTCACCGTGGTCCCAGGTAACGCCCAGCAGCGCTTCGAGCAGCGGATTGGGGTAGAGATGCCCATTCTCGTCTTTCAGGCCAAATCGGGACTCGGTTATTAACGTTCCGCCCTGAGCGACCCACTTTTTCAGGTTGGCGAACTGCTGTTTGGAAAGCAGATAAGGATCGGGGAGCAGCAGTGTCCGGTACGGAATATTGCCGGCGGTCAGGTCCTGCTCAAAGATGAAGTCGATGAGCTTATGTTTCTTGGCGGCCAACTGATAAGCTCCCTGGATCGACATCATCCCGTGCAGCAGGCCGATATCGACGCGAACCGGCTCCCATTGTCCGGCGACCCCCCGCGGCGGTCCCTGTTCCTGATAGGTCTGCACTTCGCTGGAGCGAAGATAAGCAATGGCTAACTTTGAATGCGGATTGCGGAATGACGAATGCGGAATTGATTTGGCTAGTTTTTTAATAACGTCCAAACGTTTAGTCGAGGAACCGTCGGCTTTGAGAATGCCGAAACCCGCGGTTTCCGCGCCGAACAAAGGCGGACGCCAGGCATGATAGAGCAAGGCCTGGGCGCCATGTTCAAAAGCCATTTCGGTCCACCACTTGATCTCCGGTCCCGCGACGTAATCGGGGCAGCCCCAGCGAACGTTCTGACCGCCCTGCATTTCAGTAATATGAAATTCTGCATGACCGGCGCGGGCGAAGCTGCGCCAGAGGTCGAGCATGAAAGCGAGATCGGTCTTCCCCATCCGGCCCCCCTTGGGATAAATATCGAGGCCGTACCAGTCGAGCCCCTGGACCATAATGGAATGGTCGGGGACACGGGTGCTGATGCCGATGAAACCGTTGGCGCCGACTTTGTGCTTGCCGTCCAGTTGTTTGACGATCTTGGCCAAATAGCCGATCCAGCCAGCCAAGCTATCGGTCTTGAACCGGAACCAGTCGAGGAAGATATGCGGCGAGACGGCTTCCCAGATCCCGGCCTTCGGTGTCGTAATGTCCTCAAAGCTGGAGAGGTGGTTGGTCCAGAACTTAGTTCCCCAGACCTCGTTCACTTTTTTCAGCGAGCCGTAGCGTTTCTTCGTCCAGCTGATGAAGGCGCGGCGGGTGTGCTGGCAATGGCAGAAATCGTTCATCGTCGTATGGTCGAGCGGCGGGTAAACCGGCTCGTTATCGATTTGCCAGTAGAGCAGGGCCGGGTGATTCTTGTACCGGGCGACCAGCTTTCTGGTCAGCCGTTCAGCCAGTTTCCGGTAATGCGGGTTGTCTTTGCAGATGTTGGGCCGCGGGCCGGCTTCCGGATACAGGGTCCCGTCCTGGGCGACCGGCCGGCTGTTGGGCCAGAGCCGGTAGAACCAGGGAGGGACTTGGGAAGTGGGGATGCCCAGCAGGACTTTTATCCCGTGTTTATGGCAAATATTCATGGCACGGTCGAGCCCGGCAAAGTCGAACTTGCCCGGGGCAGGTTCCAGCCAATCCCAGGCCATTTCGCCGAACCGGACCACGTTGAAGCCGCTCTTTTTGATCTCCCGGAAATTTTCTTCCCAGGTTTCGACCGGCCACTGGTCAGGGTAAAAAGTGACGCCAAAGGGCAACATAGCGAGGGTAATTATAGCATATTCCCGGCCGGCGGCAAACTCGGGTCAGGAGAGGGTAACGACGATCTTTTTGACCTTGCGCTGGCGGATCAGGCTGGCGTACGGCTCCTTGACCACCTGGCCGGTAATGTCGACCTCTTCGCCGTCGTCAAAGATCAATTGGTAAGAGGCCGGGCTGACGCCGTTGCCGAAAGTATCTTTCCCCTTCGGATTGAGGTAGATGACGTCGATCGAGCCGAGCAGGCGGCACATCAGCTTCCCTTTATTGAACAGCCAGGCGGGGAGGACCGGCGCGAGCCGGAAACAGAGCTGGCCGGCGGCGTCGAGCTGGAAGAGGCGCTTGCCCGCGGTCATGTTGATCCAAATGTCGATGAATTCGGCGGCGCCGCCGGATAACCGGGCGACGAACCCGCGGCCGTGGTTGTGCTGGTTCGGGTTGGCGCTGCTGACGATGAACGAGGAGTTCTCCAGGATGCTCCGCTTGTATTTTTTCGGGTTCATGTACGGGACAAAGACGTTCTTGAAGTCGGCGAAGAACTCCTGGTACATGCCGGCCTTGAGCAGCTCCAGCATGTATTTGTATTCCATGTGGAGCCAGACCGACTCGTTCTCCAGCCAGCCGGGGGCGAAAACGCGGCAGCGGCCGATCTCGATCGGCGTCTGTTTGAGAGAATCGTTGACCTTGTACATCTTGAGCTTCTGGTCGTAAAGCGGGCTGTTCTTGACGAGCCCGGGGATGTTCTTGTCGCGGTTGACCTTCAGGGCGTGGACAAAGCCCTCCAGGAAAAGCGGCAGCGGCCGCTGCCGGAACCGCTTGATCTTGACCTTCCCCTCGATCGTTTCGTATTCGGCCACTTCGTTGATGAAGTAGGTGTAGTAGTTGCCGTGCTCCGCGAGCGAACCCTGGACCCCCCGGTCGCACTTTTTGATCACCCGGTCGAGGAAGGCGTTGATATAAGCGCCGTCCACCGTGTTTTCCCGGCCGCTGACCCCGAGCTTGGTCCGCTGGCGGTACGCTTCCTTCAGCTCGTAGGACTGGTCCCAGTAAGCGAAGGGATCCTGATGCTGGTCGAGCGCCAGGGCGATCTCGTCGATATATTCCTTGAGCTCTTCGGGGAGGGCCACCGCGCGGTCGGCCGGCGTGTTCTGCTTCAGGTACAGGGCCAGGCGTTTCAGCTCCAGGGTTTCCGACAGGGAAGAGCCGAACAGGGCGGGCAGGCCGTTGAGCGCGTCGTACCAGTCCGGCTTGTCCGCCTCCATCTCGATCCCGACGCCGGCGGCGTCGAAAGTGGCGGCTTTGTTAACGGCGATGCAGAGGAGCTTGGCGGCCAGGGTGGTGTGATAGACCTCGCCCTTGCCGTAATCGGCGCGGACCATGGTCCGCTGCTTGGTCCGCCCCTTGAGCGCCGAAGATTTTTCAATGTCGAGCCGGACGCATTCGTACTGCCGGACCTGGTCGCCGACCAGCCGGTATTTCTGGCGGCGCGGCACGACGACGTGATCGTTGTCGTAAAAGGTGAAGGTTTTTTGGTCATATAATAAATCAGCCAGCCGGTCGGGAAAAAGGCTTTCAAAGCTTTCCAGCAGGTCGAGGTTGTAGAACGGATGGTCGATCCAGAAACCTTCGCCGTGGTAGGCGCCTTCCTCCGCCGCGGAGTTTTCCAGCAGGTCGACGACGAAAGTTTCCCGGCCGGTCTTGTAAGTCGCGCCGGAAACCTCGATCTTTTTCAGGACGGCGCCGAGCAGGAACGGCCGGCTGATCAGGCCGAGCAGTTCCCGGTCCGCCCCCTTGATATGCTTGCCGATCAGCGCCTCGGCCTGGCCGGGCGACTTGATGAAGTACTTGCTGCCGAGCACGACCAGCGGGTTGTAGCCGTCGAGCTGGACCAGGTTGAAGTAGCGGCTGATGTTGTCGGCGCCGATGTCGGGGTTAAAGAACAGGTCGTTGCGCCGGTTCTGGTTGATGTCGCGGTAGTTGCCGTCGCCCTGGGAAAAATAGATCGGCATCAGCTTGAAGTCGTTGTAATCGCGCTCCATGTCGCCGTGCTTGCGGTAGTAAACGTAGACGACCTTGCCGTCGTAGATCAGCGGCAGGCCGCCGCGCATCACGTTGTCCAGGAAAGTGTTCCGGGCGTAAAGGTCGAAGCTGTGCGAGTTGCTGATCGTCTTGATCCGGGCGGTGATGTCGTCGATCAGCGTCTTATTTTCCAAAAATTTGGCGGCGAGATAATTGCGGTCGATGGACGGCTTGGCCTGGTTGAGCAAATCGACGTTGTCCATCTGGCCAAAGAGCGAGGCCAGCTCGAACTCGTCGGTCAGCACGGCCTTCTTATAGGCGAACGCGCTCGGGATGATCCCTTCGGTCAGCTGCTCGGCGGGGACCGTAAAGGTCTTGCCGGCCAGGAACCGTTCGGGGACCTCCAGGCTGGAATTCTCGCCGAAAACGGTGGCCGGCTCGACGATCATCTCGACCGGCACGTTATCCTGGCAGAAGGCGTAGAAAAAGTTCCCCCGGCGCAGGAAGCGGGTCTCCGAGACGTCGGCCGGCATGATCTTGAGCTTGTAGAACGGCGCGCCGTTGGCCAGATTCTCTACCGTGCACCACGCTTCGATCGTCGTGCTGATCCGCTTGAGCAGGTCGTTCTCAAAACCGTAGGGGATGACCGCCGGCAGGCCGTCGATCACCTCGAGCTGCCGCGCTTTCTTGCCCAGATTGGTCAATTTGATGACCCGGGCGAGAGCGGGAAAGCGTTCGCCCGGCACGGTAAAATAGGCGACTTCGACCCGCAGCTTGAGCGCCGGGTTCTCTTCGCTGATCTTGATGCTGTGGGGGAGGATGCGCAGCTCCCGCTTCAGCTCCTGGCGGCTGCTGAACGGCTCGTAAAATTTACCGTCGATCTTGAGGAAGGTCCGGAAGCCCTGCAGGGCGACGTTGCGGTAAGCTTTATTGGCCGAATTGAACTCGAGGATCGCCGAATTTTTGTCGTGGACGCCGGCGGAAGTGATGCACTGGCCGCGGTTGGTGTAAAAGACCCACATGGGGCAACCGAAAACGCCGGCGATGCCGGGGAAAAAACTGGCAAAGGTTGGGGCATGACCGTATTGCTCGATAACGAACGCCCCGTCCTTGGCGACATAATATTTCGGTTGGCTCACGAGCGTAAGTTATAGCATTTTTCGCGGGGATAGTCAAAAAACCAGGGGCGCGGACCGGTTATTCCACGGTCACGCTCTTGGCGAGATTGCGGGGCTGGTCAACGTGGCAGCCTCTTTTCACGGCGATGTAATAAGCGAGCAGCTGGAGCGGCACCACCGCCAGGAGCGGCGACAGCGATTCGGTCGTCTGCGGAATGTAGATAACTTCGTCCGCCCGTCCGGCGATCAGTTCGTCGCCCCGCGAGGCGATGGCGATCACCTGGCCGCCCCGCGCCTTGACCTCTTCGACGTTGCCGAGGATCTTGTCGTAGCGGCGGCCGGCAAAGGCCAGGACGACGACCGGCATGTTCTTGTCGATCAGGGCGATCGGGCCGTGCTTCATCTCGGCGGCCGGATATCCTTCGGCGTGGATATAGCTGACCTCTTTGAGCTTGAGCGCCCCTTCCAGGGCGATGGGGAATCCCTTGCCGCGCCCCAGGTAAAGCGCGTTGGTCGTAGCGTAGAACTTGGCGGCGATCTCTTCGACGATCGGTTCGCCGAGCATCGTCTCTTCCAGCTTCTGCGGGATCTCGATCAGGTCGTTGACCAGCTTGGCGGTTTCCATTTCGCTCAGGAGGCCGCGCTTGCGGCCAAAGAGGACCGCCAGCAGGTAGATCACGGTCAGCTGGGTGGTAAAAGCTTTGGTGGAAGCGACGCCGATCTCCGGCCCGGCGTTGGTGTAAACGACCCCGTCGGCCTCGCGGGCGATGGTGGAGCCGACGACGTTGCAGATCGCGACCGCCTTGGCTCCCTGGGCCTTGGCTTCCCAGACGGCGCCGAGCGTGTCGGCCGTTTCCCCGGACTGGGTGATGGCGATCACCAGCGTGTTTTTATCGATGATCGGGTGGCGGTAGCGGAACTCGGCGGCGTACTCGACCTCGGCCGGCAGCTTGGCGTACTGTTCAAAGAGGTATTCGCCGATCAGGCCGGCGTGCCAGGAAGTGCCGCAGGCGGTAAAGACGACCCGGTTGATCTGCCGGATCTCGTCGTCGGACAAATTAAGCTCGTCGAAATGGATCTCGTGGCTTTCGGCCCGGACCCGCCCTTCGATCGTTTTACGGATGGCGTTCGGCTGTTCGTGGATCTCCTTGAGCATGAAGTGGGAGTAGCCGCCTTTTTCCGCCGATTCGGGGTCCCAGGAGATCAGGGAGATCTCTCTGACGATCGGCTTGCCGTGGAGATCGAAGATCCGCGGTCCCTGGGCCGACAACTCGACGATATCGCCGTTGTCCAGGTAGGTTACCCGGCTGGTGTACTTGAGGATGGCCGGGATGTCCGAGGCGATAAAGATCTCGTCTTCGCCGTGGCCGATGATCAGCGGGCTGCCGGAACGGGCGGCCACGATCTTGCCCGGCTCTTGTTTGGCGATGACGGCCAGCGCGTAAGTTCCCTTGACGGCCGGCAGCGCCGCCTGGACCGCCTTGAGCAGGTCGCCGTGAAAATTCTCCTCGATCAGGTGGGCAAAGACCTCGGTATCGGTGGCGGAGCGGAAAACGTGCCCGCGCCCGGTCAGCTCCTGGCGCAGCTCCAGGTAGTTCTCGATGATCCCGTTGTGGACGACGACCAGCTCGGACTTGCAGTCTTCGTGCGGGTGGGAATTCAGATGCGACGGTTGTCCGTGGGTCGCCCAGCGGGTATGGCCGATGCCGAGCGTGCCGCTGACCGGTTGGGTCTGCAGCAAGATTTCCAGGTCAGCGATCTTGCCGACGCATTTGCTGACATGGAGCGCGCCCTTGTCGAGCGTGGCGACCCCAGCCGAGTCATAGCCGCGATACTCGAGTTTTTTTAAGCCCTCGACCAGGAAGGGGAGGGCTTCCTTGGAACCGATATAACCAACTATTCCGCACATGGTTTTAACTCATTTTTGGGACAGAATAGTTTCGACTTCTTGCTTCGCAAGTTTCAGTTGATCTTTGATCTTGGCCGGATCGATCTCTTTGCCGCCGAGGACGTAATCCCACATGATGCCGAGGCGCCGGGTCAGGATCGGCTCCAGCAGTCCCCAGGTCGGGATGCTGGGGTAGGTGCGGCCGTAAAAAACGGCGTCCTTGAAGACTTTCCGGTTCGGATCTTTGGCAAAGAACGGATCGTTGAAGGCCTCAACCCGGGCCGGCAGGAAACCGGTCGCCTTGGCATAATTGATCTGCGCCTGCTTGGAGGCCAAGTACTTGATGACTTCGAGAGCGGCCGCTTTATTCTTCCCCTGCTTAAAGATCGCCAGGGAAGAGCCGCCGACAAAGGTGATGCGTCCCTTGGGCCCTTTCGGGTAGCCGGTCACGGTAAAGTTTTTGGCCGCCGGCGAAGTGCTGGCGCCTCCCTCGGATTCCGGCCGGGTGAGCGTCTTGATCTCGTACGGGCCGTCAAAGTACATGGCGCAGGCGCCGCTGTTAAAATTGGCGCTGACCTGGGCGGTGTTCAATTCCAGGTATTCCGACGGGACGTAGCCTTCCTTGACCAGGCCGAGATAGAACATCAGCCCCTTGACCGATTCCTCACTATCGATGACGCAGCTTTTCCGGTCGGCGGACAGGAAATCGCCGCCGGCCATCCAGATCCAGGGGGCGAGCGAATGGATGACGTTCCAGTCGTTCTTGCCGGAAACGCCGAGCGGCGCCATCGGCTGGCCGTCCAGGACCAGGTCGGCATCGTAGAGCTTCTTCAGCGAGTTTTTGAACGAATCCCAGCTGGCCAGTTCGCCGACGGAAACTTTGGCCTTTTTCAGGGCGTCGGTGCGGACAAAGAGGCCGCGGGCGTCGACGAACCAGGGAATGGCGGTCGTTTTGCCGGAACCCTCGGTCCCGGTGGTTTGCCAGGAGACGGGGACAAAAGCGGCTTTCCCTCCCATTTGGGCGATCGCTTCCTGGGAGATCTCTTCCAGCGCGCCCATGCCGGTGATGGCGGAGACCCAGGTGGAGCCAAGCTGGCCGAGGTCGGGAACGTCGCCGGAAGTGGCGGCGGTAGTGATCTTGCTCCAGCCGGCGCCCCAGTCGACCGAGGTGATCTTGACCTTGATGCCGGTCTTGGCCTCGAACGGCTTAAGCAGCTCTTCGATATCGGTGATCGGGTTGAGCGAATTGGGCATGACCCACATTTCGACGACCTTTTCGCCGGCGCCGCCCTTATTGGTCGGGGCGCAGCCGCTGATCAAGACACCGAACACCAGGAGAACGATAACCAGGGAGGGAATGAGCGTTTTTTTCACAACAATACCTCTTTCTCGTTTTTACTTTGGGAACAGGAAAATTATAGCACAAAAACGACGCTAAAGCAAGGTGCAGCTAGGCCTTGGGGTGGAAGAGCGTGCCGATCTTTTTGCCGCTGGCGATCGCCCGGATCACGCCGGGTTTGCGGCCGCTGGTGATCGCCATGGTGATGCCGGCCTGGCTGCAGATCTGCGCCGCCTGGATCTTGGTGATCATCCCGCCGGTCCCCTGCTGGGTGGCGGAATGGCCGGCTGCGCGTTTAACAGCGCGGTCGATCTTCTTGATCGCCGGGACGAGGAAAGGGATGCCTTTCCGGTCTTTCATGTAAAAGCCGTCGACATCGGTCAGCAAGATCAGCAGATCGGCGCCGACCAGGCGGGCGGTCAAGGCCGCCAGGGTGTCGTTGTCGCCGATCCGGATCTCGTCGACCGCGACGGTGTCGTTCTCATTGATGATCGGAACGACTTTCTCGTTGAGGAGCGTGTGGAGGCAGTTGCGGGCGTTCTCGTGGCGCCGGCGGTCCGCCAGGGCGTCGCGGGTCAATAAGACCTGGGCGACGGTGATCCCGTGCTCCTCAAAGGCCTTTTCGTACTGGCGCATCAGCCGCGACTGGCCGATGGCGGCCGCCGCCTGTTTTTGCGGGATGCTTTTCGGCTTGGCCTTGAGGCCGAGCGCCTGGGCGCCGGTGACGATGGCGCCGGAGGTGACAATCACGACCTTTTTCCGGGCTTTGACCAGTGCGGCCGCTTCGGCCACGATCCGGCGGAGGTTGGCGTGATCAAGGGTGCCTTGCGGGGTAGTCAGGGTGCTGGAGCCGATCTTGATGATAATGGTTTTAGCCATTAGCTGGCCTTGTTAGGCGGTTTGGACGTTGACTTTTTTCCCGGTGAAAACGACCGTCCCGGCCGCTTTGGCGAACAGGGTGTAGTCGCGGCCCATCCCGACGTTAGAACCGGCCCGGAAAGAGGCGCCGTGCTGGCGGATAATGATCGCGCCGGCCTTGATCTGCTGCCCGCCGAAGATCTTGACGCCGAGCCGCTGGCCGATCGAATCGCGGCCGTTGCGGGATGTACTGCCAGCTTTTTTATGAGCCATGTGTTATCTCCTCGATCTGGACCCGGGTGTAATTTTGCCGGTGTCCGATGGTCCGGTGGTAATTGGTCTTGTTCTTGTATTTAAAAGTGGTGACCTTGTCGTCCTTGACGTTGCCGATCACCTTGGCGGAAACCTTGGCCCCCTTGACGTACGGGGTGCCGATCGCGACCTGGTCGCCGTCCGCGATCAACAGGACGTTGTTAAAGGTCACGCTCTTGGTGTTATCCAGCAACTCGACATCGAGGATGTCGCCGGCCAGGACTTTTTGTTGTTTGCCACCCGTTTCAATTACAGCGTACATAACAGTTGGTAATTATACCAGAAAAGAGTCGAGGATTGCAAGCCCCCCGGGGAGGGTGCCGTTCAGCCGGGCTTTAACTTCGTCCGGTTTGATCCAGGTTTCCATCTGGAGTTCGGCCTCTTCGTGCTCGGAAGTCGCCCCGACTTTCAGGGCGTTTCCCCAGGAGATCTTCATGTGCGGATTGAACCCCTGGGAGTAGGCGATCGGCAGGTCCGCCCGCCGGATGGCGCGCTGAAAAGCCCGCATCAGATCGCGGTGGCCGATATATTTGACCTCTTCGCCCTTTTTATATATTACTTTTATCCGCTGCACGCCGGAGAGCCTCCTTAGTTACGCCAGTCTCAATGTAGTCCCAGGGGAGAGGCTGGTCTTGCGGTTTGGCGGCCAGATACCGGTCCGGATCGATCCCGCAATCGCTGAAAGCTTGAAGCCAGACGGGGAACTTGAACCCCTCCTGCCAGGCGTCGAACCGGGCGCCGAGTTCCCAGGCCCGTTCGATCACCTTGCTTAGCTGCCGATCGCCCCGGGAAAAGATCCCTTCCAGGTAACTGGCCTCCGCCTGGTGCCAGCGGATCTCAATGCCGCGCGTCCGGAGATGCTGCTTGATGAACCGCTGTTTATCCAGTGTTTCCGCGATCCCGATCTGCCGCTCCCATTGGAACGGGGTGTGCGACTTGGGGATGAAGGTCGAAAGGTTGACGGTGATCCGGGCCCGGCGGCTGTAGGTCCGGCCGAGCTGGTAGATCCGGTCGGCCAGGGCGCACAGCCCGAGCAGGTCGTCGTCGGTCTCGGTCGGCAGGCCGATCATGAAATAAAGCTTGATCGCTTCGATCCCTTCGGCGAACGCGGCTTTGACCCCCTCGATGATCTGTTCCTCGGTCAGGTTCTTGCCGATCGCGTCGCGCAGCCGCTGGGTGCCGGCTTCCGGCGCCAGGGTGAGGCTGCCGCTCCTAACCCGGGCGACTTCTTTAGTCAGTTTGACCGTCAAAGAGTTGGTGCGGAGCGAGGGGAGGGAGATATTGATCTTCTTGCTTTCATATTTTTTGGCCAGGGTCCGGGCCAGCGTGTCGATCGCGCTGTAGTCGGAGCTGGAAAGCGAGATCAGCGTCAGCTCATCGTAACCGGTGTTCTTTAAAAGCGCGTCCGCCTGCCGCAGCAAGGTTTCTGCCGACTTTTCGCGGACGGGCAGATAGGTCCAGCCGGCCTGGCAGAACTTGCACCCCCATTTACAGCCGCGCATGATCTCGATCGCCGCCCGGTCGTGGATCGCTTCGATAAAGGGGACTATGGGATTGAGGGGATAGGGAATAGGGTCTAGGGACTTGATATAGCGCTTGGTCACTTTTTGGCTGATCCCCGGGACGTAGACGCCGGGGATTTTCGCGAGGTTGTTCAGTCGCGAGTCGCGGGTCGCGGGTCGCGAGTCGAGCAAAACCTTGGTTATCTCCAGTAAAACCTCCTCAGCTTCGCCGATGACGAAGAAGTCGAAGAAGTCGACGAGCGGTTCCGGGTTAAAAGAGCACGGTCCGCCGCCGAGGACGAGCGGATCTTTTTCCCCGCGCTCCTTGCTCCGGAGCGGGATGCCGCCGAGCTTGAGCATCGTCACGATGTTGGTGTAAGTTAATTCATGGCCCAAGCTAAAGCCGAGCACGTCGAATTCTTGGAGAGGCCTTTGCGACTCCAAACTTTTTAATTTTTCATTTTGAACTTTTAATTGTTCTTCCCGGTCCGGCCACGGCGCAAAGCACCGCTCGGCCAAAACGTCAGCCTGATCGTTAAGGATATGGTAAAGGATCTGCAGGCCGAGGTTCGACATGCCGATCTCGTAGGTGTCGGGATAGGCCAGGACGAATTTTAATGCGGCTTTGGCCCAATCCTTATGGACCGAATTCAGTTCGTTGCCGACGTAGCGCCCCGGCCTTTGCACGTTCTCGAGCATATTTGCATTATAACATGCTGGTGTTATAATCCTGCCATGAAGAAAAACCTGTTTGCCGTCGTGTTGCTTTGCTGTTTTGTGGGTTTGGCCTGGGGGGCGAATGCGCCTGCTTTTCAGGGAGCCGTGGAATACGGCAAGCTGACCGTTTACTCCGATGTCGCGGGGGCGGATATCTACGTTGACGCCAAGTTCGTCGGCCAGGACCGCGCCACGATCTCCAACATCCCGGTCGGCAAGCATTACGTCCGGGTGGTCAAGGACGACAAGGAGATCCAGACCGGCATCGTGGAGGTTAAAGAGGGGCAGGAGACGATCATCGTTGCCAAACAGAGCGAAGAGCTGCTCTCCAAGACGCGCAAGCCAACTCAGGTCGCCCTGCTCGGCAGCTTTTCCGCCGTCGGTTATAAGTTCTCCCCCGCGGTCGGCGGCCTTTCCTCTTTTGATTACAAGCCGCAATTCGGGTTGGGCGCGGAACTTAAATATCCGATCCCGGTCATCGACGTCAACATCGACCTCGGCTTTGTCCTGAACATGCCGTCGACCCTCCGTTTTTACGACTTGAGCGGCGGGACCTGGGAAGAGGGACAGGTCTCGCTGTCGTCCCCCTATATCTGCCTCTCCAAAGAGGTGCTCAAGTCCGGCCCGTTCCGGATCAATTGCGGCGGCGGTTTTAACTACGCCCTGTACACGCCGGGCGGCGGCGTCCAGCTGAGCATCGAGCCGCGGCTCGGTTATCAGTTCTACGTTGAAGGGGCGCGGCCGATCGACCAGGGGCAGAAAATGCTGGTCAAGGCGGGTTACGCCAGCTATGCCGGCAAGGCGGCGGGGGTGACCGACATTACTTCGGCCGGTTATTATCTGCAGGCGGGCTTAGCTTACCAGTTGTAGCTACCTAACGACGATGTTGAGCAGTTTCTGCGGGATGTAGATCTGTTTGACTACCTGTTTGCCCGCTAAGTTCGTTTTGACCTTCTCGCTGGCCAGCGCTTTTTCCTTGACCAGCTCTTCTTTGGCGTCGGCCGGCACGGTGATCGTGTCGCGCAGCTTGCCGTTGACCTGCACCGCGATCGTCAGCTCGCTCTCTTTGGCCAGCTCCGCGTCGTACATCGGCCACGGCTGGCTGCAGACCGAATCCTTGTTCCCCAGCTGATGCCAAAGCTCTTCTGCCAGATGAGGGGCAAAGGGGGCAAGCATGACCAAGAGGGGGGCTAGGGACTGGGGGCTGGGGGGGATTTCGTACATAGTATTGGTCAGCTCCATCATCTTGGCGATCGCCGTGTTGAAGCTGAAGCGGTCGATATCTTCGGTCACCCCTTTGATAGTCTGGTGGAGCTTTCTTAGTAGTTTCGAATTTTCTGCTTCGGATTTCTGATTTGTTTCGAGTTTCGAGTTTCGTATTTCGGATTTCTCAGTAACAAGCCGCCAAACTCTATTCAAGAACCGGAAGCTCCCTTCCACCCCCTGGTCCGACCACTCCAGCTCTTTTTCCGGCGGGGAAGCGAAGAGGATAAAAAGCCTGGCCGTATCGGCGCCGTAACGCTCGACGATGTAGTCGGGGTCGACGACGTTCCCTTTCGATTTCGACATTTTGGCGCCGTCTTTGACGACCATCCCCTGCGTTAATAAATTCGTGAACGGCTCGTCGGTGTTCGACCAGCCGGCGTCGAACAGGACCTTGGTGAAGAAGCGGGAGTAGAGAAGATGGAGGATCGCGTGCTCGATCCCGCCGATGTACTGGTCGACCGGCAGCCATTGCTTAGCTTTCTCTTTACCGAACGGTTCCTGATCGTTGTGCGGATCGGCATAACGGAAGTAATACCACGACGAGCAGTTGAACGTATCGAGCGTGTCGGTCTCGCGCCGGCCGGGGCCGCCGCATTTCGGGCATTTCGCTTCCAGGAAAGCTTTGGACTGGGTCAGGGGGGAAGCCCCCTCGCCGGTAAACTTAACGTCCATCGGGAGCTTGACCGGGAGATCTTTGGCCGGGACCGGAACAACGCCGCACTTACTGCAATAAATGATCGGGATCGGGGCGCCCCAGTAGCGCTGGCGGGAGACTAACCAGTCACGCAATTTATATTTCTCCTGCCAGACGCCGAACTTGTCGCCAATTTTCTCCAAAGCTTCCGCGCTGCGGAGGCCGTTAAATTCGCCGCTGTTGACCATGATCCCTTCATCCACGAAGGCTTCTTTCATCGTCTCGGGTCGCGGGTCGCCGGTCTCGGGTCGAATTACTAGTTTAAGAGGCAAGTTGTGAGCTTTGGCGAACTCGAAGTCGCGCTGGTCGTGCGTCGGCACCGCCATGACGGCGCCGGTCCCGTAACCCATCAGGACGTAATCGGCGGTCCAGATCGGGACCGTTTCGCCGTTGGCCGGGTTGACCGCGTAGCCGCCGGTAAAAACGCCTTCCTTGCCGGTCGACACCGCCCGTTCGCGGGTGCTTTCGTGTTGGACTTTTTCGATATACTCGCGGACCGCTTTCTCCTGCGGCGTCCCCTTGGACAGTTCCAGCGCCAGCGGATGCTCCGGCGCCAGGACCATGTACGTCACGCCGAACAAAGTGTCCGGTCGGGTGGTGTATATTTTGAGATCTGTGATATTTGTTTTTGTTTGGAGGTTGGAGGTTTGAAGTTTGAAGTTGATCTCCACTCCCTCCGACTTCCCGATCCAGTTCCGCTGCATGATCTTGACCGGCTCCGGCCAGCCGGTCAGTTTCTCGAGGTCGGCGAGCAGGCGGTCGGCGTAAACGGTGATCTTGAAGAACCATTGTTCCAGGTCGCGCTGCTCGACGGTCGAGTCACAACGCCAGCACTTGTCCTCTTTAACGACCTGCTCGTTGGCCAAGACCGTGGCGCACGACGGGCACCAGTTGACCGTTGCTTTCTTCCGGTAGGCGAGGCCGCGCTCGTGCATCAGCAGGAAGAGCCGCTGGGTCCATTTATAATAGTCCGGTTTGCTGGTGTTGACCTCGCGGTCCCAGTCGTAGGAGATGCCGAGCCGTTTCAGCTGTTTTTTCATCCGGGCGATGCAGCTGTCGGTCCACGGCTCGGGGTGGGTCTTGTTCTTGATCGCGGCGTTCTCGGCCGGCATGCCGAAAGCGTCCCAGCCGATCGGCTGGAGGACCGAAAATCCTTGCAGCCGTTTGTAACGGGCGATGACGTCGCCGATCGCGTAGTTGCGGACGTGCCCCATGTGGAGGTTCCCCGAAGGATAGGGGAACATGACCAGGTCGTAATACTTCAAGCCGGGCTTGTCCGGGGTGCGGAAAAGTCCCTGCTTTTCCCATTCGGCTTCCCATTTCGGCTCCAGCTGCGCCGGGGCGTAATCGCTCATTTCTTTTTCGTCTTCTTCTCTTTGGCCGGGGGCGGGGCCGGCGGCTCGGCCGGCTTGGGCGGTTCTTTCTTTTCCGCCTTGCGGAGGCCGGGGGTAAAGGTGATCTTCCCTTCGACCACGGCGGCAATAACGGTGTCGCCGTCCTTGAACTTGCCGGCGATGATCTCGTTACTGAGCGGATTTTCCAGCAGGTGCTGGACGGCGCGGCGGAGCGGCCGCGCGCCGTACTTCGGTTCGTACCCTTCCTTGATCACCTTCGCCTTGACCTCGTCGGTCACTTCCAGCCGGAAGCCGCGGGTCTCGACCTGTTTTTCCAGGTCGGCGATGATCAGGCCGGCGATCTGCTTCAGCTCGTCCTCGTCGAGCGGGTGGAAGACGATGATCTCGTCGATCCGGTTGAGGAACTCCGGCCGGAAATCTTTCTTCATGTCGGCCAGGACCGTGTCCCGCATCTTGTCGTAGGTCGCTTCCCGGTCTTCGCGCGGCAGGAAGCCGATCGGCCCGGTCTGGACGATCTCTTTCTGGCCGATATTGCTGGTCATGATCACGACCGTGTTCTTGAAGTCGACGACGTGACCCTTGGAATCGGTCAGCCGGCCGTCTTCCAAGATCTGCAATAAGATGTTGAAAACGTCGGGGTGCGCTTTTTCGATCTCGTCGAAGAGAATGACCGAGTACGGTTTGCGGCGCACCGCTTCGGTCAGGGTGCCGCCTTCTTCGTAGCCGACGTACCCGGGGGGGGCGCCGACCATGCGGGAAACGGTGTGCTTTTCCATGTATTCCGACATGTCGATCCGGACCAGCGCCTCCTGCGTGCCGAAGAGGAACTCGGCCAGGCGGCGGGCGACCTCGGTCTTACCGACGCCGGTCGGGCCGGCAAAAATGAACGAGCCGACCGGGCGCTGCGGCGGCTTGAGGCCGGCGCGGCCGCGGCGGATGGCCTGCGAAATGGCGACGACCGCCTCGTCCTGCCCGATGATCCGTTTGTGGAGCTCGGTTTCCATGTGGATCAGCTTTTCCGTTTCCGCGGCGGTCAGCTTGATGACCGGGATGCCGGTCCAGTCCGACACGATCGAGGCGATATCGTCTTCGGTCACCGTCGGTTCGCCGGTGCCGCGTTCGAGTTTCCATTTTTCGTCCAGCTCTTTCATTTTTTTCTCTAACTCGGCGCTCTTGTCGCGATAGGTCGCCGCTTTTTCGTATTTTTGGCCGGTCAGCGCTTCTTCTTTTTCCCGTTTCAGCGCCGCCAGCTCTTTTTGGACCATTTTCAGCTCGGCCGGGGGCGAGATCGTCCGGAGGCGGACCTTGGCGCCCGCTTCGTCCATGACGTCGATCGCCTTGTCCGGCAGGAACCGGTCGGAGATGTAGCGGTGGGAGAGGGTGGTGGCCGCGACCAGCGCCGCATCGGGGATCTTGACCCGGTGGTGCGCTTCGTAGCGGTCGCGGATCCCTTTCAGGATCTCGATCGTCAGCTCGACCGACGGTTCGCCGATCAGGACCGGCTGGAAGCGCCGCTCCAGCGCGGCGTCTTTTTCGATGTTCTTCCGGTATTCGTCGACCGTGGTCGCGCCGATCACTTGCAATTCGCCCCGCGCCAGGGCCGGCTTGAGCATGTTCGCCGCGTCGATCGCCCCTTCCGCGCCGCCGGCGCCGACGAGGGTGTGCAGCTCGTCGATAAAGAGGATGACTTGCCGCTTCTTGGAGAGGATCTCGTCGAGGACCTTTTTGACGCGCGACTCGAACTCGCCGCGGTATTTGGTACCGGCGACCATGCCGCCCAGGTCGAGGGCGATGACCTGTTTGTCCTTCAGGATCTCCGGGACGTCGCCGCTGACGATCCGCTCGGCCAGCCCTTCGACGATCGCCGTTTTGCCGACGCCGGGGTCGCCGAGCAGGGCGGGGTTGTTCTTGGTCCGGCGGGAGAGGATGCGAATGATCCGCTCGATCTCTTTTTCCCGGTCGATGACCGGGTCCAGTTCGCCTTTGCGGGCCATGGCGGTCAGATCGCGGCCGAAGGTGGTGAGGGCCGGCTTTTGCGGCCGCGGCGGGGCGCCGATCCCGATGCCGGGGAAACCGAGCATCCCCTCGGGCATTTCGCCGCCCCCCTCGCCCTCGAACTCCTCGGGCCCTTCGGGGTAGTCCTGCTGGGCGTCTTCGGGGGCGCCGGAGCCGAGCGCTTTTTCGACGTCGGTGATGATCTGGCGGGCGACCTTGTCAAAATTGATCTTCCGTTTGTGGAGCGCTTGCGCCGCGATGCTTTCGCCTTCGCGGATGATGCCGAGCAGGATGTGTTCTTCGCCGACGTAATTAAAGCCGAGCTCGCGGGCGGCCTGGTAGGCCAGTTCCAAGGCCTTTTTCGCCCTGGGCGACAGGGTCATTTTCTTGGGGGAGCCCTCGCCGCGGCCGATCAGTGATTCGAGGTCGGAAAAGAGATTGACCAGGTCGACGCCGAGCGTCTGCAGGACTTTGTAGGCGGCGCCTTCGGCCTTGATCAGGCCAAGCAGCAAGTGTTCGGTCCGGACATGGTCGTGGCCCAGGCGGTTCGCTTCCTCGGTGGCCAATTGCAGGATCTTATTGGCCGATTCGGAGAAATAGTCGTAGAACCGCTCGGACGGGCGCCGCTTGAAGAGCGAGGCGAACAGGTCGGGGAACTCGAAAAAGCCGGGGAAATCGGCCAGGCCGAAATTCTCCAAGTCGCCCCCCGGCACAAAGCCCTCGGCCGCCGCGCATTGGCCGCAGAGGTGGCGTTCGACTTTCTTGCCGTTGATTATCTTGGTGATATGGACCGTCGCCGGGTTGATCTTGCAACTTTGACAGATCATGTTGATTTACCCTTCCTTTCTTTAATTATAGCATTTCCTCGATCAGCTTTTCGACCCCAATGTGGAAGCGCTCGGCCATTTCCAGCAGCGCCTTGACGCCGGAGAGATTCAGGTCCCATTCGTCCATCAGCGCGCAGAACTGCTTGATCCGGGTCAGGTCGCCCTGGGAATAAAGACGATAATTCTTGGCCGTGCGCCGCGGATGGACCAGGCCGACTTCTTCGTAGATCCGTAAAGTTCGCGGGTGGCAGCCGATCAGCTCCGCGGCGACTTGAATGGTGTAGACCGGCTTATGGCTATCGTGGACCCAGCCGAACATTATCATGGGGAGCATAATAAACCTTGACAATGAAAATGTCAAGCATATATTGGGAGCTGGTCAAAACCCGGCTGCAAATAATTTATCAGGCAGGCCGGTATTGATCTTAAAATTATCCCCTTTTAAGCTAAAAACCAGGCCGACGAGGAACCCGCCGTTCAGCTCCAGGGCCGACCGGCCGTGACAGGCGACCGGGACGTCAAGCCCCTCAATGACCCGGTAATCGATGAAGACCTGGCCTTTCAGGTTATTGGCGATCGCGAGGTCCATGCTTTTAAGCAGTTCGGCCGACGGGTCGGCCCGAAAGGTCACCTTTTTGACGTTCTTCAGCACGCCCGGCTTGGGTAATCCTTCCAGTACGACTTCCTTGGTCGTACTGCTGATGACGCGGAGGTGGAAATTATGGTCCATCAGCCGCGGGTTGAAACCGACCGAGAAATCGGGGGCGTGCAGCAGGCGGATATAGAAGCGCTTGCCCTGGGCATCGATCTTTTTGATGTTATTGCCCCTGATGTAATAACGCTCTTTATCGAGTATCGCCATCACCCGGTCGGGCGCTTTGTAATAGAGCTTTCCTTTTTGCCGGTTAACGCCGCCGCAGCCCATCAGCTGCAGGCTGGTATCGAGCGTGATGTCGCACTCCGCGTCCTGCACCAGGAGGAACTTCGCGGTCAATTTATCGACCAGTCGTTCCGGGGTCACGGCCGCAAAAGCCGCCAGCGCCAGGACGCAGAGCCAGAGAAAAACGCGCGCCGATCTGTTCATGGCTCAATTATATCATTCCTGAAATCAGACGGCGGAAAAACCGATAGATAGGCGTTATGATCTACGCCAGGATCAAAGGGGCGGAACTGTCGCCCCACATCGCCGCGGCCGCCAAGTTGCAGCCGGGGCTGAAGAACATCGGCCGGCTGAACGACGGCCGGATCGTCGCGATCAACGAGCGGCGCCAGCTCCCGGAAGCGTCGATGCTGCTTTATCGCGGGCATCTGATTGCGGCTGACAGCGCGGTGGAAAATGTCGTCGTCAAGATCGCTCCGGACCGGTCCAGCGCAGTCGAGGTGCAAAGCGAAACCTACTTTTTGCAAAAACTCGAAGGGGTGCCGGGATTTCCCCGGATAAGCGGCCAAGGGAAGGTGGAGATCGAAGGAAAGGGGGAGCAGCCGTTCTTTGTCATGCCGGAGATCAACGGGATCAGTCTCGGATGCCTGGCCTTGCCGGAATGGCGCGGACAGTTGCCGAGCCGGGAAGAGATCTCTTTGCTGACCGAATCGGTCTTGCCGGGCTTAGCGGCGAGGTTGGGCGATCTCCACGCCCGCCAGATCGTCCATCGGGACGTCAAACCTAACAACGCCTTATACCGGGGCCAGGGCGAAGTCGTACTGCTCGACTTTGGCCGGGCCAACGGCTTGAACAGTCCGGCCCGGACCGATACCGGCGCGGTCGGCTTTTATCCGCCGGAAATGGCTTTTGCCCTTTATCTCCAAGAAGACGTCCGGACCGACGTTTACGGCCTGGGGACCAGCGCCTTGACGCTGATCGCGGGGGTGAACGGCTTACTTTATGAAGGGATGGACGATCCCTGGCGTTATACCGGGCTGGACCGGCTGATGATGCTCATGACCAGGGAGAAAATGATCGAGAACTATTATCGCGCCATCAGCGCCCGCGAGCACTTTAGCGTAGAGTCGGTCGCCCGGCAGAGCAATCTGCCGGCCGAACTGAAAGAAACGCCGCTCGGCCGTTACCTCGCTTCGCTCTTTCACCCGGACAAAGCGCAGCGGCCCTTCAACCTGCCGGAGATCGCCGACCGGCTCAAGGCGCTGGGCGGCCAGTTCGCCAGCTACGAGCTCCAGTCGGTTGAAGCCGAATAGTTATTAGCTTATAATTATCTCACCATGGTCGATTCCCACCAGCTACCCGACAGCCGCGGTTATTTTGGCCAATTCGGCGGACGGTTCGTGCCGGAGACGCTGATGGCGCCGCTGGAGGAATTGACCGCAGCTTATTTCACCGCGAGAAAAGACCCCGCTTTCCAGGCCGAGCTCGACTATTATCTGGAACAATATGCCGGCCGGCCGACGCCGCTCTATTGCGCGGCGCGGTTATCCGACGAGCTGGGCGGCCCGAAGATCTATTTAAAACGCGAAGACCTTTGCCACACCGGCGCCCACAAGATTAATAACGTCCTGGGACAGCTGCTTCTAGCCCGGCGGATGGGGAAACGGCGGATCATCGCCGAGACCGGCGCGGGGCAGCACGGGGTCGCCACGGCGACCGGCGCGGCGCTGCTCGGGATGGAATGCGCCGTCTACATGGGCTCGGCAGACGTCAAGCGCCAGGCGCTCAACGTTTTCCGGATGGAACTGCTCGGCGCAAAAGTCATCCCGGTCACGGCCGGGAGCAAAACCTTAAAAGACGCGGTCAACGAAACCTTCCGCGACTGGATGGCGCACCCCACCGACACTTTTTACTGCCTCGGCTCCTGCGTCGGCCCGCACCCATATCCGCTGATGGTCCGCGACTTCCAGTCGGTCATCGGCCGGGAAGCTAAGGTGCAGCATCTGGCGGCGGAGAAAAAAGAGCCGGATTGCCTTGTTGCCTGCGTCGGCGGCGGTTCGAACTCGATCGGCTTGTTCCACCCGTTCCTGGCGGACAGCGGGGTCCGGATCATCGGCGTGGAAGCGGCGGGGGCGGCCTCGCTCTGCAAAGGGACGATCGGCGTGCTGCACGGCGCCCGGGAATATGTTCTGCAGTCGAAAACCGGGCAGATCATGAATACTCATTCGATCTCGGCCGGCCTCGATTATTCCGGCTCGGGCCCGGAGCACAGTTATCTGAAAGACGCCGGACGCGTCGAATACGTGACGGCTAACGATAAAGAGGCGCTGGACGGGTTCCGGCTGCTGTCCCGGACCGAAGGGATAATCCCGGCGCTGGAATCGTCGCACGCGATCGCCTACCTCAGGAAACTGGCGCCGCAAATGGACCGGTCGCAGACCGTGATCGTCTGCCTGTCGGGCAGGGGAGATAAGGATGTCGAGAGTATCAGAAGCCTTCGCCGGGCGTAAAGCCTTAATAACTTACATTACCGCCGGCGATCCGTCGCTGGCGGTGACCGAGAAACTGGTTTTTGACCTGGTCAAAGCCGGCGCCGACATTATCGAGCTGGGGATCCCTTTTTCCGATCCGCTCGCCGACGGCCCGGTCATCCAGGCTTCGCACCAGCGGGCGCTGAAAAAGAACGTCAGCCTGGCGGAAGTTTTTAAACTGGTCGGCCGGGTCAGAAAGCGCTCGAGTATTCCCCTCTGCTTTATGCTGGCTTATAACCTGATCGCCCAGTACGGCGAACAAAAATTCTACGATGATTGCGCGCGGTTCGGAGTCAACGGCGCGATCGTCCCGGACCTGCCGCCCGAAGAGTCGCGCGTTGCGGGTCACGGGTCGCGGGTCGATGAGATATATTTAATTGCGCCGACGTCGACGGAGAAAAGGATCAAGCTGGCGGCGGAGAAATCGTCCGGTTTTGTCTATCTTGTCTCGGTCGCGGGGATAACGGGGAAGCGGCAGGCATTAGCCGCCGACCTGGGAGCGCTGGTCGCCAAAGTTAAGCGGTTCACCAAGCTGCCGGTCGCGGTCGGCTTCGGGATCTCCACGCCGGCTCAGGCCAAGGAAGCGGCCAAGGTTGCTGATGGCGTGATCGTCGGTTCGGCGATCGTCGACCTGATCGCCAAAGGGAAGCGCCCGGCAGCGGTCAAATTCGTCGCGTCGCTCAGAAAGGCCATCGACGGCGCGGGGCGCTGAGGGCGTCGCGGAAGAGGTCGACATAATCCTGCGCCCGGCTGTCCCAGGAATAATCCAGCTGCGTGATCCGGGCGACCATTTCCTGCCAGAACGGCTTGTTCTGGAAAGCGGTCCAGACTTCGACCAGTTTTTCGGTCATCGCCTCCGGTGACAGTTCCCAGAAGGAATAGCCGGTCTTGGCGTAAGCAATGGTGTTGATCAGCCCGCCGGTTTCCCGCCCGAACGGCACGGTCCCGAGCTTCTGCGCTTTCATCTGGTTCAACCCGCACGGTTCATAGCGCGACGGCATCAAGAGCACATCCCCGCCCGCCAGCGCCAGGATCTCCAGCTGCTCGTTGAATTTTTCGATCTTAACCCGGCCGGGGTAGCGCTTGGCGAGGTCGTTTAACGCATCGACGTAGCGCTGTTCGCCGTCGCCGACGAAGATGAATTGCGAGCGCGGGATCTTTTCCAGCATCTCCGGCAGCGCCTGGATGGTGATATCGATCCCTTTCTGGTCGGCCAGGCGCGACGACCAGACCACCACCATCGCTTCCGGATCGCGGGGCAATCCCAACCGGTCCTGCAAAGCTGCGCGGTTAACCGTGCGGCCGCTCAGGTCGGCCGGGCCAAAATTGGCCGGGATAACTCCCTGGTTAAAGAACAGCGTCGGCCCGAAATTGTCGGGCAAGCCGTTGAGGATCCCGGTCATGTCGCTGCCGCGCGTTTTCAGGATACCGGCATAGAGGTCGGCAGGCGGATCGGTCTTCCCGCTGCGCAGCTCCTCGGCGTAAGCCGGGCTGACCGCGACGACCCGGTCGGCAAAGAGCAGGGCGGCCTTGTGCGGCTCGACGCGGCCGTAGAACTCCAGCCCATCCGGGCCGAACAGCCGGGGATCGCTATTGGTCGAAACGCCGATCTTGTGGGCAAAGTTCCAGGGATCGAGGTTCCGCTCGCCGCAGCTGTAGCCGAGGTTATGGATATTGTAAATGGTGCGGACGGTCGCAGCCGACGGCCCGAAGTAATTGAAGAGGAACGGGGTTATCCCCGTCTGCCAGTCGTGGCAGTGGACGATGTCGGGGATGAATTTGCCCCGTTTCTTTTCGGCCAGGAACTTGCAAAAGAGCTCGTGCGTTGCCCGGTTGTAAAAAAAGAAACGGTGGGCGTCGTCCTGGTAGCCGTACAGCCGGGTCCGGCTGCCGAAGGCGGTCGAATCGGCGGTATCCAGGAAGAACGCGTTCATGTTGAAACCGCTCGCCTCGTCGCGGATCGACCCCCTGATGATCGAGGTCGGGGTGCGCAGGTCGCCGACCGGCACGGTCATATCGTCAAAATAATTGAGATTGAATTTGGCGCGGAGAAAAAGCTCCAGCGTGCCGAGGTGCTTGGGCATGATGGCGGTGACCGTGTGGCCGAGCCGGGCCAATCCTTCGCTCAAGCCGGAAACGGCGTCGGCCAGGCCGCCGGTTTTTTTAATGCCGGACATCTCGGGCGTGACCATCCAAATATGCAAGGGCTTGCTTCTGCTGGCGGCAACTCTCATACAAGATGATTTCGACCGTCTCCGGCCGAAATTTCACTATTGATATGCTATAATCCCCCCGGCTTATGTTTATTAACAGGCTGATTTATCGCGTCAGGCAGTTTTACGCCAATCTCTCGGCGGTCTACCTGAAAGAAGACGACGCTTTTGTCCGGAGCTACCTGAGCAGCGAAGAAGTGGGGCTGTTCAACCAGCTGCCGACCTACGAGAAAAAGCACGCGGTGATAGTCGCCAAAAAGATGCTGGAGCTAGCCCTTTACAACCCGGAGCTCGATCCGCGCAAACTGGCGATCCTCGGCCTGCTCCACGATATCGGCAAGGTGGCGGAGCACAACTCGATCCTGGCCAAGGCGGGCCTGGTGCTGCTCCGGTTCTTTTTCCCCTATCTCTACGACCGCCTGGCAGACCTGGGTGCCCGGCGCCGGCTGTTCCGGAAGTTCTTTGTCCATAAGCACCACGGCCTGGTCGGGGCGGATATGCTGGCCAAGATCGGCGTTTCCGGGGAGTATTTGATGATCATTAAGAAACACGACCCGCGCGTTGAGCCATTTGCCCTGGATGACCCCGTGGAATTGCAGATCCTGCAGCAGGCGGACTCTACTTACTAGCGCTAACCGTCGTCTTGATCCCGCCCCGGACGTTGAATTCCCCGACCACCTTTATCTTCCGCGGCTTGCACGCGGCGACCAGGTCGTCCAGGATCTTGTTGACGACCTCTTCGTGGAAAGTGCCGACATTCCGGTAGGAGACAAAGTAAAGCTTCAGCGACTTGAGCTCCACGATCAGTTTGTCGGGAATATATTCGATCTTGATGGTGGCGAAGTCGGGGAGGCCGGTCTTGGGGCAGACGCAGGTGAACTCCGGGAACTCGATATTGACCGCGTAATCGCGGTCGGCGTTCTTATTCTCAATAACCGCTATTTCCGGCATTTGTTGATCTCGTCGCGCAGTTTTTTGGCTTCCACTTTCGGTTCCGCCGCGTAAATGATGCTGCGCGAAGCGTTGATGATCGGCCGTTGGCCGCCGTGTTTGACGGCCGCTTCGAGGCTGCCCCCCTGGGCGCCGACCCCCGGGATCAGGATCGGCATCTCACCGGCGATCGCCGCGATCCCTTGCAGCTCGTCCGGCTTGGTGGCGCCGACCACCAGGCCGCAGTTGCCGTAGTGGTTCCATTCCTTGACGTGCTTGGCCACGGAGAGGTAGAGCGGCTCTTGGCCGCCGGCCGCCTCAAAGTCCTGGCTGCCGGCGTTGCTCGTCAGGCAGAGGACAAAAGTTCCTTTATCGCGGTAATCGAGGAACGGCTTGACCGAGTCGTGCCCCATGTACGGATTGACGGTGACGGCGTCGGCCTTGAGCGACTCGAACGCCGCCTTGGCGTAGGCGGCCGAAGAGTGGCCGACGTCGCCGCGCTTGGCGTCAAGAATGACCGGGACCTTGGTATGGGCATGGATGTAGTCGATCGTCCGGATCAGGGAGCTAAGGCCGTAGAGGCCGTACATCTCGTAGAACGCGGCGTTCGGCTTGTAAGCGCAGACCAGGTTGGCGGTCGCCTCGATCACGGCGATGTTGAAGTTCAGGATCGGGTCGTCGGTGCTGAGGAACCGGGCGGGAAGCTGGCTTAAATCGACGTCGAGGCCGACGCAGAGGGCGCTGTGGTTGGCGGCGGAAGCCTGGTCAAGAAGTTGGACGAAGCTCATGTCCCGGATTGGTCGCTGGCGGTCTGGTCTTCGGATCCTTCGTCGATCACCTCGGCCGCTTCCGCCTCTTTTTCGGCCTTGGCCCGTTCCTTTTCGGCGATCATGTCGGCGATGGTGACTTTTTTCTCTTCGGTCGTCGCGGTGCTGGCGGCGGGCGGCGGCGGGGCGGCTTTGGCCGCTTTGCGCTCCCGTTCCCTGATCACTTCCTTGATCGAGAGGCCGATCTTCTGCTCTTCGGGGATGACGCGCAGGATCTTGACATCATAGGTCTCGCCGATCTTGACCGCGTCGCCCGGGTTCTGGACCGGGGCCTTGGCGAGCTCGGAGATATGGATCAGCCCTTCCAGTCCCCGCTCCAGCTCGGCAAAAGCGCCGAACTTGGCGAAGCGGAGGACCTTGGCCTTGACGGTCTGGCCCGGTTTGTACAGGTCGGAGGCGTTGGCCCACGGGTCGGGCTGGAGTTCCTTGAGGCCGAGGGAGACCTTCTTGTTGATCCGGTCGACGCCGAGGACAAAAACGTCGATCTCTTCGCCCGCCTTGACCACTTCCGACGGGTGCTTGACCCGTTTCCAGGAGAGCTCGGTCAGGTGGATCAGCCCTTCGATCCCGCCCAGGTCGACGAAAGCGCCGAAGCTCTTGAGGTGGGAGACCTTCCCTTTGCGGACCTGGCCGACTTCCAGCTCATCGAGGATCTTGAGCGAGTCGAGTTTTTCTTTATCGCCGGCCGCCTGGCGGTGCGAGAGGACGATCTTCCCCTGGCGCTGGTTGACTTCAATGACCCGGAGCGGCAGGGTTTGGCCGACGAAAGACTCGAGGGTCTCTTCCGGCCGCTTGGCGACCTGGGAAGCGGGGACAAAACCGCGCATCCCCTGGCAATCGACGACCAGTCCGCCCTTCAAGGCCTGGAGCACTTTCCCCTCCAGGAGAGACCGGCTGTGGTAAGCGTTGTTGGCGATCTTCCAGTTCTTTTCAAAATCGGCCTTTTTCTTGGAGAGGATGGCGTAGCCTTCCTTATTTTCCAGGTTTTCGATCAGGACGTCGATGACGTCGCCGACCTTGACCGTCTCTTCCGCCGAGCGGCCGGAGCGGTCGGACAATTCCTCCATCGGGATCAGGCCGTCGGCCTTGTACTTGATATCGACCAGGACGCCGGAGGGATCCACCTTGAGGACCTTCCCCTTAACGATATCGCCGACCTGGTATTCTTTCATGGTCGCTTCGTAAGCGGACGGTTCCGCCGCCGGTTTGGCGGCGGCCGGGCGCGGGGCCGGTTTTTCGCTCGCTAAGACCGGCGCGGCGGGAACGGGCGTTGGGGCTGGTGCCGGTTTCGGCGCCGCGGCAAAGGCGGTCGCCCGGAATTCGTCTTTCTTGTCGGCGGCCGGGGAGGCCGGCGTCTCGGCCGGTTTTTCGAACCGTTTGGTCTCGGCCAGGGTTTGGCGGATCAGTTCTTCGACTTCGGATAAACCGGCGTCGCCCTGGCTTTTGTCAAAAGATGTCGCGGAGAGTTCTTCAGCCATAACTTAGAAATAATACCATAAAACCGGCAGGCGGACAAGGGTTGCCGCCCTCTCTTGACAAACCGGGGAAAAGCGCCTAAATTATCAGTTGTGGAAACGCACGGCAATCCGCACTTAACCCTCGATCTGTCCGGCTGCCCGGCCGAAAAAATGGCCGACGTAGCGCTAATTTTTAACGTCCTCGAAGAATTGCCCGCCAGACTGGGGATGACCCCCATTGCCACCCCATCGGTCTTCAAATATACCGGGCGGGTCGCGGAAGACGCGGGGGTCACGGGGGTCGTACTGGTCGAGGACGCGCACATCTCCGTTCATACCTTCCCGGAACGGGGGCGGGCGGTCATCGATCTTTTTTCCTGCCGCGACTTTAACGCGGAGCTGGCCAGGGAGCTTTTACTGGGCGCCTTCGCCGCCCGCGACCACGAACTGACCATGATCAATCGCAGCCCGGAAGTCGCCGTTGCAGTCGAAGAGCGAGTCCGCCCCCGCGTTTACCACTGAGCTATGGCTTCCAAATACCTGAAAAATCCGACGATCCCGTTCCGGGTCAGCAAAGGGCAAAACGCCGCCGACATCCTGGACGGCATGCTGGCGACTGGCTTCCAGGGGAAAGCGCTCGGCGAAGCGTACGCCATCTGGCAGGAGATGCTGCGGCAGAAGAAGATCACCATCTGGCTCGGGATCTCCGGCGCGATCATCCCGGCCGGCATGCGGCGGGTCATCAGCTACCTGGTGGAAAAGCGGTTCGTCGACGTCATTGTCTCGACCGGCGCGCAGGTTTTCCACGACCTGGCCGAAGCGCTCGGCGTCGTCCACTACCGGGGCTCGGCCCTGGTTGACGACCAGGCGCTGCTCAAAGAGGGGATCGACCGCTTCTACGACGTTTTGGTCCAGGAAGAGCTGCAGCGCAAGGTCGACCGGCGCATCCAGGTCTTTCTGGAAACGCTCGACCCCGATTACCAGTATTCCTCGCGGGAATTCCTGAAGCATCTCGGCTTATACCTGGCCGCTGAAGCGGTCAATAAGGATTCTTTTGTCCTGCAGGCGGCCAAGGCGGGGATCCCGGTCTTTGCCCCGGCGCTGTGCGACAGTTCGATCGGTTATTCTTTTGTCATGGCCCGGCACGGGATCCAGGACAGTAAGGACGGCAAGGCCTACCGCCGGGACGGGAAAAAAGTTTTCCGCTACATCGACCAGATGAAAGATACCGACGAAACGGTGCAGATCGCGGAAAACTCGGGGAAGTCCGGCGTTATCTACCTGGGGGGCGGGGTGCCGAAGAACTTTATCCAGCAGACCGAACTGCTCAACATGATCTTGGGGAACCAGCTCCCCGGCCACGAATACGCCGTCCAGATCACGACCGACAATCCGCACTTCGGCGGGCTTTCCGGCTGCACTTTCCAGGAAGCGCAGAGCTGGGGAAAGATCGCCGGCCACGCCAAGATGACCCAGTGTTTTTGCGACCTGACGATCGCCCTGCCGCTTCTGGCGCAGGGGTTGTGCGAGGTCGAACCGCTGGCCAAAAAACGGCCGAAACCGCGCTACGACTGGTCGCGCGACCAGCTTAAGGTGCGCTACGAACGATGAGCAATTTTCTGGGCCTCACGCAAAAACCGGCCGACCGGGCCAAAGCGCAGTTCGTCGTCATCCCTTGCCCGCACGAAGCGACCACCAGTTACGGCAAGGGGACCAAGCACGGCCCGGCGGCGATCTTGCAGGCTTCCCGCGAGATCGAATGGTTTGACGAAGAGCTCGGCTCCGAACCGTGCGTTAAAGCCGGGGTCTATACCGACAAGCCGTCCCCGGTCGCGAGTCTCGAGTCGCGAGTCGCGAGTTGTCTGCGCGATGATAAGATCCCGGTCATCCTCGGCGGGGAACATTCGCTTTCTCCCTACGCCGTCAAGGCCTGCAAGGCCAAGTATCCCGACCTCTCGGTGCTCCAACTCGACGCGCATGCCGACCTGCGCGATACCTATCAGGGGAAGAAGAACAGCCACGCCTGCGCCGCCCGGCGGATCTGGGAACTGTGCCCCCTCGTCCAGGCCGGGGTCAGGAGCATCTCCCGGGCAGAGCACGAGTGGGCGCAAAAGAACCGGCAGCTCGACCGGATCGTCTTTGCCCGCCAGCGGGATGAGTTGGCCAAGGTGACGGCCGAACTGAGCCGGAACGTCTACCTGACGATCGACGTCGACGTTTTTGACCCGTCCGTCGTCCCCGCGACCGGGACGCCGGAGCCGGGCGGTTTCAGCTGGGCGGAAATGTTGGTCCTGTTAAAAGGGCTCTGCGCCGATCGGAACGTGGTCGGTTTTGACGTCGTGGAATTGGCTCCCCGCCGGGGCGATAGCGCTTCCGACTTTACCATTGCCCGCCTGGTTTACAAGCTGATCGGCTTCCTGAGCCGCTAAAACCGCTGAAATTTCCCCGCCCGGGGCACGATATACCTATGGTATGAATAGCCGCGACGTAGTCGTCAGGATCATCCAGCCGGCGGAACAGCCGAAGGCGCAGCCGATCGAGCACGCGCCGGCGGCGGCGGCAAAGCCGAAGAAGGACCTGCGCCAGCTGGCGCTGAACGCGCTGGCGGTCATGGTGATCGCGGCGCTCGGCGGTTATTTCGCTTTCGGCCTCTTTAACATGGGGATCGCCCTGCGGGAAGTCCTGGTCCTGGTCGGGATACCGCTGACCGTCGGCCTCGTTACGACCTACGCCATTGTGTAAACGCTGCCGGTAAACTGCTTTCGAACGTCAATTTTTCTCCGCTGACCGGATGGTGGAAACTTAATTTTCGCGCGTGCAGCATCTGGCCTTTTATCCCTAGCCCATTTTCTCTTTTCCCGTAGGTCGGATCGCCGACCAGCGGATGGCCGATGTAGCTGAGGTGGACCCTGATCTGGTGCGTCCGCCCGGTCTTGATCCTGACCTCGACCAGGGTCGTATCGGCGTGCCGTTCCAGAACGCGGTACTCGGAGACCGCCGAGCGCGACCGGCTTTCCCCCTTGATGACCGCCATCTTTTTCCGGTGGACCGGGTGGCGGCCGATGTTCTCCGCGATCGTCCCCGCGTCGTTCTTCATGATCCCGTGGACCAGCGCCGCGTAGGTCTTTGCCACCGTCCGCTCCTTGAATTGCTTGATCAGGTCGAGATAAGCGCGATCGCTCTTGGCGACGACCAGCAGGCCGGAGGTGTCTTTATCAAGCCGGTGGACGATGCCGGGCCGGAGCGGGGCGCCGTAAGCGGCAAGATGCGGGGTATGCGCCAGCAGCGCATTGACCAGGGTCCCGTGATAATGCCCCGGAGCGGGGTGGGTAACCATCCCCTGCGGTTTATTAACGACGATGATATCCGCGTCCTCGAAAACGACGTCGAGCGGGATGTTCTCCGGCTTGACCGTCGGCTCGAGCGCGGGCGGAACGGCGCCGCTGACCCGGTCGGCCAGTTTCAGCTTGTAGCTCGGCTCCGCCGGGGCATTATTGACGGTGACCAGCCCGTCCTCGATCAACTTTTTCGCGTGCGAGCGGGAGAGGTCGAGCGCGGCGACGGTCGCCAGGAAATGATCGAGCCGCGTCCCTTGCTGTTCGGCCGTGACGGTCAGCGCAAAGGCTTTAGGCGGCGCGGCGGCGAAAATAAAACAACCCCCAGATGCCGAAGAGGAAAAGCGGCAGCACCAGCCATTGGACCGGCGTCAGGGACAACCAATGGAACGGGCTGAAACGGAAGGCCTCGACCGTAAAGCGGTACAAAGCGTAAAGGATGAACCACCAGGAAGCGATCTCGCCGTCGAACCGTTTGCGCCGGTAGAGCAGGGCGGTGACGGCAAAGACCAGCAGCATGAGCAGCGAGGAATAGAGCTGGGTCGGGTGGACCCGGACGCCGGGGCAATACTGGGCGGCCAGCGAACCGGCGGGGAAGACGAGCCCCCAGGGGAGATCGGTCGGCAGGCCGAAACAGCAGCCGTTCAGGAAACAGCCGAGCCGGCCGATCGCGTAGCCGAGGGAGATCCCCGGAGCGGTCGCGTCGAGGACCTTGAGCAGGGAGAGTTTTCTTTTTTTGACCAGGAAGGCGAGGAGCGGGATCCCGACCAGGAAACTGCCGAGGAAAACCAGCCCGCCGTTCTGCAGCATGACGATCTCCAGCGGGTGTTCGGCAAAATATTCCCACTGGCCGGCGACGTACAGGAGGCGGGCGCCGGCGATGCCGCCGAGGATGCAGTAGAGCGCCAGGTCGAGGATCGTTTCGGGGGCGATCTTTTCGTAACGCCAGGCGAAATAAGCGATCAGCGCGACGCCGATCCCCAGGCCGAGCGCCACCATCAGGCCGTACGCGTGGAGCGTGAACCCGCCGGCCTGCCAGATGACCGGATGCATCAGCCCTGTTCCTCGTCCGGCGACTTCAGGAAGTTGAGCAGGATCAGGAAGACGCCGAGGTTGATCATGATGTCGGCGAAGTTGAAGACCGGCCAGATGGTGATGTCGAGATAATCGATGACGTAGGTGCGGACCACCCGGTCGGTCAGGTTGCCGATGCTGCCGCCCAAAAGACAAGACAGGCCCAGTTGCATCAGATAGTTATTGGCCGGGATCCGATAATGGTAATAGACGACGAAGATGGCCACCAGTACGCCGACCACCGCCAGATAAGGGGAAAAGCCGACGAACAGGGAGAAAGCCGCTCCGGTGTTGCGGACGTAGGTCAGCCTGACCACGTCATCGATGAGCGGGATCGACTGGCCGAAATACATGAACCGGTGGACCAGGTGCTTGAGAAATTGGTCGACGGCGAGGACCAGCAGGGCGTTAAGATAGAAAATCGCCACTTATCTGACCCTGCCCCCATGTCTGACGGACGTTTCCATGATCTTCATCAGCTCGCTAACGTAAGCGCCGACAACCGGGAAATTGATCATGTGCGACAGGATCACGGTCAGCATATAGAGCAGGATGCCAAGGAGCAGCGTCATGCCGAGCGCCATACCGAGCCCCTGGGCGATCCCGTTCAAGAAGGTAAACATGATATACCGCCAAGGCTGATGTTTGTCCCGGCGGACCTGTTCGAGCGCTTCAAGAAGTCTGTTCTCTTCGTCCATTTATGTCCCCTCCTGCCAGGAAGCGAGATATTTGACCTGTTCCGGCGTTAATTGATCGATCGCCATCCCCATCGACTGCAATTTGGCCGCCGCGACCCACGCTTCGATCTCCGCCGGGACGGCGTAGACTTTGGGGCCGAGCTTGCCGGCCTGGTTGATGACGTATTCGGTCGCCAGCGCCTGCGTCGAGAAGCTCATGTCCATGACCGAGGCGGGGTGCCCTTCGGCGGCGCCGAGATTGACCAGCCGGCCTTCCGCCAGGAGGTAGATGCTCCGGCCGCTGGGCAGGACATACTGGTCGACGAAGTTGCGGACGTTCTTGACCTCTTTTTTCGCCAGCTTCTTTAACCCTTTCAGGTCGAGCTCGACGTCGAAGTGGCCGGAGTTGCAGACGATCGCCCCGTCCTTCATGGCCGCGAAATGTTCCGGCCGGATCACGTTGACGTTGCCGGTCAGCGTGCAGAAAAGGTCGCCGAGCGGCGCCGCTTCCGCCATCGACATGACCCGGTGGCCGTCCATGGCCGCTTCGAGCGCTTTGACCGGGTCGACCTCGGTAATGATGACGTTCGCGCCCATCCCCTTGCAGCGGAGGGCGAAACCTTTGCCGCACCAGCCGTAGCCGGCGGCGACGATGGTCTTGCCGGCGATCAGGAAATCGGTCGCCCGGATAATGCCGTCGACGGTCGATTGCCCGGTGCCGTAGCGGTTATCGAACAGGTTCTTGGTCGTCGCGTCGTTGACGGCGATAACCGGGAACTTGAGGGCGCCGTCCCGCTCCATTGCCCGGAGCCGGATAACGCCGGTCGTCGTCTCTTCCATGCTCCCGATGATCTGCTTGGCCACCGCCGGATATTTGGCGGAAATGGCCGAGACCAGGTCGCAGCCGTCGTCCATGGTGATGACCGGAGAATGTTCGATCGCGGCGACCAGGTGTTTATGATAAGTGTCAGTGTTCTCCCCCTTGATAGCGTAGACCGGGATGCCGTAGTCGGCCACCAACGAAGCGGCGACGTCATCCTGGGTCGATAACGGGTTGGACGCGCAGAGGACTATATCGGCGCCGCCGGCCTTGAGCGTCCGGACCAGGTTGGCGGTTTCGGCGGTAACGTGAAGGCAGGCGCTCAGCTTTTTCCCCTTCAGCACCTGGCTTTTGGCGAATTTTTCCCTGACCCGGGCGAGGACCGGCATGTCGCGCTCGGCCCATTCGATCCGGAGTTTGCCTTTGGGGGCGAGAGCTGGGTCTTTAATGTCGTGGCTCGGCATGCTTACATTATACCATAAGGTGAAATTTTTTCCCCATCGGGACGAAAAAACAGTACCATGGCCATTTATATCCCGAGAGTCAGGGAGAGTTCCCAGCCGCCGGCGGCCAGGCCGATCATGGAGCGGACGCTGGCCGCGACCGCGGGCAAAGGCGTTCGTCTGACATATCGCGGCCTCTGGCTTTATTTCAGCGCCAACCAGGAGCGGGTCTATGCCCCGCTGCTCGCGGCCGGAAAACTGCAATTCGTCGCTTATGCCGATCGGGTGGAACTCCGCCAGCAAAACGGCGAAGGAGCGATCAAGGTGCTCGGCCGGGCGCTGCTCGGTCCGGAAGGGACGTTCCTGGTCCAGGGCGTACCGGCGGCCGATAAGCACGGCTTGATCAAGTGCCGGGAGAGCAAACCTTACCGCCACGTAACCGCGGAGTCCCTCTTTCCCGAGTTCGGCAAGGTCCGCCGGGCCAATCACTATGAAGAAGCGAACCGGCGGGCGGAGATCGTGCACGATAGGCAAGCGTTCGTCTTCCCGACCGGCCAGCATGCCCATTTCGGGGCAGCGGTCCGCGAGCAGCGGATCATCGCGCTCGCCAACAGCCAGAAGATCGAATTTTATGAACGGACCCCGGCCGGGCAGGAAGAATACATCGGGACGATCGAGCTGACCGACGAGCGGATCAAGCGGCAAGAGAGGGTCCGGGTCGATGAATACATCGAAAAATTCGCCCTGCACGACCTGCCGGTCAGGCTGTACGGCAACGATGTCCGGGTCGAGCACCGGGGGATCGTTTTTGTCTTTAGCGCCGACCCGAAGAACGTCTATTTCCGCGACATCTTTGAGGGGCGGTTGTTCCTGCGCGTCGGTTTCGCGGACCGGATCGAAGTGATCAAGAAAACCCGGAACGGGGAAGAGCTGATCGGCGCGCTCCCGACCAAGGACTTGCCGCTCGACCAGCCGGCCCGGAACGGCAATTACTTTCGGGTCGACCGGCTGATCGAGGAGCTGAGCGCCCGCGACGTTACGCTCGATACCGCTACGTTCCCCAAAGGGGTCCAGGCCCGGATCTTTAACATCAATTTTTATTTCCCGATGCGGGCGGGTAACGCGTACCGGGAAGCGGCACGGACCGGCAAACTGATCTGCCGCACTTACCGGAGCAAGATCGCGGTCGGTACCCTGGTGGACCGGCGCTTCAGCGAGATCGGCCGGATCGAGTTCTCCCCGACCGGCAATCTATTAACCTCGACCGGGCGGATGTTCAAGATCGACGGCAAACCGGTCAAGCGGATGGACCAGCGCCTGCCGGGCGTCAACATCGAGCGCTTGATCCCCGAACTGGGGCGCCTGGAAAAACGGGCCGGGTTAAACGCGGCCGGCGCGATCATGCACCGGGAGATCCGCTACCTGTTCGACCTTGAACCGGGCGATATTTATTTCCACGAACTTCTTGCGGGCAATTTGGTCTTTCGGGCGGTCGGCCGCCGGGTGGAATTATTTATCGAACGGGCGGACGGCCGCCGGGAATACATCGGTGACTGCCGTTTGAACAAGGAAAACCAGCTGGAAACCCAAGCGGGAGAGCTTTACCGGACCGAACATGGGCCGGTGGCGGCCGGCGAGCGGCGCGACGCCCGGGTCTCGCGGTTGATCGCCGCGTTCAAGGCCGGCAAGCAGGAGATCGGGGAAGTATTCGAGCATTTGTCCGAGAAAAGTTATGACGGTCTTTACGAGATATTCGTCAACGGCCAGGCCCGGCGCTGGCTTAAGCTGTTCACCCTGGTGGGCAAAGGTTATCTGGCCAGCGGGCAGGCGGACGAAGTGCTTGCCGTCAAGCTCCTGTTCGCCCTGGCGTACGGCCTGGAGAACCTGGCGGCCCCGAACCAGCTCTCGCCCGACCTGAAACAGGCGTTTGCCCGGGAGATACTGGAGACAATGGCGTTAGTCTTCACCAATCCCTCTTTGGGACGGGTGCGGGACTCGATGCGGTTGCAGTATGAACGGGCGCTGCTCGCGGCGGAGAAGATCAACCAAGCGCTTTGACGACCGACGCGCAGCGCTGACAAAGAGTTGGATGCGCCTGGTCCTGACCGACGCTTTCGCTGTAGAGCCAGCAGCGCTGGCATTTCTCGCCGGGAGCGGGAGAAACTTTTATGTCGCTTTCCCCTTCGGTCAATACCACTTTAGAGACGATCATGATCATCGGCAATAAGTTTTCCACCGACCGGAGCAATTCCAGCTCTTTCCCCCGGGCCGCGAGCGTGACCTGCGCGGCCGACGACGAACCGATCGCCTTCGCCGCCCGCAATTCTTCGATCTTCTGGTAAGCTTTCGCCCTGATGTCGAGCAGCGCGTCCCATTTCTCCCCCAACTTTTCATCCAGGTAAACCTTGTCGGCCTGCGGCATTCCTTGGAGAAAGACCGAACCGTCAATTTTCGTGTAGCGCAGGATGTCTTCGGCCGTAAAGGACAGGATCGGCGCCATTAATCTGACCAACGTAGTCAGTATCTCATGCATAGCGAACTGCGCGGACCGGCGCTCGGGCGAATTTTTCCCGCCGCAATATAAACGGTCTTTCGACATATCGAGATAGAAAGCCGACAGGTCGTTGACGCAGAAATCGTAGAGCCCGTGATAGACCTGGTGGAACTCGAACTCGTCGTAAGCTTTAACGATCTTTTCGGTCAGCCGGTTAAGCTTGAGCAGTATCCATTGGTCTATTTCCAGCAACTGTTCGGGTTTACCGCCGTTGAAGTCGTTAAGATTGCTTAGCAGGAAACGGCAGGTGTTGCGTATTTTCGAATACGCTTCCTGGACCTGTTTTAAGATCTTTTCCGAGGCCGCCATGTCGTTGCGGAAATCGGTCGACGCGACCCAGAGGCGGAGGACATCGGCGCCGTACCGTTTGGCGACGTCGTTGGGGTCGATGACGTTGCCGAGCGACTTGCTCATCTTTTTCCCCTTGTCGTCGATGGTGAAGCCGTGCGTCAGCACTGCATTGAACGGCGCCCGTCCTTTATAACCGATGGCAAGGAGGAGCGAGGACTGGAACCAACCCCGGTGCTGGTCGGATCCTTCAAGATAGAGGTCAGCCGGCCAGCTTAACTCGGACCGCGTCTCCAGGACGGCGGCATGCGACGAGCCGGACTCGAACCAGACGTCGAGGATGTCAGTTTCCTTGGTGAACTCGGTCCCGCCGCAAGCGGGGCATTTGGTCCCGGCCGGCAGAATGTCTTTGGCTTCTTTGGCAAACCAGCCGTTGGTCCCCTCTTTTTTGACGAGCTCGACGATCGCTTTGTTAAAGAGCCCGGTCAGCTGCGGTTTTTTACACTTGACGCAATAGAAGGCCGGGATCGGCACTCCCCAGGAGCGCTGGCGCGAGACGCACCAGTCGGGCCTCGTCTCCACCATGCCGCGGATCCGGTTCTCCCCCCAGGCGGGGAACCATTTGGTCTGCGTGATCGCCTTGAGCGCTTCCTGGCGCATCGCCTGATGGTCGACCGCGATGAACCATTGTTCGGTCGCCCGGAAGATGACCGGCTTCTTGCAGCGCCAGCAGTGGGGGTAGGGGTGCTTGAAGAACTCGAGTTTAAGGAGCGTGCCGTTCTCCTTCATCTTTTCGGTGATCAGCTTGTTCGCCTCGTCGTAATGTTTCCCTTTGATGAAGTCGGGGACGGTGCCGTCGAAATAACCGCGTTCGTCGACCGGCATGACGATCGGCAGTTTATACTTGAGGCCAACCTGGTAGTCCTCCGCGCCGTGGCCGGGGGCGATGTGGACAAAGCCGGTCCCCTGTTCCAGGGTGACATATTCGTCGTTAACGATCGGGACCTCGCGGTCGACAAAAGGATGTTTGCACAATATCCCTTCCAGCATATTCCCCTTGGCCTTATCAATGATCTTATGGTCTTTTAACCCCAGCTTATCGACAAAGTTATTGAGCAGTCCTTCCGCGACGACGTAGACTTCGCTGCCGATATCCAAGAACACGTATTCATAGCCGGGGTGCGCGGCCACCGCCACGTTCGCCGGCAAGGTCCAGGGAGTAGTGGTCCAAATAATGACTGACCAGGGCTTGTCCTTTGGTAAATTAGGATTTCGGACCTTAGAATTTATTTCGGATTTAGTATTTAGTATTTCGAATTTGACATAGATCGACGGCGATCGGTCATCCTCGTACTCGATCTCCGCTTCCGCTAGCGCCGTCATGTCGGTCGGGCACCAGTGGATCGGCTTGAGCCCCCGATAGACGTACCCTTTTTCCGCCAGGTTGCCGAACAGCTCGATGATCTTGGCCTCGTACGGGTGATCGATCGTCAGGTACGGCTTGTCCCATTCGCCGAAGATGCCGAGCTTCTGGAACTCTTTTCGCTGCAGGTCGACGTATTTCAAGGCGTACTCTTTGCACTTTTCGCGAAACTCGATGACCGGCATCTCCTTGCGCTTGTCGCCGATCTCTTTCAAGAGCTGGGTCTCGATCGGCAGACCGTGGCAATCCCAGCCGGGGATATACGGGGCAAAAAAGCCGGACATCGATTTATATTTGACGATGATGTCCTTGAGCGTCTTGTTCAGCGCGTGGCCGAGGTGGATGTCGCCGTTCGGGTAGGGAGGGCCGTCGTGCAGGATGTAGCTGCTTTTTCCCTTATTCTTGGCCAGGAGCTGATGGTAGATGTCCGACCCCGCCCATTTACCCAGAAACTCCTCCTCGACCTTGGCGAGGCTTGCCTTGATCGGGAAGTCGGTTTGCGGCAGGTTCAGGGTGTGTTTGTATTTTGCTTTCTCTTCGGACATTTTGACGGTATTTTAACATGAAAACTGCGTCATGGCTAACCCTTCACGTCCGTTAGCTCCGCAAGTTTTACCCGCAATAACACGATAATAACAATATAATGGATCGCCGGAAAACGCTGGTATTAATAGTTATTTGTTACCTGCTGGTCTGCGGTTTTACTTATGCCAGTGGCGAGGCGGCGGAAGACAACAGCGGCCTGACGGCCAGGGAAAAGAACCTGCAGGAATATTACGAGAAAGTGCAGGCGCAAAGAGAGCTTTATAAAGCGCAGCTAGAAGCCGCCCGGAATTCCGCCTCAAACTGACCGCAATAACTTCTTAAACAGTGCCGTGATCCTCCCCAGAGTGACAAGGCCGCGGCCGTTTATCTCATTGTAGAGCGCTTCGGGCGTTTTCCGGTCGCCGTTCGCACGGAAAACGCCTGCCATATAACGGCGATAAATGGGCTGGGCTAAACGGCCCAGCAGCTCCCGGTTGGCGATATTCCAGTTTTTGGCCTTATTTATCTCCGGAGGGAGCCGCTGTTCGGTCTCTTCGCGGCGCAGGAAACTATCGCGGCATTTTTGCCGGCCGCCGAACAGATAGGCCACGATCGCGACCTTCTTGAGCGCCCGGATCTTGTCTATCGGGATAAAATGAACGCTGGTAAAGGACAGTACCGCGCCGGCTTTTTTGGCTGATCGGTATCGAGCGGTTATTGCCGAGATCAGCGGCTCAATGCTCCCTTTTTGCTCAAACAGGGCCCAGGCCTGCTCCAGACCGTAAGAATCGATGCCGTTTTCGTCGATATTCAAATGGAGGAAATCATGTTGCGCCGCCAGAAAATTGCTGAAGTGGGTTTTTCCGGCGCCCGACAAGCCTAAGATGAACCAGATCTTTTTACGCGGGCGGTTTCGCCTCCTTGCCATCATGCCCGCGGCAGGCAGATCGTAAAGGTCGTACCTTCCCCCACGTGCGAATCGACATAGAGCGAGCCGTGGTGTTCGACCTTAGCAAGGTTCGCGCGGATCGGGAACTCCGTTTGGGGCAGGTTAAGGGTGTGCTTATACTCGGCCATGGTATAGACGCTATTTTAACACGAAAACGCAATATTTGCCTGAAATATCCAATAAAAAGTAACGATAAATACCGGAGAGTACAAGCAGGCATATATGGCAAAAATATTTTGCGCCGAATATCCGACAATGATCAGAAGCTATATCCAGCAGAAGCTAAAGCCCGACGTCTTTAAGGATGGTAAAAAGCCCGCCGGTTATCATCATTATTACCGAGGGATGAGAGAGGAGGAAGTGCCCCGTTTGCTCGAGCCCCGATACAGTTTCGGCCCGCATACCGGCGATGAGCAAGAAGCAGGGAGATATCACGCCGAGGTAATTGGGTGGTTTATCACGAACGCTCATCAAAGTTATTTGCCAAGCGAAGCCAATGTTACGTCTCCCATTGGGGAGGCGACGCCCAATGAATTGGATAACAGGTCGAAAGCCAAATTGATATTAAAGTATGGGTTAGATCCAAAAAGTTGCTGGAAACCGTATTTTTCGGCGGAATGGGAAAAGGTCCATGAATCATTACGGAGAGATGAATCATTAAGAGCTGTCCTGCTTGCTGAGCGTAGGCTTCTTGAGATAAAAAACTTTTTCCCTAATGCGGAGATAAATCCATATGAATATATCCCTCTGTTTGATTGTGTCGACGGCCAACAAGCAAGGACCTCTGCGCAAGCGCTCTTTGAGCATCTGACCGGTCAAGCCTTTGTCAATAGGCTTTACCAGCTGAGCGACAGGGTAAGGATGTGTGGTTATTTGCCGTTAGAATCCATCTTATTGCCGGAGTTGATCTCAACCTTGTTCCTGCCTTTAGATATCGATCACGGTCGCTTGAATATAAACCTTGATAATTTTATGAGCGCTTATTCATTTCTTATGCGGTTTAACAGCTCGATGCTTTTCGGAGAAATACGGGGGCAGTTTTTACCTGTTATATTAGCAGCCATTTATGGCGCGCCAACGATCGACAGCACCTTTCCGCTGGTGTTTGGGAATCATCCTCCCCATGGCAGTTCTAAAGTATTCAAGTATGAACGCCTCACGCCCGCGGTAAGCAGATCGTAAAAGTCGTCCCCTCGCCGACGTGGGAATCCACATAGAGCGTTCCGTGGTGTTCGTCGACGATCCGCTTGGTGATGGACAACCCCAACCCCGTGCCGCTCTCCTTGGTGGTAAAGAAAGGATCGAAGACCTTTTTCAGCTGTTCGGCCGGGATCCCCGGCCCGGTGTCCATGATCGAGATCTTGACCTCTTTTTCGTCCTGCCGGACGGTGATGGCCAAGTCTCCTCCCTGCTTTCCCATGGCCTGGACGGCGTTGGCGATGATGTTCATAAAGACCTGGACGATCCGGTACTTGTCGGCAATGGCGATCGCCTTTTCCTCGTTCTCGGCCGGATAGTGCTTTTTGACGAAGACGTTGTTCTTGCGGGTCTCGTAAGCGAGGACGGCGAGCGTTTTGTCGATGACCGCGGTCATCTCGGTCGGCTCCAGGCGGAGCTCGTGCTGTTTGGAGAAATCCGACAGCCCGTCGATGATCAGTTTCATCCGCTCGACCTCCGAGGGGAGCATCTTGATGACGCTTTCCTTAAAGGCCTTGTTGTCCCAGGCGCTCTCCATGGTCTGGGCGACCGTCAATAAATAGGTGAGCGGGTTCTTCAGCTCGTGGGCGATGCCGGCGGTGGTGGTGCCGAGCGCCGCCAATTTTTCGCTTTTAATGACCTGCTCCTGGTTCTTCTTCAGCTCTTCCAGGATAAAGGCGTACTCGATGCTGATCGTTGCCTGGTGGCCGAGCGTTTCCAGGAATTCGACGTCCTCGCGCGAGAACTGCTCTTCCGACATTTTGGGCCCGAGGCAAAGCAGCGCCAGCAGGGTCGGCTTGTTAAAATATTCGCTTTCCGAGATATTGGGGATGACCAGCGCCGCCTTGATCTGGTCGAGCTCGGCGAGGATCCGCTGGTACCACGCCTTTTGCTGGTCGCTCAGCTTTTTGTCATCGCGCAGCCGGTAGCTCAGCTCTTCGCGGTCGATCTCCTTGTAGCGGAGCGCCAGCTCCTGGATCAGCGCCGAGTCTTCGGGGAGGGTCTGGCCGATCAGCTCTTTGGCTGTCCCTTCGCCGGCGCGAAGGACGTATTTTTTCGTGACCCGGTCGAGGACCATGAGCGAAGAGTTGGAAAGCTTCATCGATTTCCACAATAAGTACGGCGCGATCCGGGCAAAGCGGTCGAGGTCCGCCATGGGGCGGGCGAGGGCGTGGGAGTACTTGTTGATGATCGACTGGTATTCGTAGCGGGTGCGGAAAAACAGCTTGTCGATCCCTTTCTGGACCAGGTCGCGGAGCGGCTGGAACACCAGTGCCACCACGAACGCCGCCAGGATGCCGACCCAGATCGAGCTGGTCCCCATCGTTGCCCGCACCACGTAATCGCTGATCACGATCACCGACAGGAATATCCCGGTAATGATGGCGGTGAGAAGGGAGTAGGCGGCGGTCTTCTTGATGACAACTTCGATATCCATGAGCCGGTGACGAAGAATTGCGTAGGCAATAATTGGGATGCAAATAAACGCAATAATATATCCGAAAGGGTAGACTTCTAAATTAAAGTTTTGTAGATAATCAACGCAGCTAAAAGAAGCTACAAAAAATGCAAATAGAACGTATCTTATTTGTTGTTTTTGAGCAAAAGGTTTTTCTTCTCCTTGTTTTGTGTATGCACTATAAAGAATATACACGGTCCATAAAAACATGCTGCCGTAAAAAAGCACCCAAAAAGGATAAAAAATGCCAACGCTCGGATAATATCCCCAGAAATAATTGTGCATCCCGTTAATAAAATAGTCGGTTCTAGAAGCAATGATAAATATTAAGCCAATCAGGTATATGTAGGGCAAGTATTTCTTCCGCTTCTGGTCTTGGAGAAAGGTAATAGTGAAATGATAGAGGGAGATGGGGATAAAAATCACCCCTAAGTAACCAAGCCTCGCCCAAAAAACAGCATTAGCGATATTATCGCTTGCATACATCAAGGCATAGCCGAAGGCCCATAATCCAGTGCTGCCGCAAAGGAGTGAAAACGTTCTGTGAAGAGTAGACTTGCTGTCTCTGCTAAAAACAAATAGGCCAAAACAAAATAAACAAATGCTAGAAAACAAAGGAAGGATAGAGTATATATTGAAAGATAATGTCATGGTTGATGGATGACTCCAAAATAATTATGCGCAGCAAAAGCCAATAGCTTGTTGAGATTCTCTTCATTTATGGGAGGGCATGAAAGGCCATGTGCTAGATCGGTCTTTTCAATGTTGTCTAGAGAAAAAGTTATTTCCTCGCTCAAGCCATAGGGGGTAAATATTTCTCCAACGGTTTTGTAATACAGTTGTTCGATCTTGTTTTTGTCCGTAGGCTCTTCTAATACGTATTTATATCCATGCATATTAAGTGTTTTAAAAATGGCATCACCATAAAACTGATTAGGGGTTTGATGCCTATTTGCTAAATGGTAGCTCTCTGAGGAATCCGAATCAAGGCAAGCGAAGTAGAGCGCTTTGGCGGCATAGTCAACCGGAACAATGTTAAGGCCTCCTCTCGGGTTAAAATGTATTCTTATAGGGATTTCCAATGGCTCAGAGAAAAGATGGGGCAAGTTGTTTATAATCTTATATTTATAACGCAAGAAAAAAGCAGCCCAGGCATAAAAAACATCAAATTTATTAATGTATCCAATGGGAGGCTCAATCAATCTGCCGCCTATGGTTGAGGGGCGGAAAATCTTTGTTGGAATACCAGAATTCTTGGAAAAAGATCTTACAAGAAGTTCTGCTAACAGTTTAGATTGTTCATAAGGGTTTCTAAAGGTTTCGTCTGCATTGGCATAATCTGCTCTGACTAGGCCTGTTTTGCTCCCGCATGAATATGCCGAACCAACATAAATGAATTGCTTCACGTTTAGTGTACTAATTAAATCTAAGACCCTTTTTGTGCCATTAACGTTGACATCATAAAGTTTATGCTTAATAATATCGCCAGATCGGAAGTCCGTAAGCGCAGCAATATGGAAGAAAAGATCAATATCTTTTCTTTTTAGAATATTAAAGCTGTCATCGGAAATGCCTAAGTTGTTATGGGTTAAGTCAAAGAATATTGGGACAGAACGGCGAAATATGTTTAATTTATTATCTTCGCTAAGGTGCCCATTATAGCCTAAGTAATATGACCCCTCTTTATCAATTATGTTTTCTAACCGATTGTCTAAGGAGGTGTCAATTCCGGATCGGCCGAGAATAAGAAGCTCGAGGGTGTCCATCTTACCAATGTACTGTTTAATAATTTCAAAAAGAAGATTCCTGCCCAAGAGACCAGTTGCGCCAGTCAGTGCAATCCTCATATAATTGTTATGATTATGCCAAGAATAATAGAATAAGTAAAGAAATATAATGAAGAGAATAGGGATAAGTAATTATGATTGTTGACGTACTAAGATTATCATTGTTGTTGGGAGTATTAACCAGCTCTGTTGTTTCAATTTATGCATTATTAGTAGGGCCTAGAAGCTCAATTAAATGGAATTGGGCAAAGCTTGGGATTTTTGTTGGGTTTTTATGCTATGGCGAGTATTTGATGCTGTCCGCAAAAAGCTTGAGCCAGGCGGAAAGGGCCATGCTTCCTTTATTTATAGGGGGCTTTTTTGTCCCAACAACATTTCTTGATTTTGTTTTTTCGTATTTAGAAGATAAAAATCGCATAATTGTTCGGCTGTCTTATTTGTTAAGCACAATATTATTTTGCGCTTATTTGCTTGGCTATTTTGCTGATGCAGTGTTTATGAGCGATATTGGTATATATTGGTGGAAAGCAAAGCCTGTTTATCATTTTTATGTCGCCCATTTATTTGTGGCAGCTATATACGGGGAATGTTTGTTGTATAAGGCTTATAAGGTGAGCTCAGGTATTAAGAAAAACCAGGTGCTATATTTGTTCTGGGCATCTGCGCTAGGGTTTGCTTGTGGTGCCTCCGGGTTCTTGCCTGTGTATTTCCCAATGATGCCAATAGGGTTTTTGCCTTTTTTTATTTATCCGTTAATTATATTTTACGCGATGATAAGGTATAGGCTCATGGATGTAAGAGTAATCGTGCAGAAAGGCTTAGTGTATTCAATTTCGATCGCAGCACTCACTAGTATTTACTTGTTTTTAGTATTTTCAATAGGCCAGCTAATGCAAACAAAAATAGGATATGACCCATTGATGGTCGGGGGTGTATTTATATTTATTTTCGCCCTTGCCTTCCAGCCCCTCAAAGACAAGATCCAGGAATTCATCGATAACCGCTTCTACAAGAGCAAGTACAGCTACCAGAACATGCTGAAGCACCTGAGCCAGTACGCGGTGTCGGTGATCGAACTGGATAAGCTATTGAAACTGATCAGCGAGAAGGTTAGGGACATTATGAAGCTGGACGGGGCGACGATTCTGATCGAGGAGAAGGAACTTGCCGGCAACGCCGCCATGGTGAAGCTGCTCTTAAAAGAACGGGTGGCGCTCGATCAGGAAGAACTGGCCCACCGGGCAATAACGAAGAACGCCCCGGAACTGGCGCTGGCACAGGAAGAAATGCGGCGGCTCGGCGCCGCGCTCTCGATCCCGCTCTTTTTCGAAGAAAAGCTGATCGGCCTGTTTAATTTGGGCAACAAACTGTCGCAAGACATGTTCACCGACGAGGACCTCGACCTCCTGACGACCCTGTCCAACCAGCTGGCGATCGCCATCGAGAACGCCCGGCTGCACGAAGCGAACCTGGCGGCGCAAAAACAGCTGCTGCAGGCGGATAAGCTGTCGGCGCTCGGCCGCATCGCCGCCGGCATGGCGCACGAGATCAAGAACCCGCTGGCCGCGCTGAAAGGGATGACGCAGGCGATCGACAAGAACGCCAACGACCCGGAATTCCTGGAAGACTTTAAGCGGGTAGTGCCGAAAGAGATCGACCGGCTCGACGGGCTGGTCGACGGCATGATCCAGCTCGGCCGGCCGCCCCGGCTGATCTTCGCGCCGGTGCAGCTAAACGAGCTGATCGAGCACGACTTGAAACTGTTCGAGCACCGCTGCCGCAACCACCAGATCACGATCGGCAAGGAGCTCGGCCGGCTGCCGGAGATCAACGCCGACCCGCAGCAGCTAACGCAAGTTATAACGAACCTGATCTTGAACGCGATCCAGGCGATGCCGACCGGGGGCAAGCTAACCATTAATACTCGCGCGACGGCTGGCGCGGTCATCTTGGAAATAGCCGATACCGGCCGGGGGATACCGGCGGATAAGGTCAAAGATATCTTTGAGCCGTTCTTTACCACCAGAGAAGAAGGGCTGGGCTTAGGGCTGGCGATCACCTACCAGATCATTAAAGGGCATAACGGGGAGATAACGGTAGAAAGCCGGGTTGGGGAAGGGACCAGGTTCCGGATCACGCTCCCCCGCTGATCCCCGCTTTTTTCAAGCGCTGAATGGCTTCCGCGATCCGCTCTTTCGGCAGGGTAATGGCAAAACGGACGTAACCTTTGCCGGAGGGGCCGTAACCGTTGCCGGGAACGACCAGAATGCCGCACTTGTCGAGCAGCTTTTCGGTGAAGGAAGCGGACGTTTCGCCTTTCGGCACCGGGACCCACATGTAAAATGTCGCTTGCGGGCGGGCCATCTTCCAGCCGAGCGAATTTAGGCCATCGATCAAGACGTTGCGCCGCTCCTCGAACACTTGCCGGTTGTCTTCCACGCATTGCTGCGGGCCGGACAGCGCCTCGATCGCGGCCAACTGGACCGCCTTGAAAGCGCCGCTGTCGATGTTCGACTTGAGCTTCGCCAGCGCGCCGACCGCTGCCTTGTTGCCGACCGCCATGCCGATGCGCCAGCCGGTCATGTTGTACGTCTTGGAGAGGGAGTGGAACTCGATGGCGACATCTTTCGCCCCCGGGAGCTCCAAAATACTCATCGGCCGGTAGCCGTCATAGCCCATTTCGGAGTAGGCGAGGTCGGAGACGAGCAGCAGATCGTTCTGCCTGGCGAAGGCGACCGCTTTCTCCAGGAACGCTTTGTCGCAAACCGCCCCGGTCGGGTTGTTCGGATAATTGACAAAGAGGATCTTGGCCCGCTTCAGGATGTCGGCCGGGACCCGGTCGAGGTCGGGGATAAAGTTGTTCTGCGCGGTGAGCGGCAGCAGGTACGGTTCGCCGCCCGCCAGGGTGGTGCAGATCTTGTAGACCGGATATGAAGGATCGGGGATCAGGGCAACATCGCCCGGATCGATAAAGCAGAGCGGCAGGTGCGCGATGCCCTCCTTCGAGCCGATCAGACAGCAGATCTCGTCGCGCGGGTTCAGCTCGACCTTGAAACGCTTCTGGTACCATTTGGCAACGGCTTTGCGGAAAACGAATTCCCCTTTGGAAGTCGGGTAATTGGCCGCCTCTTTGCTGTCCAGCACCTCGCGCATTTTGGCGATGATATGCGCCGGGGTCGGCAGGTCGGGATCGCCGATGCCAAAATCGATGACGTCGACGCCGCTTTTGACCAGCTCCGCTTTCTTTTCCTCGATCTTGACGAACAGATAGGGCGGGATCAAATCGAGTCTTTTAGCTGTTTTCATAATTCCCCTCAAAGACGGTCTGGGCCGGGCCGCGCATTAAGATATGCTCCTCGTCGTTCAACTCGATGTCCAAATTACCCCCGGGGAGACGGACTAACGCCCGCCGGCCGGTCTTGCCGGCCAGGTGGGCGGCGGCGACGCAGGCGCAGGCGCCGGTGCCGCAGGCGAGCGTTTCGCCAGCGCCCCGTTCCCAGACAATCACCTCGAGCTCCTTGTCGCTCAAGACCTGGACGAACTCGACGTTGGTCCGGTTCGGGAAGTGGGGATCGTTCTCGACCCGCGGGCCGATGACCGGCAAGTCGATCGCGTTGACATCGGCGACGAAAGCGACAGCGTGCGGATTGCCCATGGAGATCTTCTGGAATTTATGGCCGGCGAGGGAGACTTCCCCTTCAGCTTTGGGTATGCCCATGTCGACTTCAACGGCGAGGACCTTGCCGCCGTCCAGGATAACGGCCGGCAGGATCGTCCCGGCCAGCGTTTCGACCGAGATGACCTCTTCTTTGAGCTTATCGGTCTCGTAGACGTACTTGGCGAAACAGCGGATCCCGTTGCCGCACATCTCGGCCTCCGACCCGTCGGGGTTGATCACCTGCATCCGGTAGTGCGCCTTCTCCGACGGCCAGACGATCAGCAGGCCGTCCGCGCCAACGCCGAAATGCCGGTCGCAAACCGCCTGGGCGAGCTGCTTCAGGTCGAGCCCGTCCAGCTTGGTTTTGCGGCTGTCCACGAGAACGAAATCGTTCCCGAGGCCGTGCATTTTAATAAAAGGCAGCATAGGTTGTCGTCGACTCCCAAACGACCACTTTGGCGATCGTTTTAAAACGCTTGCGCAGCTGTTTGAAGATCGTTTCCGCCAGGTTCTCCGAGGTCGGGTTCTTGATCAGGAACGGCGCGACGTCGTTGAGCAGCCGGTGGTCGAACGGCCGGAGAACGGCGGACAGTTCTTTCTTGACCACCTTAAAGTCTTCCATCAGGCCGATCTTGTTCAGCCTGGTCCCGGTCAAAAAGACCTGGACCCGCCAGGTGTGCCCGTGCAGGTTTTCGCAGGCGCCTTCGTAACCCCGGAGAGCGTGGGCGGCGTCAAAAGTGTCTTCCACCATCAGCTCGAACATCACTATATTATAACATGTTTGGCGTGGGTGATCGGTTTGCCAAGCAGCCGGGAACCGACCTCCTGGAACTGCAGGACGGGGCCGGTGACCAGGAACTCATGCTTGGGGGGCGGCGAGTTCTTTCCCTTGACCGTGCCGGCCTTTTCCAGCAGTTTTCTCGCCTCGGCGACCGCCGTCTCCGCCGGGTCGACAAAAGCGACTTCCGGGCCGGTCCGCTCGCGCAGCAGATTGGCCAGGTGCGGGTAGTGGGTGCAGCCGAGGATCAGCGTATCGATCTTTTCGTGCAAGAGCGGCTTTAAGTATTCCTTAACGACCTTCCTGGTCTCGTCCGCCTCGGTAAAGCCCCCTTCGATCAGCGGGACAAAGAGCGGGCAGGCCTGGGCGAAGACGACCGCTTCTTGCTTCAGCTCGGCGATCTGTTTTTGGTACGCGCCGGAGTTGACGGTGCCGGCGGTGGCGATCAGGCCGATCCGGCCGGAGCGGGAAGCGGCGACCGCCGCGCGCGCGCCGTGCTCGATCAGGCCGATCAGGTGGACCTTGTAGCGGTCCTTGAGGAGCGGGTAGGCGATGGCGGACGACGTGCCGCAGGCGACGACGATCAGCTTGACGCCGTGCTTGTCGATCAGGAAGGGGATGATCTCTTCGTTGAACTTGACGATCTCTTCGGCCGGCCGGCCGCCGTACGGCACGCGGGCGGTGTCGGCCAGGTAGACGACGTCTTCGTGCGGCAGCTGGCGGAGGAGCTCGCGGTAAACCGTCAGGCCGCCGACGCCGGAATCAAAGATCCCGATCGGCGAAGAGGGCGGGACCTTGCGGTCCTCGACCTTGCCGGCGCTCTTGCCGACCACCCGGTCGGTCGCCACGTGCCTGATGATCGTTACTTCAGAAATAGTTGATCACTCCTTGCGCGATCGCCGCGGCGACCTTGGCCCGGAACGACGCCGAGTTGACCAGGTCGTTCTCGTCGTTGTTGGACAGGTAGGCCGGTTCCAGCAGGACCGACGGCATCCGGACGTTCTTGACCGTGTAAAAACTGACCCGGTGGAGCCCCCGGTCTTTCCGGTCGATCCCCCGGACGACCGCTTCGTGCATCACGGCGGCAAAACGCCGGCTCAGCGGATTGTAATAGTAACTCTCCGAACCGGAAATGCCGCTCTGATAAGTGGAATTATAGTGGATGGAGACGAAAATGTCAGCGCCGCTCCGGTTGGCGAAATCAACCACGTCGTACAGGTTGGAGCGGCGGTCTTCGTTGCGCGTCAGCAGGACCTTGGCGCCGGCTTCCCGCAGCAGCTCAGCCGCTTTCTGCGCGGTGTCCAGGGTCAGGTCTTTTTCCGGCTTACCGCGGCCGTTCGCCGCCCCGGGATCGTCGCCGCCGTGGCCGGGATCGAGAATAATCGTTTTGCCGCGCAGCTTGGCCGTTGGCGCCGCGGCGGTAGGCGCCAGTTCGAGCGGTTTGAGCGCTTTGGCTTTGCGCCGGAAATAGACCTTTTCCGCCGCCACCTGCTGGGCAAAAATATTGTCGAGCCGGTCGCCGATCTCGATCACCGACTTGTCGCGGCCGAACACGTTGACGATGTCGTAATCGATCGTCCGCTTGAGCGTGACCACGATCCGGGCGGTGCGCGCGTCTTTCCGGACGACCTGGATATTGGCGATCCGCCGGGAGGCCTTTTTCGCCAGCCTCAGTTTCTTGCCGACCGTCGCGCCGGGAAAGTCGAGATAGAGCTTGTCCTCCAGGAGCAGCCCTTTGGCGACGACGTAGCCGGTGGTGTAAACGTCGAGGTAGTCATAGCCGCGGTCGCGCTTCATCTCGACGGAGCAAAGCTCGACCTGGGCGGCGAGCGCGAACGTTTGCAGGCAGAGCAGCGCGAAAAACGCCTTCTTAACCATGCTTTTTGATCAACTTCAGCAAGGTTTGGCGGTCATTCAGCTCGGGGTCGTCGAGGACTTGTTCGAGCAGGGCGCGCAGGACCTGGCCGACCTTGGGCTCCGGTTTGATCTTGAGCGTCTTCATCACGTCTTTGCCGTTAACTTTCAGATCGCCGATGTGGAGGGCGTTCGCCTCGGCGACGATCCGGTCGATCCGCTGCTGCAGCTCCGCCAGGTAGGCGTTGCCGATCGTCTGCCGCATCGCCCGCGTGTCGGCCAGGCGGAGGGCGAACAGGTCGGGGACGTTGGCCGGGCCGCCGATCCGCCGGATAAAGCGGCGGACCGCCGCGTCGCTCCAGGCGCTCTTATAGTCGAACATGTGATTGGCGATCAGGTTGACGGTCTGTTCGATGTCGGCGTTGCTGAACTTCAGGCGCCGCAGCAGTTTCTCCGCCATTTTGGCGCTGACCTGGTCGTGGTCGTAAAAGGTCATCCCCTCCTTGCACGACGGTTTGCCGATGTCGTGGAGGAGGGCGGCGAGCCGGACCGTTAACCGCTCCTGGGGGGCGGCGTCGCAGGCGTAGAGGCTGTGCCAGTAGACGTCGTGCTGGTGATATTCCGGCGGTTGTTCGACCCCGCGGCACTTGGCCAGCTCCGGCAGGAAAAGCGGGAGCAGGCCGGCCTGCGCCATGTAGTCAAAACCGACCGACGGTTTGTCCGCCGCGAGGAGCTTGACCAGCTCGTCGTGGACCCGCTCCAGGGCGACTTTTTTCGCGATGCGCAGCGTCTGGGCCATGCCGGCCAGCGTTCTTTCCTCGAGCCGGAAGCCGAGGGTCGCCGCGAAGCGGCAGCCGCGGAGCGGCCGCAGGCCGTCCTCGGCAAAGCGGGCGACCGGGTCGCCGACCGTCCTGAGCACTTTGCCGGCCAGGTCTTTCCGCCCGCCGAAATCATCGAGCAATTCGCCGCTCTCCGGGTCGTAGGCGAGGGCGTTGACCGTGAAATCGCGGCGCGCCAGGTCGCGATGGATGTCGTCGGTGAACTTGACGTTGTCCGGGTGGCGGCCGTCGACGTACCGCTCGTCCGACCGGAAAGTCGTCACTTCGTAATGGCCGTCCGGCAGGATAACGGTCACCGTGCCGTACTTGAGCCCGGTCGGGACGACCTTGGCGAACAGTTTTTTGACCTCGGCCGGCCGGGCGCTGGTGGTAATGTCCCATTCGTGAGGCGTTTTGCCGAGCAGGGCGTCGCGCACGCAGCCGCCGACCGCGTAAGCTTGATGCCCGCGGGTTTTCAGCTCCCGGATAATAGCGGCGGCGCCGGCCCTGATCTCCATAGCTGGTTTTAGTTTAGCCCAAGGCAAAACTATTGTAAAGGCAAGGGGGGTATAATATAATAACCGGCATGAAGCTCTCTGATTTCCAGAAGGGCCTGGTCATTGTCCTCACAGCTTTTGTGGTCCTGGGCGGCCTGCTTTTTATCAATCGCGTCCTGCTCGGCGACGCTTTCGCCAAAGAAGAAGCCCAGCACGCGCTTTACGGCCTGGCGCTGGCCAAGGATGTCCGGGCGCTCGACCTGAGCGGCTTCTGGTACGACACCCAGCGGCAGATGTTCTGGCCTTTTCTCCACTCCTGGGTGCTGTCGGTCTTTTTTCTCTGTTTCGGCGTCAGCTATTTTTCCGCCCGCTTTCTCAGCTTCGCGATGTTCTTCGCCACCCTGCTGATCACTTACCTCGTTTCGGTCAAATTTTGCGACCGCCAGGGGTGGCGGATCGGGGCGCTGGCCTGCGTGCTGGCCCTGACCTCGCCGCTGATGGCCCGTTTCGGCACCGAGAACACGCTGGAGGGGCTCGGCGCGCTGATCTTTATGGCGGCGTTCTATTTTTACATCCTGACCGAAGAGAAAAAATTGACGGTCAACTACCTGATCCTGGCCGTCCTGCTCGGCCTGTCGATCTACACCAATTACCTGTACGCTTACCTGATGGTCCCGGCCTTTATCGTCATGACGCTCGGCAAGCTCGGACCGCTGGGCGCGGAAGTCGTGACGCTAAGCAAAAAAGGGGAGAAGGCGGCGGTGCCGTTCTTCTGGTGGGCTTACCGGAAACTGGTGGTGATCGGCGTGCTGGCGGTCCTGATCGCCGCCTGGTTTTTTACTTCCACCTTTAACCGGAAGATCATGCTGCTGCTGCAGGCGATCTTCCGCTATTCCGGCGGCGAGCAGGTCGCCGGGATCGGCAATATCCTGCTTTACTACCCGCGGGCGATCATCAGCCACTTCAGTTTTTCTCCCTGGCTCGGCCTGCTGATGGTGATCTCGCTGTTCCTCCCCTGGGTCGCTTTCCGTTTTCCCAAGACCGGCAAGCTTTACACTTTTGTCTGGACGGCGCTGCTCCTGGCGACCCTGACGGTCCCGACCAAGGCGCCGCAGTTCATTTACATCATCGCGCCGTTCGTTTTCATTATTTTCGCGGCGACGGTATTCTACCTCCTGGAAAAATACCAGCGGGCGGCGGCCGCCGGACTGGTCGTGATCCTGCTGCCGGCGCTGATCTGGCTGCCGCAGCTGGGCGGCCTTTACCAATCCGGCCGGTCGGGGGAACGGATGATCCAGGTGCTCGGCTTTTTCCGCGGCAACATCCTGCCGCGTTACCCGATCGCGGCCGGCATGAACCTGCAGCGGCTTAATCCCGAAGGGATCGCTTTCCATTTCTGGGACTGGAACGCGCCGGTGCTGGCCGATCCGATCGTCGGCGAGGCGGAAATGTTCCGCGCCGCCCGGTATTTCCTGGCGGTGGAACTCGATCCGGCTATCCCCTATACCGAAGAGGTGCTTGATGACTCGGTCCACCGCTGGAACAGTTTCCTGAGGGAAAAATCCCAGCTCGGCGAGATCAAAGAGGAGCTGTCGCAAAGTTTTCCGGGTTTAGGGCTGGTAGCCCGGATCTACGTCAAGAGCCGCTAACCGGCGCCGCGCCCGCTATTTGCCCGTTTTTGCTTGAAATTCCCCCCTTTTTTTGCCGATAAATACCCGGAATGGTAACAGGAACACCAAAAGCCGGGGGATACCGGACGCTGGCGGCCGTCAGGGAGCGCCTGCAGCCGCTCGGCATCAGGGCGGGACATGAACTGATCAAGCGGTTTTGCCGGTTGAACGAGAGCTCTTATCGGGAAATTCTCGGTTTAGTCGATACGGCCAAACGGCTGAATCCTAACCTTGATACCATTGTCCTCCCCACGCGCTTGCAGGAAAACCAGAGCTTTGCCGGCATCTCGGAGATGCAGGTCCGCGAACATATTTTCGGCAATACTTTTAACCTGCGGCGCCTGATGGCCGACATGAACGAAGCCATCCGGTTGGCGAGCGTTTTCACCAAGGAAACCAGCCGGAGCCAGCAGACGCAGCTGGTCGACCTGGTCGACGCGCTGGGGATCGCGAAACAATTGTTCCGGACCATGGGGCCGGACGCGACCACCGAAACGGTCGTCGACCGGATCCAGGCGGTGGTCAATCTCCTGAATTTCCGCAACATCCAGATCTATTTCCCGGCCGACGGCGGCAAATGGGAGCGGAAATATTCTTCCTCGCCCTGGATGATGAACGGGCACTCCAAGTACGATCCGGCCGGCGGGGGGAGCGAACCGCAGACCACGCTGAAAAGCGTGATCGAGGCGCCGGGGCAGCGGTTCATCGTCGATATCGCCGAGCCGGGATCGTTCCGCAGCCAGGGGCTGGTCGCCGACGAGCATTCGATCAGGAACGACCTGGAGCTGTCCAAGGGCCCGAGCCAGATGATCTTCATTAAAGTTGTTTCCCCGCTCAGCGGCGAGCTGGTCGCCGTGGTGCAGATCCATAACCGGGTTCAGCTGACGGAAAAAGCCGCGCCGAAGCGGCTGCTCCCCAACCAGGAAACGGCGGCGACCCGGGTGCTGACCCAGCTGGAAGCGATCTTTGACGAAGCGGCGCTGGCGCTGGCGAGCGTCCGTTTGAAAGAAGGGAGCCAGACCAAACCGGAACTGAACGAATTGGAAAAACGCGCGGTGCTGGAACAGGGCGAGCTGCGGGTCTTGCAGGGACAGCGGGTCCGGTTGTATGAAGCGCCGGCCGAGAAGTTCTACACCCGCCTGAACGGCGTGATCAACTGGCTGCGCGACACGATCCTGGGCGTCTATCACGGCACCCGGACAGCCGCGGGCAAGACTAAGCCGGAGCTGATCAAAGCCCTGTCGCTGGAAGACGAGAAAATGAACGAACGGGTGATCTACTCGCGCTATACGGCGCTGATCGAGGGGGCGCCGGGCGAGGAGCACGATCTGCTCGGCATCGTCTCGTACAACCTGTTCGACGTCAAAGTCGGCGATCATAACGTCGGCGTCCTGAAAGTGCCGGAGGCGATGATCAAGAAAGAGGCGCGCGGCCGTAAGATCCTGGTGGGGCTGACCCTGGAGATCGGCCGGCGGCAGCTGCTTAAATACTGGTTCGACAACGGCCTGTTCAAGGGGTTCTGGCTGGCTTTGACCCACGGGATCCCGATCTACGGAACGACGCAGAGCAAGCGGGCGATCAAAGACATGATGCGGCTGGCTAACCTTTCGGTCCGCAACACCGTGGAAGGACGCGGGCTGACGGCCGAGCAGAAAGGCATTATCGAGCACAGTTCCGCCGGCAAGGCTACCAAGGACGGGGTCGAGCCGGAGGCTTACGGCGGACGGATCGCGATCGACGAAGAAGAGCAGGGGATCGTCGTTTTTGGCGGGAAGAAAGAAGCGGCGCTCAACAAACTGCTGGCGGAGCTGGGCGTGAACGGCCGGCTGCACATCGTCGGTTATATGACGATCGGGGTCGGGATCAAGGTCGCGCTGGAACTGCTGTGGACCAGGCTCTTCGGGAGGAAAAAGAGATCATGACCATGACCGGCGGAATTAAAAGGAACTTTTGGCGCGGCTATTTCCACGTCTACGACCGGAACCGGTCCACTCCGTACCTTAAATTGCTCAAGCAAAACGCCGCGCTGGTGGTCAACGACCATCGCTACGGCACTTTTCTTGACCTGGGCTGCGGCACCGGCAATTCCACGGCCGCCGTGGCGGCGGAACTGATGGGCGGGCGCGTCCTGGGGCTGGACAACTCGCCGGAAGCGCTGGAGCGCGCCCGGGACAAGTTCCCCCGGCTGCGCTTCACCTGGGCCGACATGCAAAAGGCGTTGCCGCTGGGCGACGCCAGCGTCAACGGCGTGCTGGCCAATAATTCGCTCTATCTTGTTTCCGACCCGAAACAGACGCTGCTGGATATCCTCCGGGTGCTGAAACCGGGCGGGCGGCTGGTCATGACCAACCCGGTCGACAATGTCGATACCACCCGGATCTTCCGGGAACACATGGCAGACAAACGAGCCGATTACCGGCTGCGCTACGGCGCCGCCATGGGCCGGGTCTTTACCGCCGCGCATTCGGTGGAAGCGATCATGAATTACCTGCTCCTCCTGCCGTTCGAAATGGTCCTGAAATATAACGTCAGGGTCGGTTCCCACTTCTGGCCGCTGGAAAAGTGGGAAGCGGTCATCGACGCGGCCCGGCAGGAAGGCCCGTACCGGTTCAGCGTCCAACCGCCTTTTACCGCTTACGCGGGGACCAACTACACGATCGTCATCGATAGATTGCCGGCCTGATCCGTACTATAATAGCGCAGTATGGATCTTAGTGGCCCGGTACTGCGCCGGCCGGCTTTTAACCCGGCGCTCCTGATCCTGATCGCCGCCGCCGCGCTCGGCACGCTCTGGCTCATTATCAAACAGCAGGACCTGCCGGTCATTTCCAGCTTTTACCTGGTCATTACCCAGCTCTATCTCGGCTATTTCCTGCTGGCCAACAATCCGCGTTCGCCGATCAACGTCTCTTTCGGTTGTTTTTCTTTTTCCCTGGCGATCTGGAACCTTTTTTCGATCCTGGTCATTCACGTTCCCCCGGCGGCGCCGCTTTTCTGGGCGGATTGGTACATTTTTATCCCGGCCGCGCTGATGATCTATTTTCTCTTCTACTTCACGATGGTCTTCCCCAAGCGGCAGGAGTTCTTCCGCCCCTGGGCGCAGGCCCTGTCGATCTTGCCGGCGCTGCTGCTGATCGGGCTGGTCTTGGCCGCCCCGCAGTCGATCATCAGCAAGATGGTGATCGCCAAAGGGGTCCGCTCGCCGGTCTTTGGCCCGGGGTACGACCTGTTCGGGATCTACGGGCTGGGCTATATCTTGATCGGCGCCGTTAGCCTCTGGCATTCCTACCGCCGGGCCAAGGGCTCGGAGCGGGCGCAGATGTTCTATTTCCTCATTGGCGCCCTGTTCTCGGTCACCGGCTTCATGCTGACCAACCTGATCATTCCCTGGACCATGACCTCCGCGCTCGAATGGATGGGGGCCTGGTTCTCGCTCAGCTTTATCGCTTTTACCGCTTACGCCATCACCAAGCACCAGCTGATGGACATCTCGGTCGTGATCAGCCGGACGGTGGCCGAGCTGATGGCGATCTTCCTGCACGGCGCCTTTTACCTGCTCCTGGTCGGCCTGTACCGTACCGTGACCGGCGCGGTGATCGAGCCGCTGTTCCTGATCTTTACGGTGCTGTACGGCGTGATCGTCGGCCAGACGCACCAGCCGATCCGTTTGTTCCTGCAGACAACTTCAGAAAAATTGTTCCTGCGCGGCAAGTACGATTATTATACGGCGCTCTCCGCCGCCAGTTCGCGCGTGGTCGAGAAACTTTCCCTGCCCGACATTCTCCGGGTCCTGTACGAGACTTTCGGCGACGTGATGGAGATTTCCCGGCCGCGGATCATGCTGCCCGAGGCTTTTACCGAACCGGAAAAAGAATCGGGCGGTTACGTCGTGTTCGACCGGCAGGGGAGCCGGTCCCAGGCGGAAAGCGAACGGATCGGCCTGGCAGATCCGCTGGTGCCGCAACTGATCGCCCGGCGCGCCCCCCTGCTTGATCCGCACCACCCGGAACACGCCCTGATCGTTCCCTGCCTGCTCGAAGAGCGGCTGATCGCCCTCTTTGTCTTTGGCCCCAAGCTGTCCGAAGACCCGTACACCGAAGAGGACCTCCGTTTGCTGCAGGCGCTGTCTAGCCAGGCGGCGGTCGCCCTTGACCATACCCATTCGTACGCCAAGATCAAGGCGGACCTGGAGGAGGCGGAGCGGCACCTGGAGCGGTCGCGGCGGCTTGCGTCGCTCGGCACGCTGACCGCCGGCGTGACCCACGAGATCAGGAACCCGCTGACCGTGATCCGGGGGGAAACGGAACGGCTGGCGAACGAAACGCGCGACCTGGCCTATCTCCAGCAGTTCCGCGACCTACTGCTCAAGCACATCGACCGGATCGCCGGGATCGTGGAGCGGATGCTCGGCCTGGCCAAAGAAAAGCCGCGGCACGAAGTCCCGGTCGACCTGAACGAGCTGATCGGCGCGACCGTGCCGCTTTTTACCGCCGAACAAGTAGCCATCGGGACGGAGATGGGGAATATCCCGCAGATCCCGGGGGACCCGACGGCGCTGCAGGAAGTGATCGTCAACCTGATCCAGAACGCGATCGAGGCGATGCCGGGGGGCGGGCAGTTGAGATTGCGGACTTTGGCCGAAGACCATCGGGTGATCCTGGAGGTCAGCGATACCGGCAAGGGGATACCGGAAGAGATCAGGGAAAAGATCTTTGACCCGTTCTATTCAACGCGGCACGAAGGCGTCGGCCTGGGGTTGTCGATCGTTTACCGGATCGTCCGCGAGCACGGCGGCGATATTAAAGTCTCCAGCGAAGTGGGGAAGGGGACGACTTTCCGGATCAGCCTTTCGGCCGCTTGAACTCCTCGCGCTTTTCGATGTGCTTCTCAAAAGTGTCCAGCACCATCTTGGCGTCCTTGCCGGCGAAAAAGTTGTCCAGCGTGGTCAGCAGCTCCTGGGTCTTGAACGGTTTCTTGATGTAGTTGACGACGAAGCCGGAAGTGGCTTTGTCCCATTTTTCCTCGTCTTCCCAGGCGGTCAGCATGGAAACCCCGATATCCTCGCCGAACTCCTTGCGCACCTTCCCCAGGAACGTCAGCCCGTCCATTTCCGGCATCTTGATGTCGAGGAAAATGAAGCGGATCCGGTTGCCGCCGAGGCCGAAAAAGACCTTGTTCTTGGCGAGATGCCCGAGCGCTTCCCCGGCGGAATTGGCCGTGAGCACGTCGTACTTGCCGCTGTCCCGGATCACGCTGTTAATGACATTGGCGACGTCAACTTCGTCATCGACGACCATTACTAAAGGCTTTGCCATGTTGGGTCCCTCCTCTGTTCGGTCGGGCATATTTTCCCACGAAAAGGACGCCGCGTCAACTTTGTGCTAAAATGGGAGCGTGAAAAAAGCGGTTTTACTGGTCATTCTGCTGCTGGCGGCCTTTGCCGCGCTCTCCTTTGATTTCCAGGCCAAGCTCGGCGAGGTCCTGCCTAAACAAAAGCGGACTTCCGACAAGGGGATCTACCTGACCGCCTACACGGTCCAGCTCCCGGTCAAGTTCGGCCGGATCAGGGAGCAGTGCAAGCAGGCGGGGATCAATACGCTGGTCATCGATGCGAAAGAGATCTTGAGCCGCGATTTTTTGGAACTGGCGCGGCAGAGAAAATTGACGCCCGAAACTAAAGCGAGAGTCAGCCCCTGGCTGGCGAAACTGACCGAAGAGCTCCACCGCGACGGTTTTATCGTGACCGCCCGACTCGTCGTCTTTAAGGACGACCATCTCGTTCTGACCCGGCCCGACCTCGGGATCCACCTGGCCGGGGGCGCCCTTTACCGCGACCGGAAAGGGGGGAAATGGGTCGACCCCTACATTGCTGAAGCGCGGCTGTACAACTGCCTGATCGCCGAATCGGCCGCGCTCTCCGGCGTGGACGAGGTCCAGTTCGACTACATCCGCTTTCCCGCCGAAGGGACGGCGAAATACGCCGTGTATCCGCACGCCTCGCCCGAAACGACCCGGGTCGACATCATCTGCCAGTTCCTGAAAGAGGCGCGGCAGCGGGTCGCCAAATACAACACCGCGCTGGCGGTCGATATTTTCGGCGTCACCGCCTGGCGGAGCGAATACGATATCGAGATCCTCGGCCAGGACCTGAAGCGGATGGCGCCGTACCTGGACACTCTGTCGCCGATGCTTTACCCGTCGCATTTCCACAGCGGCTACGACGGCTTTGCCAATCCCGGTTCCTATCCTTATTACTTCATGGGAACGGGGGTCAAGAAAGCGCTCGAGATCCTCTCCGGCGAAAGCACGGTCCTGGTCCCGTGGATCCAGGGTTTTAACATGCGCTCGCCCAATTACGGGCCGAACTATATTTTGGAACAGGTCCGCGCCTGCAAGGACGCCGGGGTCGACCACTTCTTGATCTGGAACGCCGGCAACGTTTACGATGTCTCCTTTTCCGCGCTGAAACGCTGAAATCACGACGTTAAACCGCCGATAATAGGCTATATGGGGGGACTGTCGTGACTACTCTTGCCAGGCTGAAATGGTCGGCGGCCAATCTGTACCGGGCGCTGCCGCGCAGCCGCGCCGAACTGGCGAGCGACCTGGACCGCCGCTGGCAAGTGGCCAAGCAGGCCGGTCTAAAGCAGATCGTGATCGACGCCGGCGTGACCGCCGCGCATCTTTTCCGGCTCGGCCAGGACATCGCGACCCTGGTCCTTCCCGGCAAAGCGGCGCCGCGCTACGGCAGTTTCGCTTTCGGCATCCACCCGCGCGACCTGGCCGACGTCTACCGCCATTATCCTTTCTTCCGCTACTTGCCGGAAAGCCTGACCAAGGAGATCTGCCGCTATTTACCGCCGACCAGGCTCTCGACGATCGAAGGGCTCGTTTCGCCCGTTAACGGCAAGACGCTGATCGGCCAACTTCTCACCACGGCGCAAACGCCCGACCTGATGCTGGAGGATGGCCGCTGGGCGGCGATGCACGCGGTCCTGTTGGCCAGGCTGGCGGACAAGCTGGGGATCGGGATCCTGGGGCTCGGCGCGCTGCTGCCGTCTTTGACCCGTTACGGCACAACGATCAATAAACACGTTCCCGACCTGACCATCACGACCGGGCACGCGTATACCGCGCTGCTTGTCGCGCAAACTGCGCTCAAAGTTTCCGGCCTGGTCGCTCCCAACCGGAGCGAACTGATCGCGGTGGTCGGCGCCGGCGGCTCGATCGGCGCGGCCGCCAGCCTGATCCTGGGCGAGAACGGGGCCGACCGGCTGCTGCTGATCGACCGGGATATGAAACTGGGTAAGGCGCAAACGACCGCCCAGGCGCTGACGGCCAAAGGGGTCGAGGTCGAAGTGACGAGCGACCTGGCGCAGGTCAGCCGGGCCGGCATTATTATTTCGGTCACCAACGCGGATAAGATGCTGATCAGGGAAGAATTATTGCGGCCGGGGATGATCATTATCGACGACGCCCAGCCGGCGAACGTCAGCCAGGCGCTGGCGGCCCGGCATCCGGAGATCGCGGTCCTGAAGGTGCTGGCCAAAGTGCCGGGCCTTAAGCCGAACTTCGATTTCGGGCTCGGCACGCCGCCCGACGTGACCTTTACCTGCCTGGCGGAGACGACGCTCCTGGCCGCGGCCGGCTCGCGGCGGAATTTCGCGACCAGCAATATCGACCCGGCCTGGATAGAGTTCCTGGCGCAGATCGCGCAGGAGCAAAAAGTGGCGCCGCCGGACGTTTTCTACGGCTTCAACGGGCGGGAGATAACCTCAGCCGAGCTGCGCGACAAATTCGGCCGCTTTTTCGACGCAGCCAAGGCATGATAATTGCCGCTGCCCCCTGATCTCTGTGCAGTTTAACGAACCGGCCTGCTCGAGGAAGAATTTTTCCAGGTCCGCGACTTTATCCGGGTAATGTTTGGCGAGGATATCCTTGGCCGCGGCGTAGGCGCCGCAGAGGCCGCCCGGGGCGTTGCCGCTGCCATGACCAAGATATTTGCCGACTTCGGCGTCGCTGAAGCCGAAGCGCTCCTGGAAAGCGGCGACGACCGACTGCGCGCAGTTCAGCCGCCCTTTACCGCCTTTACCGATATAATGTTCGCGGGCTTTTTTGCCGTACATATAAAAATGGTGGAGCTGAGGGGAGTCGAACCCCTGTCCGGAAAGGTAGACACGAGAGCTACTACGAGCGTAGTTTCAATTATTTAGTTCGCTTAAGGTTTGACCCGAAACGAGGAGATCCCTAAGCTATCCGTTCTATTTTTTAGCCCCCCGGCCGGCCGGAGAAACCGAAAGGCGATCCGGATTATAGCGTCCGACTCAAGCTTACCGGAGAGCTCAAGGGACGGGCAACTTAATTAATTAAGCTGCGACAGCGGCGGGCGCGAGCACTGAAGTATTAGTCCAGGCCCACTGCACGCCAGCTAGTGCTTCTTTTACGTCTGCATTTAGGACGTTGGCGACCGTGTTTAACGAGGCTTATCGCACCCTCGGCTCGCAACTCGCGCGGCCACACTCCCCGTCAAAACCCTTACAGCCCCACGCGGATGGTCTCTTTGAGGAGACCGAGAAAACCTTCGACCTGGTCGGCGTTCATGCGGCCGAGGATCTCGGCGAACTCCTGCCAGGCCTCGGCCTCTTCCATCAGTTCCTTGTTGCTCTTGATCTTGACGATCTCGTCCTCGATCTCTTTCTGGAGCTTCCGGTTCGCTTCTTCCAGCGCCCCCTGGGCGTTGGTCATGCCGGTCTCGGAGATGACGCGATCGATGATGTCCTCGAACTTCAGCTCTTTTTCCTTCGCTTCGGTCGCCAAAAGGGCGAGCCGGGTGGCGAGGGCGTGGGTGTCGAGCTCGGGGCCGCGGCCGATGCCGGGCTGCAGCGGCGCCTTGACGGCCGGCTGCGGCACCAGCTTTTCTTCCGGCCCTTTCTGCGGCTTGATCTCTTTCGGGCTGATCGGCGGGGTGAACGGCCGCTCGCCCGGTCCCTTGATGCTCATACCACTCTCATCTCCTTTAACACGGTCTTGGAGATCGTTTTGGCCAGCGCCTGGATCTTCTCTTCCTCGGCCGGAGTGACCGGCTTGGTCTTCAGGGAGAACATCTCTTCCCGGACCATTTTGGCCTCTTCGGCGTTTAGGTCGGCGACGGTATATTTACGGTTTGTGCTGATCTTTTCCACGGTGAGCTTTTCCTTTAAAAGCGCTCGCAATTTCTCTTTCAGCTTCTCGACGTCTAAGGGTGTCACGTTTTTCGTACTTCTTTTTGGCTTTGGCGAGGGCCAGGTCAACCTTTGCCCAATTACCATCAAAGTATACCTTAAGAGGTACGAGAGTCAATCCTTTTTCGGCCGCTTTTGACGACAATTTCACCAGCTCTCGCTTATTCAATAAAAGCTGGCGCTTGCGCAGCGGATCGATCTTGTTCTGGTCGGCCGCGGAGTAGGGGCTTATATGCATATTATGGAGCCAGATCTCCCCTTTGTCCGCCCGGGCGAAACTGTCTTTGAGGTTGGCGTTGCCGAGGCGGATCGACTTGACCTCGTTCCCCTGCAGGATCAGGCCGGCCTTGAAGACCTCGATGATCTGGTAGTCGAAGCGCGCCTTGCGGTTCTCGGCCGCGACCTTAAAGTATTTGCTCAAGGCCGTAGACCAGGCCCTTTAGCCCCTTGATCTGGCGGATCGCCATGATCACGCCGGGCATGAACGATTCGCGGTTCAGCGAGTCGTGGCGGATGGTCAGCGTCTGTCCCAGGCCGCCGAAAATAACTTCCTGGTGGGCGACCAGCCCCGGCAGGCGGACAGAATGGATCGGGACCTGTTTCCCCATTAAATGCCCGGTCTTGATGGCGGTGCCGGACGGTTTGTCCACTTTGCTTTCGTGGTGGAACTCGATGATCTCCGCGCTCGGCATATACTTGATCGCCTCTTTGGCGAAACGCATCATCAGAACGGCGCCGATGGCAAAATTGGGGGCGACCAGGCAATTGACCTTGAAGTTCTCGCACAGCATCTTGATCTCGTGGAGGTTCTCTTCCGTCAGGCCGGTCGTGCCGACCACGGCGTGCGCCCCGCTTTCCAGGATCGTCCGGATATTCCCCATGGCCGCTTTCGGCAGGGTAAAATCGACGACCACCTCCGCTTTGGCCTTTTTGACCGCGCCGGCCAGGTCGTCGCCCAGGTCGGTTTGCGCCACGAGCTCGAGGTCGGACTCGTTTTGCACGGCCTTGACGGCCTCTTGCCCCATCTTGCCTTTGGCCCCGTTCACGATCACTTTAATTTTTGCCATGTTTCACCCCTGTTGATCCGAACCCGCCGGCGCCCCGGTCGGTGGCGGGCAGTTCAGCGACTTCCTCGAACGCGATCCGCTCGATCTTGTTAATGATCATCTGGGCGATCCGGTCGCCCCGCTTGATGACCAGGTCGGCCTTGCTGTGGTTCATTAATATGACCCCGACCTCGCCGCGGTAATCGGCGTCGACCGTACCCGGCGTGTTGAGGACGGAAACACCCTGTTTCAGCGCCAGGCCGGAACGCGGCCGGACCTGCGCCTCAAAACCAGCGGGGATGGCGATCGCCAGGCCGGTCGGCACCAGCTTCCAATCGCCCGGGGCAATGACCAGTTCCTTTTCCACCCCGGCGTAGAGGTCCATCCCCGCCGCGTGCTCGCTCATGTATTTAGGCAGGGGAAGCCCCGCGCCGTGCGGCAAGACTTTAACCTGGACCTTTAACATTTGATCTCCTTGAACGGCAGCTCCGCCAGATCGCCGATGACGGCCAGCGTCAGGTACTCGTCCCGGAAATACTGGTTGGCTAACTTAATTATATCATCATTGGTCACTTTATCGATCTTCGCGAAGAGCTCGTCGATGGTGACGTTCCGCCCGTAATAGAGCTCCGATTTGGCGATGTAGCCCATTCGGGCGGAACTCGATTCGAGGCCGAGGACGGTCGTCCCCTTCAGGTTCTCGACCCCCTTGGCCAGTTCCTCTTTGGTGATCCCCTCTTTCTTGATCAGCCGGAACTGCTGGAGGATCAGGTCGACGACCTGGGCCAGGTTTTCCTTGCTGGTGCCGGCGTAGGTGTAAGCCAGGCCGAAATCGCGGAACGGCGAGGTGGTGGCGTAGATCGAGTAGGCGAGCCCCCGTTTTTCCCGCACTTCCTGGAAGAGCCGCGAGCTCATGCTGCCGCCCAGGATATTGTCGAGGACGGCAAAGGCGAAGCGGTCTTCACCCAGCTGCGACGGTCCCCGGCTGCCGAGGCAGAGATGGGTCTGCTCGGTCTTTTTGTACTTCAGAGCGAGCGTCCCCTCGATCTTAGGCTCCGGCTGGAAATGGGGGACCGGCCCGCCGTTAAAACTTTCCAGGTACGGCTTGAGCAGCTCGATGACGTTCGGCGGGATCGCCCCGGCCAGCGACACGATCAGGTTCTGGGGCGAGTAGAAGCGTTTGACGTAGCTGACGATGTCGTCGCGCCCGGTTGCCCGGATCGCCTCGGCGTGGCCGATCGTCGGCGCGCCGAGCGGATGGCCGTGCAGGATCTGTTCGGCGAAGTAATCGTGGATCAGCTCGTCGGGAGTATCCTCGTACATCTTGATCTCCTCGAGGATGACCCCCTTTTCGGTCTCCATCTCCTTGGGGTCGAACACCGAGTTCATGATCATGTCGCAGAGGACGTCGATCTGGACGTCGAGGTGGCGGTCGAGGACGACGGCGTAGTACATGGTCACTTCTTTGCTGGTGTAGGCATTCATCTTGCCGCCGACGGCGTCTAAGGCGTGGGCGATGTCGAACGCGGAGCGCTTTTTCGTCCCCTTGAACATCAGATGCTCGATGAAGTGGGAGATGCCGGCCTCGGCGGGGAGCTCGTTCCCCGAGCCGACATTGAACATCAGCCCCATGGCGATCGAGCGCATGGTCGGGATCTCCTCGGTCACGATCCGGACCCCGTTGGGGAGGATAAACTTATTAGCATTCGGTAAAGCGTTCATTGGTATAGTCCTTTCGCCTTGATGTAGGCGGCGATCCTTGCCGGTACGAACTTACTGACAGGTTTACCGGCTTTGAGCCGGCGGCGGACCTCCGAAGCCGAGACCGCTTCTTTCAGCTTTAGCCAGTGGACTTTGTCGGTCTCTTTCAGCAATATCCGGCCCCTGGTCCCCGGCCGGGTGGCGACAATGAATTCGCAAAGCGTAAAAAGCTCGAGCGGCTTTTTCCAGCCGCGGATCTCATTCAGCGAATCAAGCCCCATGAGATAAAAGAGCTTTGCCCGCTGACCGTATTTCTGCCGGAGCGCGGAAAACGTGTCGACCGCGTAGGAGAGGCCGGGGCGGTCGACCTCGAGCCGCGAAACGGACCAGCGCTTTTTTCCTTTAATGGCCAGCTTGACCATGGCCAGGCGGTATTTCTTGTCGATCACGGTGCCGGCCGCCTTGTGCGGCGGGTTGCCGGAGGGGATAAACACGACTTCATCGAGGGCGTATTGCGCCTGAGCGGCCATGGCCAGGGCCAAATGCCCCTTATGCACCGGGTTAAAAGTCCCGCCCATGATGCCGATCCGTTTCATGCGCGGACCTGGCCGTTCCCTTCCACCAGGTACTTGTAGGAAGTCAATTCCGCTAATCCCATTGGTCCCCTGGCATGCAGTTTTTGGGTGGAGATGCCGATCTCGGCTCCCAGGCCGAACTCAAACCCGTCGGTAAAGCGGGTGGAAGCGTTGACGTAGACCGCCGCTGCGTCGACCTCCGCCTGGAACCTGGCTGCCGCTTTCTTATCCTTGGTAACGATCGTTTCCGAGTGCTTCGTCCCGTATTTGTTGATATGCTCGATCGCCGCCTCAACGCCGGAGACGACCTTAACCGCCAGGATCAGCGCCAAAAATTCCGTTGACCAGTCTTCCTCCGTTGCCGCTTTAACCATTGGATCGATCTTCCTGACCTCTTCATCGCCGCGGAGTTCCACCTTGGCTTCCTTCAGTCTGGCAAAAAGTGGCGGTATGAATACCGCCGCTACTTCCTGATCGATGAGCAGCGTCTCGATCGCGTTGCAGACCGAGGGGCGGGACACTTTCGCGTTATAGACGATCTCCGTTGCCATCTTGAGGTCGGCGCTCTTTTCGACGTACGCGTGGCAGTTCCCTTCGCCGGTCTCGATGACCGGGACTTTCGCGTTCTTAACGACCGACTGGATCAGGCTCCGGCCGCCGCGCGGGATCAGGACGTCGACGTATTCCCGCGCCGCCATCAGCTCTTCCGCCGTCGCTCGCTCGGTATTCTCGATCAGCTGGAGGCACCCTTTGGGCAGGCCGGCGTCGTGGGCTGCCCCGGAGATGACCCGGGCCAGCTCGATATTTGATTTGATCGCGTCGCTCCCGCCGCGCAGGATGACCGCGTTCCCCGACTTGAGGCAGAGCGCCGCCGAGTCGACCGTGACGTTGGGCCGCGCTTCGTAGATGATGCCGATGACGCCGAGCGGGACGCGGACCTTCTTGATCTTCAGGCCGTTCGGCCGTTTCCCTTCCGCCAGCACTTCGCCGACCGGGTCGGGGAGCGCCTTGACGGCGTTGAGCCCCTCGATCATCCCGGCGATCCGCTTGCCGTCCAGCGCCAGGCGGTCGAGCAGCGCCCGGGATAGACCTTTTTTGTCGCCCGCTTCCAGGTCAAGCGAATTGGCGGCCAGGATCGTCCGGGCGTTCTGTTCGAGCGCCGCGGCCATCCGTTCCAGGGCATAATTTTTCACTTTCGTCGGGGTCACGGCGAGCTGGCGCGCGGCGAGCTGGGCGGCGAGGCCTTTTTGGGCGACTTCCGAAGAGTTCATGGAGAAATTATAGCATAAAAAAAGGGCCCGCCGTGAGGCGGGCCCTTAACAGGCCGCAGGGAAAACGCCGCTTACCGGTTGTTGTCCGGAGGCGTTTGCTCGGTCGGGACGATCAGTTTCAGGATGTCGATGCCCGCAGACGCGCCGCCGTAATTGGCGCCGTTGAGCTGGCCCCAGCTGCCGGTGACCGAGAAGGCGTCGGCGCCGCGGAACCAGGAGGGATCGAAAGTGTAGGTCAGGTTGCCGTAAACGTTCTCGCCGCCGTAAAGCATCGAGAAGTTATCGCTCCAGCCGGCGGTGACGTCGAACTTACCGCCCCGGTAGTTGCCCAGGTTGAAGCCGACGCTGCCGCTGACGTTCTGCTGGTCCGCCCAGTTCTCCCGGCTCAAGGCCGAATAGTTGGCGGCGACGTACCAGGGAACTTGGAGCAGGTTGAACTGCATATTGCCGCCCGCGCTCCAGCCGGTCGCCCCCTCGTAAGAGTAGGCGTCCATGCCCGGCATCAGCTCGGGGACCGCGAACCGGGCGTACGGGCTGTAGGAGCCGTTCGCCGTGATGCTGGGGGCCCACTTGCTGGTGGAGTATTGGGAAACGTCGAGGGTCAGCGAACCGCCGGTCCAGACCGAGTTGTTCCGGCCGCTGAACGAACCTTCCGGCAGGACCCCTTCGTCCCAGGTGAACCAGGCCTGGCGGTATTCGCCGTAGACCCGGCCGAGCAGGCCGCGGGTGCCGAAGTCGGAGTTGGCCGCTAGGCCGCCGGTCGTCTGGTGCGTGATCCCGTCGAAGTACCAGCGGTTCTGCTCGGCATAATCGCCGCCGTTCAGATTATAGCCGCCGTAAATGTCGACCGGGACGTGCGGGATCAGGTGGAGCCGGTTATTGATATTGACGTCGAGCGCGCCGAGGTTGGTGTCGGGCGCGTCGAGCGTGTAGCGGCCCTCGTACTGGGCGCGCAGGTTGAACTGCAGCTCCCAGATCCGCTGGCTCCAATTGACGAGCGGGTTGCTCAGTCCGAAGATGGTGACCCAGTCGTTGGTCGGGTCAAGGTCGTTCGGGTTGCCGAGCCGGAGCGTGACATTAAGGTTCTCGGCGTCGGCGGCCGGCTCCTGGCCGAGCGGGACGGACGGTTCGGTAACGTGTCCCCCTTCAACGGTCAGCGAACCGTGCAGCATGTTGTAAACGACGTCGGCGGCGCGCTGCCAGCCGGTCAGGGCGGTCGATTCGCCGGCCGGGTTCGGGTTAGCTGCGTCGCAATCTTCGTCGGCCGCGTCGGCCTTGTGGTCGCGATCGTTATCAAGACCGTCGGTGCAGTTGGTGTTGAGCGTGACGACCGGGGGCGGGACAACGACCGGGGCCAGGACCCGCAGGGAAGAAGTGAAGACCACCTGCAGGCGGCCGTTGGTGGCGCTGGCAACCCGGATCAGCCGCTGGTTCTCGACTTCGGCGGTGGCCGGGTCGTCGATCGCGGCCTCGGGTTTAACCTCGACCTTCAGGGTGATGGTCTTTTTGTCTTCGCTCAGGACGACGGAACCGGCGACCGGGGTCAGGTTCGGGTCGAGCTGGTCGCCCAGCATGATCTCCACGACCGGATTGGCCGGGAAATTAACGCCGGTAATGGTCATGTCGACCGTGACCGGCGCCGTGCCGCGGGTGATCGTGTCGGGGGAAACCCCGTTGATCGCCGGGCACCAGGCCTCGGTCGGATCGATGTTGCAAAGGGCGATCTTGAGGTCGACGTTGTTGTTAACGTCGGTCAGATAGCTCTGTTCCAGCTGGGTCTGGAGCTGGACCTGGTCGGCGGCGGCGGCCAACCGGAAAAGGGTCCGGACCGCCCGGGCGTTCGGGGTCAGTTGGGTCGGGATGTTGTTTTCCGGGTTGTTACCGTTCCAGATATTGTTGCAAACGGCAACCGACTCGGGCGTGCTGATGCCGTTCCCTTCGACGCATTCCGGTTCGGCGCCCAGGCCCATCATGGCGTTGGCGATGTAGCCGACGACGTCGAGCAGATAGAAGCCGGCGATGGCCTTCCCTTTTCTTTCCGCGCTCAGCGAGGAGCTGGAGAGGGTCGGCAGCACGCCGTTCAGGTCGGTGTTGGAAGCGTCGTCGGTCAGCAGGGTGGACGCGACCGAGTTCGGTGTTTGGTACGCCGTCGCCTGCGGGAAAATATCAGGCAGCTGGCGGCGGACCTGCGGATTGAGATAGGTCGGCAAATTCTGCCTGGCCGGATCGTTACCGTTCCAGACCCGGTCGCAGTTCGTGCCGCGGGCCTCGCACTCGCTTTGGCCGGAGAGATTGGACATCGCGCTGGCGATGTAACTGATGGTATCCATCAGGTACATGCTGGCTTTGACTTGCGCTCTCTGTAATGGAGTTAAGTCTGACATCAATTTTCCTCCTTATTGGCAGCTGGCCGCTGACGGGTTATTGCGGCAGCAGCCGGAGAGCATGACACTGGTCTTGCCGGCACAAGCGTCTTCCCCGACCGGCGGCTCAATTACCCGTGCCGCTTCGCTGTTATCGGTCGCGCTGGAACAATCCGGGTCGTCGCCGTCGATCTTGCCGTCGCGGTCGTTATCGAGGCCGTCGGCGCATTGCGGTTTCCGGACGCCGGTGACGCTGAAGTTCTGCAGGGTCTGCAGGAGGAGTTCGCCGAACTTGATCAGGACGCTGCGGGAACCGGCCGCGGCTCCGCTATCGATCTGGACGGTGACCGGCAGGGAGGTGACTACGCCGTTGCTGGTGACCGGGGTCCCGTAGGTCGGGGTGATGCCGGCGCCGAAATCGATGGCGAACTCTTGGGCCAGAGCGTTGTTCTCGCCCAGGATGCCGGTCATTGACCCGTTAAAGGTGATGGTCAGTTCCTGGCCTTGCTTGCCGCCCGCCGGGGTCATTTCACAGATCTGGGAGAACGGATAGTAAGGGGTCAGGATCTGCTGCCGGGTCGCGGCGTCGATGGTGCCGGAGCTGAGGCAGGAGACGACCGATTCGGCCGAACAAGCCATGGAGCCGGCGTTGGCGGCCGGGAACTTGGTCTTGATCTCGGCGATCAGTTTGAGCAGGCCCTGCTTGGTCACGCCGCTCAGGTTGACCGCTTTCGGATAACCGGGCTCGCTGTACACGATGGTCCAGTAGGCGAGGCCGCTCGGTTCGCTGGAAGAGCAGAGGGTATTGTAGCTGCTCTGGTCGGCGGCCGAGAGATTGCTGAAGAGGACGGCGTCGGCGCCGTGGGCGGCGTTGAGGGCGATGGCGAGCGCCTTGACCAGCTCGAGCCGCTGGTTGTCGTTGAGGCCGGCGACGGCGTCGCGGACCTGCAGGTCGACCCCGGACATGTTGCCGGCGGCCCCGAAAACGGTATCGCCGATCTTGAGCGCCTGGTACTTGCTGTTGACCAGGTAGTTGGCCACGGCAAGCCAGAGATTGGGGTTCTTTTCCTTGAGGCTGCATTCGTTCAACTTCGGATCGATCGAAGCCATCACCGCGTTAAGATCGGCGCGGCCAAGCGCGATCGGCTCCTCGTTCGCCGGGACGACCGCCTTGGAGGTGGCGTCCTTGCTTTCCTGCGAGCAGGCCGAAAGGGACGGGGACGGGGTCCAGAAAATACTCGAAATATAGTCGATAACGCTCATCTTTTTTTCCTCCTGGATTTTCTCATTCCGGATACCCGGATCACCGGATACCCACTCCTATTCCATATATATATCGGCCAGTTGGCCGGGAAATTTCACTTAATTTGGGCTTATTTTCCCCCGAACAAGACCAGTAAAGCGGCCGCGTAAACCCTCTGCCATGGCGGTTTTCTCGGACCGGCTATAGGCGGCAGCCTCACTCCTTTTTATCGTTAAAAACCAAGAGGAATTTCGTTTTAGTGTCGAAATGTACTACACAATATTAAGCGTGAGCGTGGCAATGGAATTGCTGGGGAGGGGAAGTGAGGAGTGAATAGATAGGAGTGAGGGGACAGAGCGTTAGCATCTTCCTTCTCCTTACTCCTTACCATTTACTGCACTAGGCATGCACAAGGAGGATTCCCATGTTTTTGTTTGAAAAATTGGCGGTATACCAAAAAAGCGTTGATTTCGCGGACAAAGCAATTTTCGTCTGTGATGAGGTCCAAGACAGGGCTTACGCGCCGCTTAAAGACCAATTGCGAAGGGCGGCTTTGTCGGTTCCGCTTAATATTGCTGAATCCAACGGGCGCACCCATTACCGTGAAAAAAAGCAGTTCTATTTCATCAGCCGGGGATCGCTGCATGAATGCATACCGATAATCGAGATCTTATTAAGGAGAAAAAAGATTGGCCCTGATGTTTTTCGCTCTCTTTACGATCAGGCAGAAGAAATCGCCCGCATGTTGGCCGGTCTGATCGATAGCCTGGAAGAGCGATAGCCACTCCTTACTCCTAACTACTTACCGCGTAGAGCATGCGCTAGAGAGTAGTGAGTAGTGAGGAGATGTTACGCGTAGAGGAAAAGAAAAAGGGGGCGACCCTGAGGTCAACCCCCTTTGTTTGACTAAACTAGGCTCGGTTTACGGATTGAGAGCGACGTTGTCGACCGCGCCGCGGATCGTCGGCTGGGTCTCGGTGCCTGGCTTGAAGCCTTTTTCCCAGGTGTAGAGATCCTTGATCTTGCCGCCGGCGAGATTGGTCTTGCCGAGCATCTCGACCGATTCGGAACGGACCAGGGCGTCTTTCGGCCGCAGGCGGTTCCGTTCGACGTACTTGAGCATGCCGTTCTCTTTGGCTGCCTGGATGTACTTGGCCGCCCAGTGGCTGGTGGAGACGTCCCAGTACGGCTTGCTGTCGACTTCGGCTAACTTGGCCTGGTCGAAGCGGACGAGGACGGCGATCCCCTCGGCCTTGTTGATCTTGTTGTTCGGGCGGAAGGTCTTGTCGGGATAACCCTTGATCAGCCCTTCGCGCTGGGCGATGTCGATGTACTTGGCCGCCCAGAAATCGGGCTTCACGTCTTTGAACGCCTGCCGGGCGCGGCCGTCGGGGATCTTGATCCCTTTGGCGCGGACGAGCAGGGTGGCCAGCTCGGCGCGGGTCAGCGCCCGTTCCGGCTTGAAGTTGCCGTCGGGGTAACCCTGGACCAGGCCGACTGTGGCGTTGTTCTCGATCGGCGACTTGGCCCAGTAACCATCCGGGACGTCGGCGAACGAGTTGAGGCGGACCAGCCGGGATTCCATCAACGCCGTGGTGCCGGCGCTGTCGGAGGCCTCGACCTGGACCAGCTTCTTGCCGTAGTTATTGACCGGAGCGACGGCCGAGAAAGAGCCGTCCGGAGCGACGGCGACGTTGGCGCCGTTGACCTTGATCGTCAGCGGGCCGGTCGGTTTCCCTTCGTCACCCTCGATCACTTCGACCTTCCCCTTGACCGGGACCTGGTCTTCGTAAATGACCTGTTTGTCCTTCGGCTCGGTCAGGGTGATCTTGAGCTCGCGCTTGCGCGGTTCGCCCAGGTACCCGATCGAGAAGTAATGGGTGGTGTTGTCGCCGATCCCATTATAAGGATGGTAAGCGTAGTCGAACGAGACGCCGGAGACCTTGACGCCGACGCCGGCCGTCAGGCTGCTGTTGTCGCTGCCGACGCGCAGGGCCAGGTTATTGACCGGCCAGAACTCGACGCCGAGGTGGGTCTCGCCGTTGCGCGCGCCGCCCGGGAAGTAATCGTAATCCGCCAGGGCGTAGAGCTTGCGGGCGTTGTTGGCGTAAATGGCCGTGCCGTCCTGGCCCAGGACGTTGACCTTGGTGCCGAGCTTGATCGTGGCTGGCAGGTTGTCCGACTGGCCGCTCGACTTGGTGATCTTGCCCCCCATGGAAGCGGGGATGATGTTCTGGGCGTTGACGCCGACCATGATCGATTCGGTGACCGGGACCAGGGCCGCGACGTCGGCATCATAACCGGAGCCGGCCGCCGTGCTGACGCCGGTGCCGTCGCCGCCGACGCTGTAATACTTGAAGCTGCCGCCGACCAGAACGTCGCGGTCCAGCTTGAGCCCGAACTGGCTTAAATATGTACCGTAAGAGAGGAACATGATGTTGTTCCCCCAGCGGCCGGAACCGAGCGAGGCGCCGGTCGCGTCGGTCAGCGGGATCTCCGCGACCGAGGAGCCGATGTAGCCGGCCCCGATGGCCGCTTTCTCGCCGTACGGGTAAACGCCGCCGACGACCATGTAGCTGACGTCGCCCATCAGCGACGAGTACATGCTGGACAGTTTGGGGGTGGCGATGCGGCCGAGGCCCGCCGGGTTCATGAAAATGGTGTCGCCGTCTTCCGCCATGGCGACATAGGCCTTGCCCATGCCGAGCGCGCGGGCGCCGACGCCGATCGACATCGGGTCGTTAACGTACCCTTCGGCCAGCGCGGCGGTAGCGACGGAGAGAGCGATGATGATGAGCGCAATAAGTTTCTTCATGTTTATCATTCCCGTATATATATCGTAATATTTCTTCATGAATTTCACCTTACTGCTTGACCACGAGGATCTTGCCCCTCGCGATCATGGTCTTGGTATCTTCGTTGATCACTCTCAGGATGTACGCGCCGTCGCCGACGAGGGCGCCGTTCAGGTCCTTGCCGTCCCAAGTGGTCTGGTTGGTGCCGGTGAGCGCCTGTTTCGCCACCTGGTGGGCGGTCATATCGAAGATGTAGACGCCCAGGTTCGTCGCGCCGGTCGGGTTATTGACCGCGATGGTGACGACCTGCGCGTTCGGGTTGAACGGGTTCGGGTAGATGGTGGCGATATCGCCCCCCGCGACAGCCGACGTGACCTGGAAGCCGGTCGTGTTCGACTGCTGGGCGGTGACGGCGCCGGCGACGACCGCGATCCTGGTCGCCTTAACTTCGTAGGTGCCGGCGGCTGCCAGCCGCGGGATGATGGCGATAATTGCCGTGTCGCTCCAGCTGACGATCTCCGCGTTGTAGGAGACATTGCTGACGATGTTCTGGAACGCCAGGTAGCTGGAACCCTGGGCCGCGCCGAAGCGGACGCCGGTCACGCTGACCCGGGTGCCGGCCGGGGCCGCGCTCGGGCTGATGCTGACGATGATCGGGGCCGAACCGGCCGTGCTGACGGCGAAGGTGGCCGAGCCGCTCGCGCCGTCGACCGTGACGGTGGCGTCGCCGGTGGCGGCGCTGGTCGCGATCGTGATATTGGCGCTGATGCTGGTGCCGCTGCCGGTCGCCGAATTAACGGTGATGCCCGGGTTACTGAAGTGGACGGCCGAGACCATGTCGCCGCTCCAGGTGACGTCGGCGCCGCTGATGGTGACGTCCATGGTCATCCCCTGTTCGCCGGCGGCCGGCGCGATGCCGGTCACCCGCGGGCTGACTGTCCCGGCGACGGTGAAGACGACCTGGCCGTAAGGCGCCCAGTCGTAATTGGCATTGGAGCTCTGGCTGTTGACGTTGACCAGCAGCTGGCCGGTGGTCGCGCCGGTCGGGACGGCGACAGTGAGCGTCTCGTTGGACGACGTCTGCGCCAGGGCCGAGGCCGCGGCGCTGGTCCCGTTGAAGCTGACGCTGTTGCTGGCGGCGGTCCCATGGAAGCCGGTGCCGGTGATGGCGACGCTGGTGCCGACCGAGCCGGAGTTAGGCGTCACGTTGTAGACCTTCGGCAGGATCGTGAAGGTGCCGGTGCCCGAACCGCTCGGCGTAGTGACCCGGATGGTCGCCGTGCCGGCGACGGTGTAGGTCGTACCGACCACGTGCGGGACCAGGACCTGGATCTTGCCGGCATCCCACCAGAAGACGATGTCGCTGGTGCCGGAATCGGGTAGGGTGACGTAGGAGCCGCCCTGCGACATCAGTTCAACCGAACAACCGGACGGCGCGGAAGTCGAGCCGCTGCCGGTGAAGTTCGTCCCGATGATGTCGATCGTGTCGTAGACGTAACCGGAGGTCACGGTCGTATCTTTAACCACGATGCTGGTGATGGTCGGGGTCACGACCGGCGTGGAGCTGACCGTCAGATTATAGGTTGCGGTCCGCGTGACGCTGCCGCCGACACCGGTAATGGTGATCGGGTAGGTGCCGACCGGGACGGAGCCGCCGACCGCGATGGTCATGTTCGAGGACGCGGTCGGGCTGATGCTGGTCGGCGCGAAACTAACGGTCACGCCGGCCGGCTGCCCGGTGGCGGACAGGGCGACCGAGGTGGTGGTGCCGCTGGTCAGGGTGGCGGTCACGACCGGGGTAGTGCTGTTCCCCTGCTGGACCGTGCCGCTGGCCGGAGCGACCCCGAGCGTGTAATTGAAGGCCGCCGGCGGATTGACGGTCAGGGTGACCGCGATGGTTTGCGGGTTATTGGTCGCGTTGGCGTCCGTGATCGTGATCGTGTCGTTATAAGTACCGGCCGCCAGAGCGGAGGTATTATAAGTGACGGTGATCGTCTGGTTGGCGCCGCCGACGGCGATCGCGCCGCTGGCCGGAGCGACCGAAGCGATCCACGTTTGGGTCTTGCTGATGGTATAGTTCAGGGCCGCGGTGCCGCTGTTGCCGACCGTAAAGGTCTGGCTGGAAGCGTTGCTCCCCTGTGTCGCTGAAGGCGACAGGGTGGTGACCGACTTGGTGATGGTCGGCGCTAAACGCTGGCTGGTGGCAAAACCGGCGGGAGTATATGTATTGGAATAGCCGCTGCTGTAAAGTTGAGGGCTAGTAGGATTCCCATAATAAGTCCCCGTAGCCGGCGAGCCAGAGCCATTCCATGTTTCCCACACGCGAACATATAAATAAGTGCCGTTTGTAATGCTAAAACCGGAAGAAAAAGTGCCTGCTGGATTAATAGTTCCCGTGCCAACAATGGTGTCATTGCCGGTAGGAAGACCATTGGTTCCAGGTGCGCTAATGGTGCTGTCAGTTGATTGGATAACTTGCACGTAGGCGCCAACTGGCAGAGCAGCCCCAGAATGGTTAGTGATCCCAGTTATAGTGATAGAGCCAGTAGCTGCCATCGCTTCACTTGACAGCAAAACCACACTGAGAAGGGCGATGATCGTGAGCGCTCCTAACCTTTGAATATTTTTCATTTTGTTTAACATTTTTCCCTCCTTACCTAGTATGGCCTGGCCATTTGCCAGTTGGTAGACGAATTGACAAGATCTCTCAAATAATACCCTTTGCCTGGCTTAAGCATAAGAGAAGACGCATCCATAAAGCTTCCATCGGTCCATAAGGTTTCTTCTTTGTGGAATGCAAGTCCTGCAGCTCCCCCTTCGGCTTCCGCATTGCCTTTTAAGCGGAACACCCTAGATGCTTCAGCAATGTTCGTTGAATAATTTGTGCTGTTCAAACCAGCGCTAGACAAAGCGACCGGTACAGGATATGGCTGGCCGATCCAGTTAGGGTTAGCAGAAGGGCCGCCAGAGACTGTCATTGAGAAGTTGGCTTCCGGTAATCTACCTACCACGGTCATGAACCTTGAGGTGGAAGTAAAGTATCCGTAACCATGGCCGAGCTCAATGTTGGTAACTTTCGGAACAGCGGGCACAACCGGGAAGTCTTGCCAGCTTCCACTCGTAAACATTGACCCTTGCACGATCTCTTCGGAGTCATTAAACTTGCCGATCCAGTCATTGTTCTGAACTTGCCCTCCCAGAGCACTTTCTAAGGAATAATCAGTTAATTCCAGAGGGATAGACACAAAGAACCTTTCCGGTTCAGTTCCGACCGCGATATCGAATTTTCCGACCACTTCGGTTGTTAGATCGCTATTGACCAAGGTTGCACCGTGCGTGATGAGTTTGTAGTACTGGGCGGTTCCTGTGCCGACGGAACTCGGGATGGAGTACGTCCCAATTGTAACATTGTCGGCGACCTTAGTCCACGCGGCGGCGTCGGTCGTAAAGTAGCTGCTATAGTCGCCGGTGCCCGTATCGGCGGTGCAGGTGAGCGCGTAAATGTCCACGCCCAGGCCGGCCGGGTCGGTCGTCCAGGTCACTTTGATGCCGCTGCCGGCGGCCTCGCCTTCGCGGGTGATGCTGATGCTGGAGATCGGGTCGACAGGGGCCGTTCCCGGCAGCGCCGTGTCGGCGTTGACGCCAGGGGTCGTGTAGTCGACGATGCTCCAGTTATTGGAAGTATCTTTAATGAACGCGACATAGTAATAGGTCACGCCGTCGATCAGGCCGGTGTCGACAAAGTTGCGCGTCGCGCCCGGTTCGACCGGACCTTCGCTGTAAACCGCCGGCGAGGTCGGATCGTAGGCGAGCGGATAGGCGCCGGTGTAGCGCCGGACTTCGATCGTCGCCATGTCGTTGTCGACCGGGTTGGTCCAGGTCAGGGTCGACTGGGCGCTCTCGCCGTCGGCGGCGTTGAAATTGAGCACCTGCGCCTGGGTGGTCGGGTCTTCGTTCCCGTTCATCACCTCAAAGGTGTCGACCGCCGTCTGGGCGGAAGTGCCGCCGCCGGTGGTCACCGTAATATGATAGGTGCCGGCAATTAAGCTGGCCGGAACGGTCGCCAGGATCTTGGTGGCGGAAATGATGCTGGTTCCCGTCAGCGCGGTGGCCGGCGAGGTCTGGATGTTCGCGACCGCGCCGCTGACGAAGTTGGTCCCTTCGATCACGATCAGCGTGGCGGCGGTGTTCGGCGCGCGGCTCGGATAGATCCGGGTCACGGTCGGCACCGGGAGAGAATCCTTGACCAGCGTTTCGACCGTGCTGTTCTGGCCGAGCGGGCCGACGTTCGGGACTTCATCGTACGCCTTGATGGCGACCCAGATGTAGGTGGGCATGATCGGGCTGGACGGCAGGCCGGTCAGGACCCGGCTTTCGGTCGCGCCGCCGGCCACCAGACCGCTCCAGGCGGCGGTGTCGTAGGTGGTACCGGTCGTCGCGAAATTGTCGTTGGTGAACGGATTGGCGAACGGCGAGTTACTGGTCGCGTAGCGGACCTGGTAGCCGGCCACCGTGCCGGCCATGTGGTCGTCGCCGGGGGCGGTCCAGGTCAGGCTGACTTCGCCGGCGGAAGCGCCGGGGTTAGCCGTCAGGTTGCTGACCGCGTCCGGCGAAATGGTGTCGGGGATCACGACCCCGGGCGTACCGGTGTCGGCGTTGACCTCGGGAGAAACGTGATCGACCGCGCTCCAGTTGCCGGAAGTATCTTTAATGAAAGCGACATAGTAATAGGTGGTGCCGTTGACCAGGCCGGTGTTGACCTGGTTGAGAGCGGCGCCCGGGGCCGGGATGTCGGAATAGACCAGCGTGCCGGTCGAGCTGTAAACCGTCGGATAACTGCCGGTGAAGCGCCGGAGCTCGATCAGCGCCATGTCGCCGTCGGCCGGGTTGGTCCAGGTGACGGTCGACTGGGTGTTCTCCCCGTCGGTCGCGTTCAGGTTAACTACCTGCGAAGGCGTGGCCGGGACTTCGGTCCCGCTCATCACTTCAAAGGTGTCGGCCGCCGTCGGCGCGGAGGTGCCGTAGGTGTTGGTCACGGTAACGTGCCAGATGCCGACCACCGCGGTCGACGGGATCGTCGCCGTGATCATGGTCGGTGAATTGACGACCAGGCCGGTCAGGGTGAGCGCCGTCGGCGACTGCAATTTGGCGATATTGCCGCTGGCAAAGTTGGTGCCGATGATCTTGATCGTGTGGGCCGTCCCGGTCGGGCCGCGCCGCGGATAGATGTTGGTGACGGTCGGCACGGCGGAGAGGTTGTCCACGATGCTGAAGGCGTTGGTCAGGGTGCCGGTCTGGGTGTCGGGGTTGGTCACAACGACGTTCCAGAGGGCGACCGCGGCGGTCGGCGGCAGGTCGAACGAACAGTTGATCTGCGTCCCGGTGACCGAAGTCACCGTGCCGGTGATGGTGCTGGAGCTGCGGGTCAGGGCGACCGCGGCGCCGGTCTGGAAGTTGGAACCGGTGATGACCGCGCCGACGGTGGTGCCCCGCTGGCCGATCGACGGCGTGATGCCGGTGACGACCGGGGCGGTGCCGGATTGCAGGACGGTGAACCCGTTGGTCAGGGTCCCGGTCTTGGTGTCCGGGTTGGTGACGGTGACGTTGCGGGCGCCGACGGCCGCGCCGGCGGTGATCGTGACCGAGCTGATGGTCAGCTGGGTGGCGTTATTAAATGTAACAGTGCCGGCGGTGACGCCGCTGCCGCTGAAGCCGACGGTCGCTCCGCTCTGGAAATTGGTGCCGTGGACCTTGACGTTGGTCAGGGTCGTCCCCTGGACGCCGACCGCCGGTTCAAGGCTGGTCACGGTCGGGGCGGGCTGGACGTTGATGACGAAGTCGGCGCTGGAGCCGTTGCTGCCGTAGCCGACGACGTCGCCGTTGTTCCCCTGGCCGATCAGATCTTCGTAAGAGACGCCCCATTCGTAACCGCCGTTCTCAAAGGTGGCGGTGGCGGTGGGGAGGACCGCTTCCGCGACGGCGCCGGAGGCGACTTCCACGGTCGGGCCGAGCGTGAAAGTGGCGCCGGTCCCCGCCGAGCGGTAGCGGAAAGTGATCTTAACGTTGCCCCCTTCCGGATCGACGATCGAGGCGCGGGTCCGGACCTGGGCGGTCTTGGCGGTCGCGCCGGTCGCCAGCGCGGTGCTGTCGTAGTTGTACTGCGACATGGTCAGCGTCGAAACGTCGGGCGCGTCGTTGGCGACGTCGGCGTCGGTGGTGGCGGTGCCGTTAAAGAGACCGGTCGGGCTGTCGCTCATCCCGATCTGGTAAAGGTTCCGGTTCAGGACCAGGCCGTCGGACTTGAAGGCGGTGGTCTTCATCAGCGCGGCGGTGGTGGTCCCGGAGATGCCGGCGACGGCCTGCTTGTAGAGGCCGTTGGTCGTCTCGGCCGAGTTGTGCGCTTTCTTGAAGATAAGCCAGGCGCCGTCGGGCGAAACGAAGAACGAGTTCCAGCCGTAGCTGCCCGTAACCCCTGATTTAACGGTGCCGACCAGCGATTCGTCGCTGGTGCTGTAAACCTTGAGATCGGCGCCGTCGGTCCCGTTGACCGCGACAAAAAGCTTGCCGTTGACCACTTTCATATAGGTCGGGTAGGTGAGGCCGGTCAGCTTTTTGCTGTAGGTGATGGTGCCGCTATTATAATTGTAGACGTAGATCTCGCCCGCCTCGGTCTTGCGGGAGACGTAGATCTTGTACGACGCGGTGCCGGGGGTCACGGCGATGTCGAACAGGTTCGTTTTGCCGGCCAGTTGGTCGGTGACGTTGCCGAGCCAGGCGTTGGTCGACGTGTTGTACACGCGGAACCAGCCGACCCCTTTGTCCGCCACGAAGAGCCGGTTCTGGCCGCCGACGGCGAGGCCGGCAGGCGTGGAGGAAGTCGGGCTCCAGTAGGCGCCGGTCAGCTTGACCGGCGAACCGGTCGGCAGGCCGTTGCTGGTCAGGGAATAGGCCCGGACCTCGGAGGTGCTGCCGCTGACGCTTACATATAACTTATCGGCCGCGTCATTGAGCGCCAGGCCGTAGCAGGTGGCGCCGGCCGGCAGGGCGGAATTGGTCGAAGCGGTCCAGCCGACGGAAACGTTCTTGGTGTAGAACCGGACCCGCGCGTTGGCGTTGTCGGCGAACGCGACGGTGAAGTTATTCGGGTTGATCACCGAATTGGCCGGGGTGACGTCGGTAATGGCGGACGCCGCCACGGACAGGGCGGCGCCGAGCAAAACCAGCGCGACGGCCAGTATCCTGGAATATTTCATGTTTTACTCTGCCTCCTTGATCCTGACACCGAGCTTGGTCTGGAAAGCGGCGCTCTGGTCCGCTTCGCGCGCGTCGACGATCAGGTTGAACCGCAATTTAAGAAAGAGGTCGCCGTTCTCGTTGAACGAGGCCGGGATCGGGATGATGAACGGGGTCGGGCTGTCGCCGCAGACCACGGGGAGGGTCTGACCGGCGTCCAGGTCGGCGAACAGCTCTTCGACGTTGGTCAACGTTTCGGTCACGGAGTCGACCATCTGGTACTCGCCCCCTACATAAGTGTACCCTTCTATTGTGTAACCTGCAACATAGACGCGGAGCCGGTTGCTCTCATCGCTGGGGCAGGCGGTGAAGGTCTCGTACCCGTCTTCCGGGCAGCCGGGGACGCCGTTCGCGATATCCTCGTCGCTGAGCTGGTTGATGTTGATCATCCCGTCGAAGCAGCCGTCGGCCGGCATGGTGTCGATCAGGGTGGAGTCGGTGCCGAGCTCGACCCGCAGGGTCAGGTCTTGCAGGTTCTGGCCGGTGATGTAGCCGGATTCCATCAGGATCGCCGGGGTTTCCTGGAAGAAGCTCCCCTGGCCTTCGATCGAGAACCAGATGTCGTCGGGGAGGATCGGGTTGCCGTCGGTGTCGGTCGGCAGGATCACGCCGCCGTCGTCGGTGATGCAGGCGCCGCTTTCGGTGCACTCGTCGTCGCCGTCGGTGTCCGGGGTGTCCATGGGGATGCCGCCGTCGGGCCATTCGTCGCCGACGGAGCCGGTCCCGTTGTCACAGGCGGAAAGCGAAGGGGCCGGGGTGCTGAAAATGCTGGCGACGAAATCGACGGCGTCGGAGAACCACGAAGAGCCGGCATTGGTGTGGCCGGTCACGGTGGCGGCCAGGGAAATCGTATCAGTGAACCGCGGTTTCACGACGCCAAGCGGCGCCGGCCCTTCCGCCGGGAAACTGGCGCCATAGCCCGTTGCCGGATCATAAACTTCCCGACCGACCGTCTGTCCGTTCCGATTGATATAAGTAACTTCCGTCATTTTATTTCCTCCTGGGGACGGTCCTGGAACGGACCGTTCCTATCCATATGATTATCGACAGGTATACCGGGAAATTTCACTAAAACTCGAGGTTTTTTAAGATATCTTCCACTTGCCCAACCAGCTCTTTTTTATCGTTCCCAGCAGCTGGTTGGCCAGATTGACAATCTCCGGTTTCTCGTCGGGCGATTTGACGATCCGCTCCTGCAGGAGCTCGCGGACATACCCGATCTCGACCGGCGAAAAGGAGCGGATTTCTGCCTTCAGCTTGTCGAGATCGCTGTCGCCGCGGGCGATCTCCTCCAGCCAGAGGTGGAGCCGTTTGGTGAGAACTGTCCAGGCGGCATTGCTGACCGGTTCGCAAGGGGAATAGACGGCATCAAGTATCTCATGGGGGTGAAGCAACGCCATCCGTCCGATCGCCTGCTGCCGGACGTCGGCGCTGAGCGGGTAGCTCAGCGCGGCCAATTGTTCCGGGAACGGGAGCTTAGCGATCTCCTCGTCCTGCAGTTCGGTCTTTTTCAAAGTGGAAAAGAGCCACTCGCGCTGTTCCGGCTGGAGGTCGAAAAAGCGGTTGAAGAATATGCCGAACTCGAACAGGAGCTGATTGGCCTCGGCTGGCTCCAACCCCGAAAGGGAGGCGATCCGTTCCCGGTGGTCAAGGAGCTCGTCGATCTGCTCGATCGTCAAGCCGTGGAAATCGAAGAAAGCGCGCAGGTCGCGCAGGATCACGTCGGCCTCTTCCGGCTGATGGGCTTTGTACGCCTTATCGAGGGCGACATAGGCGGTGAACATGATGTTCCGGATCATGTCCGGCTTCATTGCTTCGGCCAGCTTCGGATCGGAGCGGACGTTATTGATTAGCTGTTGCATCATCAGGCGCATGGTGTCGACCAGGACCGGATCGAACCCCTCCCAATATCGTTCCAGGCGGTTAAGTTTGGTTTTGGCTTGGTCGAGCTCGAGCCGGAGGACTTCGGCCTCCTGCCGCAGCTGTTCCAGCTCGACCACCGCCTGGTCGGCGACGCTGACCGGATCGAGCTTTTCCAGTTGGAGATGTTCCGCGGTGAAGACGGTCAGGTCGCGCGCCGCGCGGCGGAGCTCGAGCGGGCGGGTTTCGTCATAGGGGAGGGCGGCCAAACGGCCGAGCGCCAGCCGTTTTTCGGCTTGCCCGCCGGCTCGCTGTAAGAACGCCTTGATCCGGCCCAATCTTTCGACGGTAGGCATTAGTGAGGATCCCTTATCAGACCTGGAACTCCGGCAAAAGCAGGGCGGCGGCCGCTTCCTTGTTCCCCTGGCCGGCCAGGATGCCGAGCACTTTGGCTTTTTCGGCGATGGTGATAGTGGTGTTTAAGATCCGGATAACGTCCGGGTCTTTCCATTTCGTGATCGGCATTACCGTGGTCGGCGCGTCTTCTTCCGCCGCCGCTTTGGCCGGTATGTTCCGGACGGCGGTCGGCGCGTCTTCTTCCGCGGCCGGCACCGGCGTTAAAGCGGTAAGAAAATCCTTGATCGAACCGGCCAGGCCGGCGGCTTTGGCCAGCCGTTCGCTGATCTCCGTGAGGGCGCCGCGGGCGGCTTCGTAGTCGTGCATCTTGTCCGCGATCGCGCCGGCGACGGTGTGCGCCGCTTCGACCAGGGCTTCCTGTTCTTTGATCTCGGCCGCCAAGGAACCGACCACGCGCCAGATCGGCGAGGATTGGTTGGACAGCAAGGCGATGGAATCCGCCGCTTCGGTGGTCGTCGCCGCGATCTTCGACTCGTAGCGGGCGCGGATCGAGATGATCTCGGGATCTTCCTGGTCGATGACGGAGACCCGCTTGGCGAGTATTTCGGGATCGATCTCCTGCCAGATCCCGCGGAGCTCCTCGATCACTTTGGCGCGGCGCTCGTCGATCGCTTTGGTCATGGCGTCTTTCAGGTGCTTGATCCGCTGTTCCGCGTGTTCGCGCGCCAGGGTGACCTGCAGCTCGATATTGTCGAGTTTGAGCTGCCGTTCCTGCTGCAGACCGAGTAAATATCTTTGCTGTTTTTCCAGGGTGTTTCTCGCCACGGTCTGTTGCTGCAGGAGCGGTTCGGCGACCTGCAGGAGATCGCTCCTTAAGGCGCCGATCTGTTGGGCCAAAGGGTCGGCGGCGGCCGCTTGGGGGGGCGGGGGAGCCCAGCTCTCTTCGCGGACCGGCGGCAGATCGACCGGTTTTTGGACCGGCACCGGCGCCGGCGGAGCGGCCGGCGGCTCGTGAATTTCCATCGATTCGGAAACTTCCAGGACCACTTCCCCGTGCCGGTAAATGGCGATCGTCTGGTTGTCGGACGCCTGTTTCTGGGCGGCGGCGTTGATCAGGTCGGCCAGTTCGGCCGGGGCCTTCCCCTGGTTCTGGCGGATGATTTCGGCCAGGGCGTCGAACGACGGAACCGCTTCGAACGCGCCGTCGGTCGCCAGGATAAGCAGGTCGCCGGTTTTCAGCTCGAGCGCCGTTTCGGGCAGGATAACGAACGGCTTGCTGGCGCCGACCGCGTTGTTGATCAGCGAACCGGCAAGCGGCGAGCGGGAATCGCGGAAGTCGCGGCTGGCGGCGTCGATCAGGCGGGCGAGCTGCGGCGCGAACGGCGCCCGCAGGGCGTCGAAACGGCCGAGCCCTTCGCCGGCCAGGTGGGCGTACAGGGCGGCGATGTTCGGGTAGTCCTTGGCGAAACCGGGCTGATCTTTCATCGCCTGATAAAAATTGTCGAGGTTGATGCCGTCGCGGGTCAGCAGGTAGAGCTCGCCGTCGCGGAACAGGTACGCACGCGAATCGCCGAGCGAATTGACGACGGCCCGGTTATCCGTGGCGTTGATCTGGATGGCGGCGACGGTCGTGGCGGCCTGTTTGTCGGTCAGCCCTTCGGCTTTCTGGGTGGCCAGATTGTTGGCCGCGGCATTTAGGCCGTCGACAAAACGGAAATCAGGGGCCAGAGCGAAGGCGGCGCGGAACGACGCGGCGGCGGCTGCTGAGGCCTTTTCCCCGTCGCCGTGGCCGCCGAGACCGTCGGCGACCAGGAGGAGGAATTGGTCCTTGTCGGCGGTGGAATAGCGGGCGACCAGGAGGGCGTCCTCGTTATTGGACCTTCCCCCGTTACCGGTCAAACCGGCGGACGCCGCATTCCCGGCGCTGATCTCGGCAACGCGGCCTTCAGCGCCGCCGCCGATCATCTCGCCGACGAACGGTTCGCCCAATATCTCGCCGCCCGTTTTTTCGGGCGTCTTGGCCTTGACGACCAGGGCCGGCCGTTCGAGCGGCAGTTTGCGCATGGCGGCGTTGATCTCGGCCTGCAGCCGGAGCGCGTCGAGCTTGATCTCCCGGGAAACGGCCTGTTGGCCGGTCGCGATCGGTTTGAGCACCCGTTCGGCGATCCGCAGAAGCGGCCCGCGCCAGGTGGCGTGGGCAAGGGTCCGGGTCCTGACCCCGGCCAGGAACTTGCGGTCGATCCTGTCAAATTTGACCGGCATTATATTGTACCTCCGCTGATCAGTTCGGTCAGTTTCGCCTGCTGCATGCCGTACTGGAGCTGAATATCGCCGTTATCGGGATAAGCTTCCAGGACCCGGAGCAGATCGAGATTGATCTGGTCCAGTTGGGTTCCCGTCAGAGATTTCCCGTCGACATACAGGAGCGTGTTGATCACCGAAAGGTAAACCAGCGCGTCGCGCACGGTGGCGGTGTTCGGTTGCGGAATGCCGGTGGCCACCGGCGGCAGCGGCGGCGGAACGTTGGGCACAGGCGGGAGCGGAGGCACGCCCAAGCCGTCATCCAGGCCGGTCGGTCCCTTGGGAGCCGGGCCGCCCGTGGTGGAATCGGCGAACTCGGTCTTTTCGTGCGCCAGTTTTAAGCCCTCGAACGCCGCGACCACTTCGGCCATGGAGGCGTAGTTATCCTCCGGCTTGGTCGCCAGCATTTTCGCCAGGATCGCCTGGAGCGCTTCATTGGGGACGCCGCTGACCATCTGTTTCGGATTGGCTTGCAACTGGACCAGCTCTTCCAGGCTCTTGCCGCGGAGCGGATTGGTCCGGGTGATCGCTTCCAGTATGACCAGGCCCATCTGGTAGATGTCCCATTTATATGAAAGGGTGGTGTCGGTCTTGGCCGGGACGCTGTAATGCTCCATCGGGGGCATGTAGGCGAAAGTCCCCGGCAGCTTGTCGGCGCTGGTCAGCTGGGTTTCGCGGGCGACATCCTTGGCGATCCCCCAGTCGATAATGACAAGCATCTCCTTGCCGTACAGGTTCTCCGTCAGCAGGATATTTTTCGGCTTCAGGTCGCGGTGGGCGGCCTGGTACTCGGTGTGGACCTGGCCGAGCGCTTGCAGCACCGGCAGGAAGAGCTCGATCGCGTCGGCCGGGTCAAGTTTCCGCTTAAGCGCCATGCTCAGTTCGGGCGCCCCCTTGTCCGAGCCCGGTTTGTCCGGGACCAGGTGGTTGACGATGAAGATCTCTTTTCCCGTAGCCCGTTCCGGCGCGAAAGAGGCCTTGAACTTGTCGGAGGTCCGCGCTTCCACCGAAGAGACCTGGGCTAACTCGGGGAACAGGGTATAGATATTGGTGTCGACCGACGGGCAAAGATGCTGATTGACCGGCGGTTTGGAGAAATTGGCCTGGATCCGGTATTCCTGCTCGAAGCGGAGGATCAGGTCGATCAGCTCCTTGCGGATGACCTCGCCCGATTTCCCCTCGGACTTGAGCTCGGCGATCTTCTTGTCGAAATCGATCACTTTGACGACGAACGGTTCGTTGGTGACGACGTTCTTGACCAGGTAGACGGCGCCGAAGCCGCCCTGGCCGATCTGCTTGACCCGGGTGTAACCGCCGACCTTGCCGGTAAAATCGACCGGCGGCGCGGGCGGGGCGGACGGGCCGACCGGCTTAATGTCGCCGGTATCCAGGTTCTGGGTCCCGTCGGTCGGGTCGGTTTTCGGGGCTGGAGCGGGCGGCGGCACGACCAGCTTCTGCTTGATGATATTGTCGATCAGCTGCCGGAGCTGCGGATTGGCGGCGGCCAGTTTATCCTTGAGCGGGGCGAGGTTTTCGGTCTCGACCAGCCGTTTGGCCAGGAGCTCGGCGGTATGGGGATCGGCCAGCAGTTTTTTTAACTGGCCGGCGGCCGAGGACCTCTTCACCCCGCGGGCGATCAGGTGGATCGCGACGCCGAGGAGCAGGCCGAGGCCGACGCCCGGGATGGCGTTATTGGCCAGGACGCCAAGAGTGATCATGGCCTTGCTGCCGAGGCCGACCAGGGCGACGTTGGAGAAGAACGGGACCGCCAGGGTCAGCGGGAGCAGGGCGGTCTTGGCCGCCGTTACCAGCAGGGCGGGCAGCCCGTACATCAGCCATTTCTTGCCGACGCCCGGTTTGGTGGTTTTTTCGAGATAAGTATCGATCTGCTTATTGGCGAGCTGGAGGTCGGCGACCTGGGCTTGCACGCCGGCCACGGAAACTTTCGGCCCGACGTTGCCGCCGTTATTGCCGAGCGCTTCCAGCATCATGGCTTGCGGATTGAGCTCTTCGATCTTGAGGCGGCCGTTGGGGCCGAGCGGGATCATCCCGCCGTAGGACAGGCGTTCACCGAGGCGTTCCGCGCCGTTACCGAACATCCTTCTGCCGACGCGATCCACGAGCCTGAGGGCGGGATGCTGCGACGTCATCAGCCGGCTCATCCCCCTGTCTATTTGCTTTAACAATGGCATGGTCTCCTCCTTGAATATCTTGACGAACAGGCAGATTACACCTGCCTCATATTATTATCGGCAAAGAACGGGGGAAATTTCAGTCAATTTACCGGTTTTCGTAGAGGAGAATAGTGACGTTATCGGCGGCTATGCCGGCGGCGTTGAGCGGCTCCATGACCGTCCGGACCGCTTTCATCAGGGCGAGGACCGTCTGTTTGGGATTCATTTTCCCCTGCAGGATCATTTTCAGCTCCCGGTAGGGGAGGTAGTTAAGTCCGTCGGAAGCGAGGAGCAGCCGGGCCCCGACGGGAAAACCATGGTCGGCGGTAAAGACTTCGGTGTTCAACAGGCCGAGATAGCTATAGATCGGGTTAGAGCGGCTGTGGGTCCGCAGGATCTCGTAGACATTTTCCGGATCGCGGCGCGGCAGGGCAAAGCCGGGGGTAAAGAGCTCATACATCTCAAAGCTGGAGCTGTGGTCGCGGGTCAACAGGTCGATGGTCCCGTTCCGGTCGACCAGGTAGGCGCGCGAATCGCCGACGTGGCAGAGCCGGAGCGATCCGCCGGTGATCTGCGCGGCGGTTAGCGTTGAGCCCATCTTGGCCAGCGCCGGGTCGGTTTTCGCCGCGTCGATGACTTTAAGGTTGGCGAGGTGCAGGGCGTTGTCCGGGGTGGAACCGGCCGCGAGAGAGTGCTGCAGCGTCTGGAGGGCAAACTTGGAAGCTTCGCGTCCGCCGGCGTGTCCCCCCATGCCGTCGGCGACGGCGAGAAACAGCTCTGGACCGCGTTTCAGGGCGAGGAACCCGTCCTGGTTCTCGGCGCGGCCGGCTTGGTTGGTATAGGCCGCCAGGGCGCCGCGGCGGGCGGTATAGACGCGTTTTGAGTTCGCGCCGCCGCAAACCAGCCGGTTGATCCTCAGGCCGAACATACCGGGCTTATGGCTGCCAGGTGCTGACCGTGGCGGTGATGTTAGCGATACCGCCGTAGCTGTCGGTCACCGTGACCCTGACCGTATAGGCGCACGAGCTGCCGGAGCAGCTGAACAGGTGGCTGAGCACGCCGGTTGCGCTCGACTCTTCCGCGCTGCCGTCGCCCCAGTTGAACAAATAATTGGTGATCGCCGCGCCGGCCGCGGTGGCGTAGCTGTCGGTCGCGTCGGCGGTGACGGTGAGCGGCGCCGCCCCCATCCCCGGGCTCAGCTCCAGCGACGGGACCGGGTCGCCGTGCGGCACGATCGTCATGATGTGGGAGATCGTGGAGCTGATCGTCGGATCGTCGTTATAGGCGGCGGTCAGCAGGACCGTGTATTTACCGGCCGCGGCGTAAGTGTGGTTGACCATGGTGGCGGTCTGCGCGGCGCTGCCGTCGCCCAGCTGGAAGGTGTAGGTCCAGTGCGCCGTGTCCGGCGAGACCACGCTGAAGGCGACGCTGGTGTCTTCTTCGGCGGCGTACGGGGCGAGCAGGGAAAGGGCCGGCAGCGCGACGCTGATCGGCACGATCGCGATCGCCTGGGAGATATAGGTGCTGATCGACGGGTCGGCCAGGGAAACGGCGGTCAGGCGGACGGTGTAGGTCCCCTGATCGGCGTAAGCGTGGGTGACGCTGGTGCCGCTGACGGCCTCGCCGTCGCCGAACTGCCAGGAATAGCCCCAATTCGCCTCGTCGGGCGAAGCGACGCTCATCATAATGGTGCTGCCCACCTGGGCGGAATAGGGGACGACGCAGGAGAGGGCCGGCAGCTCGATCTCGACCGGGACGATCGAAATGCTCTGGGTCACGTTGTACTGGAGCGCCGCATCGGCCGTGCTGGTGGCCGTCAGCTGGATGGTGTAGGTCCCCTGCTCGGCATAGGCGTGGCTGGCGCTGATGCCGGCGGCGATCGCCGTGCCGTCGCCGAAATTAAAGGCGTAGTCCCAGTTCGCCGTGTCGGCGCTGGCGATGTTCAGTTCGACCGCCTCGCCGACGTGGGCGGCGTAAGGGGCGATCAGCGACAGGATTGGCGGCGTAACCGCAGGCGGGGCGATGGTCACCTGCTGGGTAACGGTATTGTAGACCTCCGGATCGTCGAGCCGGGAAACCGTCAGGCCGACGGTATAGGTGCCGGAGTCGGTGTAAGCGTAGTCGACCAGCGAACCGGCGGCGCTGTTGCCGTCGCCGAAGTTCCAGACGTAAGCGTAGGTCCCCTCATCGGCGTCGCCGGCGATAAAGGTGATCGTTTCGCCGGTGCTCCCCGAGAACGGGGCGATGATCGAAGCGGCGGGGATAACCGTCTCCGCCGGGTAAACGCCGACCGACCGGATCTCGTGGTTCTGGGTGACGCCGTCGCCGGCGGTCACTTCGCAGTGGAAATCGTAATCGCCTTCCAGGTCAAAAGTGTAGGAGGCGATCGTCGCGCCGTCGAAATACTGGACCACTGCTTCGTCTTCGTCGGGGCCGGGGCGGGTGACGGACCAGGCGAAGGTCGCGTCCGGATCGTCGGAATAGCAGGTGATGTCCGTCGCCGTCTCGCCGGCGTGGTAGCTGTAGGCCAGGTTGGACGAAATGGTGGCCGACGGCAGGTCGGTGCTGCTGCCAGCGCTCTGGACGTAGATCGAGATCTCGTCGCTGTAGACCGCCTGGCTGCCGCTGTGGAGCGGGTTGTTGTCGATGACCCTGACCGCTGCTTTATAAGGGACGCCGGGCAGGTTGTCGGCGAGCGTGACATCGGCGTAATACCGGTCGCCGTCGATCGCCGGCGCGTACTCCGCGCCGTCGACGATAATGGCAACGGCCAGTTCATCGGCGCTGCCGTCGCACTCGGTGATGCCGGCGACAGGGAACGAGAGGCGGACGGTGTCGCCTTCATATATTTCTTCGTGCTCGGCCGCCAGGTTCTCGACGTCGAGGCTGTAGCCGGGGACGATGATCGGCGACGGGTTGTAATAGCACTGGTCAAGGTTGGTCTGGGAATCGTCGATCACCCGCGGGCCGTACAGGGTGACGGCGTCGCGCAGGGTCTTGCTGTTGCCGTCGCAATCTTCGTAGACCAGGTCGCACATGACCGGGCTGGAGAGGGGGGCGCTCAGCGTGTGGCTGATCGCCAGGTTGCCGTTCTCGTCGGGCACGGCCTCGACGTTGCCGGTGCTGAACTTGCAGATCAGCTTCATCCCGGCAAAAGAGTCGTCGGCGTTGATAATGGCCGGCTGCGATTCGGGCGTCCAGGTCAGGGTGACGCCCTCCGCGAACGCGGACAGGTAAACGTCGGCCGGGGACGGGTTGATATAGGTCGGGTAGGTCGGCAGGCCGTTGCGGGCCAGGCAGGAATCGGCCGGGGCGACGCAGGCGGAAACCGACGGCGACGGGGTCGAAAATATGCTCCCGATGTAATCCAGAATATCGCTCATAAATTAACTCCTCTCTTGTTCAGTTTGGCGGTCAGCCGCGCTTGCAGCGCCGGCGAGTATCCTTCGTCTTTCATCAGCTGTTTCAGGTTCTCCCTGTCCTGGTCGGTCTTGACCAGGGCGGCCAGTTTCTTAACGTGGCCGTTCTCCCGGATCGTTCCCCAGATCTTAGCTGCGCCGAGCATGACGCCGGTCAGCAGCGAGCAAAAGACCAGTCCGGCGGAGAGCGGCTGGGTCCCCAGCAGCACCGGCAGCATACCGGCGCCCCAGGCGACCCCGAGCCAGACCTTGTTAACGATCTGGCTGCCGGCGCCGAGCGACCAAAGGCGCGGCTTGCCGAACAATTCCCGGTAGCTTTGCACGGTCAGACCGAGATCGCGGATCGCGACCCCCTGTTTCTCCAGCTTAATGGTCAAACGTTCCTGCTGAGCAACGTCCAGCAGATCGTTCATTCCTGCTTTCAATTCCGCCAGGCCGTTCGGTTGTTTGGCCAGTTCAATGATCTCGCCGACAAGCGCCCGTTCGCCCCTGACCCCCACGACCTTGCCGAGGGCGTAGGCGGCGGCGGTGAAACCGACCAGGCTCGGGTTCGGGATGCCGACCATGGTCAGCAGGCCAAAGCCGAACGCTTTCTTGCCGGAGCCGAGCGAGTGGGAATTGGTCAACGCCCTGGTCCGGAAATCGTTAACGGCCGTCCTGATCGTCCGCGGTTGCGTGATTGGAACACTCATGGTTCTCTCCATTGCCATTAGCTTTGCCTCCTATGGGCCTGACTTTCCATATATATATCGTCACTTTACGGAGGGAATTTCAGTTAAATCAGAATTGCCAGGTCAGGCCGAGGTCGTACTGGTTCAAAGGGTAGAGGGCGTTCTGCTGGCGGCTGTAGTCCATCTCCAGGATCAGGGATTTCCAGATCCGGATATCGACGCCGACGCCGAGGTCGAGGCCGAAAATGTCGCGCTGATGGGGGGCCGCGGCCGGCGTAGAGAGATACTGGCCGGAGAGGCGGGCGTTGAGCCTGATCCAGTCGGCAAGTTCGACGTCGTAGCGGATGCCGAGCCCGACCTGGTCGCGCTGCATCATTTCGCCGTTATAGCCGAAGCGGAAGTGGTTGTACTCCAGGTACGGGAAGCGGAAACCCTGCGTCCACCGGGAATCGGTCCAGCCGTAATTGAACGCGGCCGAGAGGTAAACCGAGCTCTGGTCGACATTGTCGGTGTAGAGGCCGGACGCCAGATCGGCGGTGAAATATTTGTTCCAGAACGAGCCGGTCAGGCGCAGGTCGGGCCGCTGGAAGAAGAGCATCCCCGGCGCGCTGCCGTCCGTGTAGACTTTGCCATCGAGCCCCAGGGTCAGCGGCAGGTCGGGGACGTAAGCGTCAAAATAGAACTTGCCGCCGAGGTATGACGCGTACAGGTTGCCGCCGCCCGGGCCGAAGTCCATTTGCTCTTCGGCGGTCAGGTGGAGCCCGCGCATAACGCGGCCGAAGCTGCCGCCGAAAACGTCGAGCGGCAGTTCGCCGTTCAGGGTCAGCTGGGTTTCGCCGCGCCCGTCGTAGCCGTCGATCATGGTGGTGTGCGCGGCGAGGCGCGGGTCGGTCCGCTGAGCGACGTTGAGGTGCGAGGCGTTGAACTCGCTCTGCAGTTCAGCGGTCGGGTTCTCGACCTTGGCTAATTCCCGGTAGGCGGCCGCCAGGTAGCCGGCCGAGCTGTCGATATGCCCCTCGGTCTCCTCGAGCTTGGCCAGGGCCAGGTTGATCCGGGTCAGCAGCAGGCTCCGGTCGTCCGATTGTTCCGGCACGGTTTCCGCGGTCCGCAGCGCCGCCTGGTAGAGCTGGAACGACTGGTCGTAATCTTTCAGCCCTTCGCCGTAGCGGCGGACTTCGCCCAGGCCGAAGAGCGACCAGGCGAGGGCGATCCGGGTCTCTTTGCGGAGCTCGGAGCCGCCAACGGAGATGATGGTGTCGGCCAGTTCGGTCGCGGTGCCGTTGAAGAAGCCGCTGATCGCCGCGGATTGCAGGTCGGAGGCCAGCAGCGCGATGGCGGCCAGATAGTGGTCACGGGCCTTGGCGACGTCCTTGCCGTCCCAATCGTAGCTGTAGAGATCGCCAAGGGCGACATGGGAGCGCGCCCGGACGTTAGTGACGAAAGTCTCTGGCAGGCCCTGTCCGCCGATCACTTCCAAGATCCGGGTGAGTTCGCCGGCGGCCGCCGCGTAATCCTTGTTCCAGCTGAGCGCGTCGGCCAGTTTCTGCCAGAGGGTGAATTTGAACTTCTCAAAGCTGACCAGGCGGCCTTTCAGCCGGAAAATCTCCCGGATCGCCGCCAGCTTAGCGCTCTCATAATTCGCCGCGGCGTCGGCCGTCAGGTACTGCCGGGCAAAAGCGACGATCCCGGCGAAATCCTTGGTGTAGGCGTAACCTTCCGCCTGGTCGATGATCAGCCGGGCGATCAGGTCCGGTTCGCCGCTGGCCATGATCTCGTTCCAGAGGGGGCTGGTGGTCTCGGTCAGGATCTTTTCTTCCCGGCGCATCGCCAGCTCCGCCAGCAGGAGCCGCCGGAGCAAGCCGAGTTCCCGGTCGCCGTCGATCACCGCAGCCAGGTCGGTGGGGATGCTTCTTTCGATCAGGTCAACGGCTTCCTGGTAACGTTTTTCCCATTGCCCGCCCACTTTGACCTTGGTCCAGGAGACGACCTCGGCCAGTTTGAGGTAGAGTTTGGCCCGGAAGCGGAGCGGCAGCCGCTCGCCGGTGAACGGCTCCAGCGCCGCCGCAAGCACTGCCCGCGCGGCGTTCTCTGGCGCCTTATCCTCGTCTTTTTCCGGGATGCAGTCCGGATCGACCGTCAAACCGAGGAGGGTGTTGGCGATAACGATGATCCGCCCGTGCAGGCTCTCGTCGGTGCTGTAGGCCTCGATCAGGTCTTCGATGGCGCGCGGGATCAGGAACGAACCCGGGGTTTCCCGGTTCAGGACCCGGGTGAGGACAAGTTCTTCCAGCTTGGCGATGTCCGCCGCGGAATATTTTTCGCCGAGCCGCATGTTCGCCTCGAGCCGGCCGAGCTCGACCCGCAGGGTGAGCGGATGATGGGGATAGGTCAGCAGGATCCGGTCATAAAGGGCGATCGCCCCGTTAGCGCCTTCCTGGATGCCGCGCCAGTTGCGGATATCCGCCTGGGCGGCCAGCGCCTCGACGTTATTGGGGTAGGCGGCCAGGGCGAGCTCGAGCTGCGCCTCCGCGCCGTCCATGTCATCGAGGGTCGACAGGATGTCCGCGTAGGTCTGGCGCGCCGAAGAGAGGACGATGCCGAACAGCTTGCCGCCGTCGATCGCCGCTTTAATATGATCGGCGGCGCCGCTCTTGTTATCGTTCGCGGCGAGCACGGCGGCAATGGTGGTGCGGGTCGGCTTGCCGCCGGCCTCGACCAGCAGGATCTTGGCCTGCCAGAGATGGGCAACGGCCACGGTCTGTTCGCTGGACAGGACTTCGCCGGAGAGGATCTGGCTGATCAGCTCCTTGGCCTTGGTGAACAGGTCGGCGTAAGCGGCGTCGCCCTGTTCTTTCAGGATGAACGCCTGCCGGACGTAATTTTCCGTCAGCGTGATGTTGATGTCCGCCAGCGCTTCGTCCCGGAAGAGGGAGGTCGGCGTGCCGCCCGGGAAACGGTATTGTTCTGTGGCCAAAGTTTTCAGCCGGTTGGCGGCCAGGCCGAGCAGCTTGAGCTGGAGCTGGTTCAGGCGGACAAGGGAGATGCCCGCCGGCTGGTTAAGCTCTTCGATCTCGGCCGGCGTCAAGGCGCCGGCAAGCAAGGCGCTGACCGGCGCGGCCGGTTTTAGCGTCAGTTCCCCGGCCAGCACCATGGAAAGCTTGGCCTGCAGGAGCGCGGTGGAAGCGCCGATCTGCGCCGCCCAGAGCGAACCGATCCGCTGCTCCGGCGCGACGGCGTAGCTTTGCGCCCGGCCGCGGAAAGAGATCCGGCCGGTGGCGCCGTCGTAAGCGGCGGTCGAATAATTCCGGTAATCCAAGGGCTGAGCGTTGTAGCCGGCTAGCCGTTCGGCGATGCCGGCGAACAGGTCGTTGGCGGCCGTGAAATAACCGAGATAGTCGCCGCCGGCGTTCTTGCGCATGTAACCCTGCAGCTGCAGGTTCTCGGCCAGCGCCTTGGTCCCTTCCAGGCGCTGGAGGCCGTGCAGCGGCGCGATATTTTCCAGATAGGGGCGGGCCTTTTCCATGACCGCGAGGACCGCGGCCGAATCGGTCAGGTCGCTGGCCTGGAGCATGTAGGCCTTGCCGAGCATCATGTTGGCGCCGGCGATGTATTCGCGGGTCTGCTGCAGGGCGAGCTGGTCGTTGATCCGGTCCTTGCCCAGCCCGGTCTTCATCAGCGGCGGGAGGTAGTCGGCCCGGTTGAAATCGCGGCTGCCGTCATTGGTCTGCAGGCGCCGGCATTTTTCGCTTGCCGAACCGCTTCCCTCGAACGCGCTGAACTGCCGGGCGTCGGCGATCTTTTCCAGTATCTCGATGGCGGCCGTCAATTTGGCCTGGTAGTCTTCCGGGTCGAGCGTTTTGGCGAGCTCCGCCTGGCGGAGCAGGTTCTCCGCCTGCATCAGGCCGAGTTCGCGGTGGCCTTCCAGGAACTGGGCGTAGATCTGCTGCAGGGCGAGGTATTCCCGTTCCTTGCCGCTCTTTTCCTGCCAGTGGTTGCCGTTGGCCAGCACGTTCTTGAGCTGGGGGAGCAGGGCGGGATTGTCCATTTCGTTGACCAGGACCATGGCGATGTGCGGCAGCCAGTACTCTTCGCGGTAGTGGGGCGACTGGTCCCTGCCGCTGGCGACGCCGTGGTCGCGCAGATTGACGATCGCGCGGCCGAGCAGGTCGAAGTTGGCGCGCTGCGAGGCCGGGATCCCGATGATCTCCAGCAGGCGGTTGTCCGGTATGCCGAGCGTCCGGCCGAGGAGCCAGGCCAGGATATATTTTTCGCCCAGCGCGTTCCGCCGGTTATCAAGCCGGGTCGCGTTGCTGTCGCCGGACTGGACCGCTTCGTACAGTGCGGCCAGCGAAATATTCTCGCCCAGGTTGATCGTGTTGACGATGTTCAGCTGGGTGAAGTAGTGGTTGATCGACTCGGCCGGCTCCTCGAAACCGAGGGAGACGACGACCGGGGTAGCCGCGCCGGTGACCGGCGGGTTGATCGCGCCGGCGGTCGCGCCGTCGGCTCCGGCGGCCGGCAGCGGCTGGCCGGCCTGCTTCTGTCCGGCGGCGGCGGTTGCCGCGGCCGTCAGTGAAGCGATCAAATTTATGCTATTTATTGCCATGGTCTTTCCGCCTATCGTACCACATACTGCTCGTACCTGTTCAAGTACGGCTTGAATGCGGTGATGATCTCCTGCATCCGGAGCGTCCGGTCATAAGGCGAATTGGAGAGCCGGCACATTTCCAGGGCTTTCGCGCCCATTTGCTGTGCTCTGGCCAGGTTGCTGTCGCGGATCAGGGTCGACCATTCGTGATAGAGCTCGGCCTTGAACGAGTAAGGCTGCCAGGAGAGTTGCGGGCCGCTGGTTGCCAACTGGTCGGCAGCTTTTTCCAGCTCGGCAAAAACCTTGGTCAAGTTGCGTTTCTCGGCCGGGCTGCCGATCTTGGCAATGATCTCGGCCAGTTTGAGCCGGGCATGGAGCTGGAAGTAAGCGCGATATGGCTCGGCCAGGCTGTTGGCCGACCAGAGCACTTCGTTGAGCAGGTCGCGGGCTTCCTGCAGGCCGCCGGACCGCTTGGTCGAGACCAGGAGGAGCGCTTTCAGGTAGTTCATCTGGATGTACATGAATTCGTTCTCCGGGATCGGCTGGCTGAGCAAAGCCGGATTGGTGTAGAACGGCCGCAGGAGGCTGAATTCCCGGTTGATGAAGTCGCCCCGCCGGATGGCGATCTCCATCTGCTTGACCTGCGCGGTGGCGTAGAGGTAGGAGTAAGTGTCGGGCACCTGCCGGTAGAGCTCCGCGGCTATTTCCACCAGGCGGTCGGCGTTCTCCGTCACGGCGTCGATGTCGCCGCCGGTCAGCATGGCGAGAGCGAGCTTGATATCCTCTTCCTGACCGGGGAGGAACCCCGCCGTCTGGGAGAGGTATTTGACCCGGTCGGAGAGCGAGAGGAGCAAGTCGGCTTTGGTCGCCTGGGCGAAGGCCAGGTTAAAGTTCTGCGGGTCGCCGCCGGCCAGCTCGAGCTGGGCAAACGCTTCGTCGGTCCGGGCGATCTCGGTGAACAGCCGGTCGATCTCCTTGGCGCCGGTTTCCCGGAGATAGATGGCCGCGCCCTTGGCCAGCGCCGCGCCCCGCAGGTAGTGGACCGCCAGTTTGGCTTCGGTCAATTCGCTTTCGGACAGGTATCCTTTGTTCCAGTTGACCAGCAGGGCGTTGAGGTAATCGGCCGGCTCGATCGTCTGGAAAAGTCCGGCGTCGGGGTCGAAAATGTTGACCCGGTTTTCGCCGATCTCCGCCGCCTGGTCGTAATAGAAACCGGCCATTTCCCGGTAGTAGCTGAGCGGCACGGTGGAGCAGACCGACTGGCGCTCGCTGTCGAGCTGGAGATAGAGGTCGCCGATGATCAGCAGCGCCTTGCCGATCAGGTAATAGTCGGGGGCCGCGGTCTCGCGGTTGACGGCGAACATCGCGTTGATCGCGCCGGCGGCGATCCGCCGGCCTTCTTCGTAGAACGCGAGCCCCTCGTTAGGCAGGCGGGAGCGGAGCTCGGCCTCGGTCAGGTCGAGCGTGACTTTGCTGTAGTCGTGCGGCGCGTAGATCTTGGCCAGGCCGGTCAGCGGGGCGATCTGCTGCCGGAAGAGCCGGCATTGCTCGACCGCGGCCAGCGTGCCGGCCCGGTCGTTCGCCTCGGCCAGTTTCTGCGCCGCGGCGGAGAGCAGGGTGATGACGTTGTTCCAGTAGGAGGTCGGGCTGGTGAAATAAGCGAGCAGCTTATGCGGATATTTCTGGTCGAGCTGGTTCAGCTTGATGAACTGCGCGAACCGGTCATTCGACCGGTCGAGCGGCGAGTACGGCTGTTGGGCGATCGCCGCGAGCAGTTCTTTGATCTGGCAAACATCGAGCAGGGCGATCGCCGCTTCGCGCGAGAGGACCGGCGTCCGGTCGGGGGTCAAGTCGCCCAGGGCGAGATCGACCTGCAGGGTGTAACCGGCGGGAACTTCCACCACCGGCGGGTTGATCTGCCGGTCGGCTTCCGCTTTGGCCGTCTGGAGCGCGGCCAGCACCGGATCGGCTTCCGGCAATCCGTTGGTCAGCATCAGGCCGAACCAGAGCCAGTTCTGGTTGTAATAGTCGCGGCTGTCGGCGCCCCAGTAGCCGTCCCGGCTGTAAGCCTGGTCGAGGCGGCTGATGATCGACCGCGCTTTGGCCTGTTCGCCGGCGTAATAGAGGAACGGGATGTAGCCGCCGTAGAAGGCGAAATGCTCCTGGTTCAAGCCGACGGTTTGCTCCACGCCGTTGGGGCTGACGCTGGAGCCGTCGTGGTGGAAGCCGGCCGGGATCACCATCCCCTGGTCGTTTACCCGAGACCGGAGGAAGGCGAGCGGCCCGACCTGCGGGTCGGTCAAATATCTCTTCGCCGCCGGATCGCCGAACCAGGCGTAATCCTGGGCGACGGCGAACAGGGTCCGGAACGCGTCGCGGCCGAAGAGCTCGCCGGCGACGCCGGGGAACAGGACGCTGGTGGTGTAGTTGCCGTTATAATCGAGCGCGACCCAGTTGGGCGGCAGATTCTTGCTTCCGCGCTTACCGCCGAGGGTGAGGTCGCCGCTCGCTTCGAGCGTGTCGTAAACGGTGTCGGTCAGGCTGGCCCAGGGATGGGTGCCGTCGATCTGCTGGAAGAGAGAGCGGAAAAAGGCCGGCCGGAAATAGCTCGGGTTGATGTCGCCCGACCGGGCGAACTGGTCGCCGGCGAAGAAGTAGTTCCGGTCGCCGACCTTGACGACGTATTTTTCCCAGGCGTCGCCCAGGATGGCTTTGGCCTCGGCGGCGTATTCGCCGGCCGGGTCCCAGCCGCGGGAACCGGCCAGGGCGAGCGCGGCGGCGATCTCAATATCATCGGAAGCGGCGCTCAGGCCGCTCAGGTCGACGACCTCGTCGCCGACGCCGCTTTTGTAAACGATCACGCCGCCGGGGTGGTCGCCGCCGTTGAGCGACGGGACATAGCGCCAGGCGAAAAGGTGGTCCTGGTATTCAGGGCTGGGTTTTATCTGCCACCAGTTGCTGGCGCAGCCGGCCGGTTTTTCGGCGGGGCAGGTATAGACGTAGTCGAGGTTCTGCCGCTGCAGGTTATCGCGGGTCCACTGCCAGACCTTGACGAAGGTGTCGTGGTCGCCGATCATGACGGCGCGGAGCATGACGTAGGCGGCCGCTTCGGAAAAGGTGACTTGCTCGCTCGTGTTGCCGTCGCGGTCGATGTCGCCGGTGTCGGGGAGGGCGAGCGGCCGGCCGGTCTCGTCGATCATGTTCTTGGCGTAGTACTCCCAGGACTGCCGGAGAACGGCGGAGTAATCAGGGTTACCTATCGGTCTAATGGCTTCGCTCATATATATACTTTTCCCGTATATATATCGTTACTTTTAGGGGTTAATTTCAGATAAAATCGCGGTCCGGATGAGCGCGGATTCCTGCAGCATCTGGTAGTGGGGCGGGAGCGGTTCGCCGGCGGCCAGCTGTTTTTCGGCGGCGGCGATGTTGTCCAGCACCAGCCGGTAGTAGCCGAGCGCTTCGCGCTTTTTACCGTCGAGAAGAGCCAGTTCGCCTTTCAGGAGGATCGCCCGCAGGTACGGGATATCGAGCGGTTCGCTGGCGCGCTGGCCGGCGACCTCGTCGGCCAGTTCGCGGGCCAGGGCCAGTTTGTCGGCGAACTTGCCGCCGCCCAGCGTGTAGAGGCTGAAATTCAGGTCGGCGTAATCGGCCAGCACTTCGTAATAGGTCTGTTTTTCCTCGAACATGCCGGTGAAGAAGCGGAAGATGTCGTCGCGCTGGATGGCGCGGACGATCTCGAACGCCGACTTCAGGTGGAGCAGGGCGGACGTCAGCCGCTCCAGCTGGTGGTCGCGGTCGGTCTTGGCTTGCTTGATCTCGATCGCCGCCAGGCCCTGGTACGCCTGGGCCTTGAAGACCTTAAAGAAGGTCGGATCGAACTGGTTGGTGAATTTCTTGAGCGGCGTGTCGCCCCGCAGCAGGCGGCCGACCTCGCAGCGGGCGGCGAAAGAGAGCAAGCCGGACGGCTGCCCTAAAGTATCGCCGATCCCCCGGTCGACGTCGGCCATGTACGGGCTGTAGAGCCGCCAGTTGCGGTCGGTGTCACCGCCGGTGATATTGCCGCAGCCGTCGATCAGGTCGACGAGCGCCAGCGCTTTTTGGTATTCCTCCCGCGCGGCGGCCAGTTCGCCGCCGGAGTAAAACAGGCTGCCCGACTGCAGGAAAGTGCGGACGCCGAGGAAGTTGTCGCTGAACGTCGGCGAATACCGGTTATGCCCGAAGGTCGCGGCCTCCGCGTACCGGGCGGTCGCGGCCGGCGAACACGCTTCGTTGCCCGCCCATTCGCCGCGCGGGAAAAATTGCCGGGCAATGGTGCAGGTCTTGAGCAGTTCAAAGGCGTAACGGGAGAGATAGCCGTTCTCTTCCGGTTTCAGTTGGCCTTGATGCTGCTGCAGCAGCCGGACCGCCTGGGCGATATGGGCGTCGGACCAGCTCTTCATCGCCTTGATCCGGTAAATGTCGGCCTGCAGGAAGACCGCTTCGTCGGTGAACGGGGCCCGCGCCGAAGTGACCGCCAGGCGATTGTCGATGATCTGCTGGCTCAGGTCGAGGGCGCGGGGGTAATCGCCGAGCTGCATGGAGAGCGAGGCCAGCTGCAGCTTGGTGCTGAGGCGGACGTCGCGCCAGAGCCGGAAATCGAGCTGCCGCTCCAGTTTCTGCAATTCGAATTCAGCCAGCTCCCGGCTCGACGGCATGATGCCGGACGACCAGAGGCCGTTGTAGAAAGAGACCAGGCGGTTCTGCCGGGCGTCCCCGGTCAGGCCTTCGGCCGAGATATCGATCACTTCGGTCGTCGAGAACGGGACCCAGGCGGGCAGCCAGTTGTCGGTGACGATGATCTTGTCCCCTTCGGGGATGATCCCGCCCTGGAAGAGGTCCTGTTCGTTGATGACCTCCTGCAGTTTTTCCGCGCTTTCCCGGGCGCGGCCGGCGGCATCCGGTCCCTGGTAAGCGAAGACCGTTCCTTCGCGGCAGGCGCCCGCGTCGCAAACCTTGGCCCGGATCTCGTTGTCGACGCTGGTGACGGCGATGTCTTTGTTGTTGGTGTAGCGTGGGTATTGCCGCTCCTTAATGGCGAGGATGCCGGTGAGCAGCAGGGCGCCGAGCGAGACGTAGAACAGCCGGCGGAAGAACTTGCCGGTCGAAAAAGCGGGGTTCAGCCAGCGGCCGACGACTTTCGCCGCGGCGGTCAGGGCCAAGCTGACGCCGGCCAGGGCGGAGAACGACGGGCCGGCCAGCGACAGGCCGATCACGGCGGCGGTGCCGGCGCCCAGGGCGAAGGCCAGGCTCAGTCCGGCGCCGAACTTGCCGGTCCCGGTCGGTTGGCCGGCCTTGTAGATCAGGCCGGCGAGCCGGTTCGTGAGCAGGTCGACGCTGTCGACGCTCTTCCGGTAGTCGGCGTCCGTTTTCGTTTCGTCCCGGATAATGGTCAAGTCGATCTCCCGGGCGAAATTCGCGTATTGCTCCCGGGCGATCGTGCCGAAGAACATGTGCGGCTGCAGCTTGTCGAGCGGGGTGCCGGCGAAGCCCTTTTTCAGCAGGTTTTCGCTGACCAGTTTGTCGATGACTTTTTCCCGGTCGTACTTATTGTTCTTCTTGTCGAATTGCAGGCCGCGCAGGTTGGCGGCGAGCAGCTCGCGGTTGGCGAAACCCAGGCGGGCGTAAAACCGCGTCAGCCGCGGCGAGAAGTTTTCGCGCACCAAATTCCTAGTTGCTGTAATGATTCCCATGGTAGTTGCCTTCCGGATATATATCGTCAAAAAACGGCGGTAATTTCAGGTTTATTTGTTCAGGTCTTCGAGCAATTCGCGCAGCCAGCGGACGGGGTGCCGCACGGCCTGGGAGAAGGTCTTGGGGGTGCCCAGGTCGAGGTTCAGGCGCCGGTAGAACTTGGCGGCCATGTCGACGACCAGGTATTCGCGCGATTCGCGCAGCAGCCAGAGCAGGGCTTCCCGGGCCGGCCGGTCGTTCTTGTCGACGGCCAGTTCGCGGCAGGCCTTGACGCAGATCGCCATTTCCAGGGCGGCGTACTGGTCGATCACCTGGTGGGAGAAGAGCCGGTTGGTATGCTGCACGCCCTGGACGATCCGGCCCGCTTCGTCCATGACCTGTAATTTGCGGAGCAGGGCGGCCAGTTCGCCGCGCAGCAGATAAAGATCTTTGTAGCCAAGGGCCAGTTTGTCGGCGGCAAGCTTGGCGGCCACGGCCGCCAGCTTAGCCTGGTCGGCCTTATCGACCGCACCCTGGTGGCGGTTGCCGGCCTTGATCAGTTCGTCTTCGCGCGTGGCCTTCTTCATTGCCGACTGCGCTTTGACCAGCAGGCCGAGCGAATAAAGCCCGAACCCGATATTGGCGATCAGGGCCAGGCTCAGCGGGGTAGCCCAGAGGACCGGGGCGCCGAAGATCGCCAGGCCCAGTCCCGCCGCCGCGGTCGCGGCGCCGCCGGCGGCGACCAGCCCGCGCTTCCAGCCGCGGAAAGCGTTAAACCCTTTGGCGTAGAGCGAAAGACCGAGCGGGATCGCCGCGATGCCGAGCGGCAGCGCCAGCCAGGAGGCCAGGCCGCCAAGGCCGAGCATGACGCCGGTCACGACGGCCGACACGCCGGTCGCCCAGGCGTTGCGGCGGATCAGCGCCTTGTAGTCGTCAGGGATGGCCGCGCCGGAGCCGCTGACCGTTGGAACGAACGTGCCGTACTGGTAGCGGCGGAGGAACTGGTCCATGGCCGCTTTATAGTAGCCGCGGAGCATGGTCAGTTCTTCGGCCGGGTTCTTCCAGAAACCGGTCTTGAAACCGTAACCGAGCGACAGCAGGTGCCGCGTGTAGTTGACCGACGAAGCGACCGTCCGGAAGAGCCAGGCGCCGACGAAATAGGCCAGGTCGACCGGGTACCAGAGGACGTGCCCGAACGAGAGGAGGTAGGTCGGGATGGCCGCCAGCTCCGTCAGCTTGGCGAACGGCATCTTGTACCAGGTCCGTCCGGCGGTGATCTCCGACATTTCCGCCCACTTCATCAGGACCGGTTTTCGGCCGAGGAAGCGGCCCTGGACGATGTCGGTCTTGGCCAGCAGGGCGGAAAGGTTGAACAGGACCTCGGAATAGTCGTAGCGTTTGGTGTTCTGGATGTCATAGCGGCCCCATTCCTTTTCCGCCGACATCAGCGCCACCATTTCTTTGACGACCCACATCTTGATCCCCTTCAGCCAGTAAGCCATCTCCATCTGGGTGTCTTCGGACACGCCCGGGCCCCAGATCTCTTCGGCGAAGTTGGAGAGCTTGCGCAGGTGGTCGCCGTTCGCCTCGAAGACGTCGGCGAATTCCTTGTAGAGCAGCTCCCACGGCATGACGTGGGTCCGGCCGCTCTGGATGCCGCGGAAAGCGCGCACGGCCTTGGCCCGGTTAATGGCAAAATTTTCGCCCCATTTTTCCACGCTCCGGTGCAGGGCGAAGATCATCAGCCCGTAGAAGTACGGGTCGCGCGGATAATTCGAAGACAGATTGTCGCTTTCCCCGAAACGGGTCTGCGGGCCGATCGCCGATTTGATCTGGCCTTCCTGGACCTGGGAGAGATTGGGGTCGATCATCTCCTGCAGCTGCTTGGTCAGCGGTTCGCCGACGGTGAGCGGCACTTCCCGGCCGGCGACGGTCGCGACCGCGTCGACCCCGGACGGGAAGATCTTGACCGTTTCCCCGGCGGCGATCTGCAGGCCGGCCGGCAGGTCGATCTCGTAGCGGTCGACCTTGTGGACGATCAGCCGGAGGTTGCCGTTGAAGTAGTCAAGTTCCGGCCGGAACCGTTCGGTCTCGGTCGTGTAGAACCGGCTCTGGTAGACGTCGCCGGCGCCGGCAACTCTTGCTTCCGGGTTGCCGAACAGCGGCTTCCCGGCGTTGTCGCGGAAAGCGGCGGCCGGCAGGCGGACGGTCCGTTCGGTCGAAGCTTCGACCCCCGGCGTAACGAACTTGACCGTTACTCCGTGCTGGTCGAGGGCGATGTCCTTGATCCAGGCCAGGTCGATGACCTCGGCCTCGATCAGTTTAGCCGCGCTGTCGGTCAGGGTGTAGACGTATTTGGACCGGTCCTCCGACAGGCCGGTGGTGTCGAGCCGGCGTTCGATCACGGTCAGCTTGCCCGCTTTGTCCGACGGGACGATCTCGACCACCGCTTCGATGTGCCGGGCGCGGTCGAGCACTTTGTAATGGCCGAGCTCGACGATCGCCTGGCCGGCCAGTTCCTGGCCGTCGGCGGCGTAGCGGAAGACCATCCCCATCATCCGGTCGTGGCCCTGCAGTTTCAGCTGGTCGATCTTCAGCCCTTCGCGCAGGGTGCGGTCCCAGCCGCGGGCGACCAGGATCGAGGTGCCGCGCGGGATCCGGACGTCGTCGATCCTGATCCGCCGGTTATGCTCCAGCATCGCGACTTTGTAATATTGGGGGCCGCTGCCCGTTTTGTTAATTGGTCCGCTCATTTAAGGTCTCCCCGTCTCCGCGTACAGGTCTTTGTTCATCAGCATCGGCCGGCGGCCGTCCGCCGTGCGGGCGAAGCCGACGCTGCCGTCGGTGTAATAGAACTTGAGCCAGGCCGGGTCGCCGTCGCGCAGCGGCACCGCGGTGAAATTGTTGATCTTCAGCTCCGCCGGGCCGTCGGCCGGCAGGCCGAGCGAACCGAGATACTGCGGCCAGTCGCGGGGCGGCATGGGCATCAGGACGTCGTCTTCTTTCTTGCCGGTCTTGTTGTAGACCAGGGAGAAAGCCACCGGTTTGCCGGCGCGCATTTCCACGACCGCGCCGGTCATGTCTTTCCAGCCCATTGATTCGTTGATGCCGACGTGGGCCGCGGCCCGGTCGATCTGGAACGGCGCGACCCGCTCGATCCCGTCGCTCCCGCGGTAACGCAGTTCGATGTTGGCGTCGATCACGCCGACCCCCTTGCTCAGGTCGAGTTCCTTCAGGGGGAACGGATTGTCGGCCTCGATCGCCCGGTCGCCGACCGGGTAGCGCAGGACCAGGTGGATGAACTTGTCCCGTTTGGCCCGCTTCAGGATGGTCGGCAGCAGGGTGTAAGAATTGACCTGGATGTCGTTCTTGTCCATCATCACGCTGAAATCGAAAGCGGGCGGCGTGAAGACGTACGGTTTAAGGTCGTCATTGGCCAAATGTCCCTGGTAGGGGAACTCGTAGCCGGCCGGCAGGGGCGCGGCGCCGGGGCGGTGGCGCAGGGCCTTGACCGCCGGGTAAGCGTTCTGGTCGCCTTCCGCCACGTAGTAGAAACTGGTGATCGGGACCTGGCGGCCGTTGACGGGCACCACGATCGCCTGGTCCGCCGGAAGCGTAAGCTCGACAAAGCCTTCGTCGCGGCTCGGCCGGTTGTCGACACTGGAGACGAAGCGGGAAGTGGAAAGGTATTTCCGGTTCTTCTTTTGCAGGTCGACCATGACCTCTTCCGCCCGGACCCAGAGGTATTTGGCGCCGGCCAGGGTCCCCGGTTCCGCCGTATAACTGAAGTTCGGGTTCGGCACCTGGGTCCAGTCGCCGCTGATCCAGTCTTCCTGCGGATGGCGGGTCTTGTCTTCTTCCGTTTCGGTGTACCACCCCTTGTAGATCGTCAGGCCGCGCATGATCAGGCCGGCCGCGACGTTCTCCACTTTCCGGACCTTCCGTTCGTCGCCGGCGACCGCTTTGCGGGCGACCGGGATCTTCTTGACCAGGTCGGGATCGTAACAGTGGAGGAGGCGGGTCCACTCCGCGTTGAAATCCTCGGCGGAAATATAGCCCTTGTCCAGCTTGCGCTGGAGCTTGTCGGCCAGCTGGCGGAACTCGTCCCCCCTGATCTCCAGCTGTTCAAAGGCGGCGCGCCGGTACTCGGCGACGTCCTGGAACGGTTCGAACCACCCTTTGTTCTTGGCGGTCAGGGCGTTGAGCGTATCGACCAGCGGGCCGCGGTAGTGGCGGGAGAGGGCGTGGAGATTGGCGATCAGCTGCCGGTATTTGTCGGCAAGCTTCATCGGGCCGGCGATCCCGCCCCGCGCCAGGTCGAAGATCCCGGCCTGGATCCTGGTAACTTCGGCCAGGAACTGTTTCTCCTGCCGGTGGTTGTTCCGGTTCGGCAGGTCCTGTCCGTCCTTTTGCGAGAGGATGTAATCGTACATGCAGATGAAAGAGAGGCCCGGTTTCCGGTTGAGCAAGACGCTGAACAAGAGCCCGTAGGTATGCTCTTTCATCCCGGTGTGCGGGTTAACGGCCAGGATCCGGGCGCTATCGGTCAGTTTTTTCTTCTCGGTCTCGCCGACCAGGTCGCGGCTCGAGGCTTTGAGCGAGGCGATGTAGCCGAGGTTAGTGTTAAGCGAATGGCCGGCGCCGTGCAGTTCGTTCAGGAAGAACGTCGCCAGCGAACCGTAGAAGGTGGCGAAGCCGATCGGGCCGAGCAGCGCGGTCTGCCAGGAGCCGGCGGGCGCCCCCACGGCCAGGCTGATCACGGCGCTGGCGCCGAAACCGATGATCCCGCCCCAGAGCGGGAGGTTGATCTTGGTGTTGTCGAGCTTTTCCGCCTGCTTTTTCTCCGTGTAATAGCCGTCTTGCCAGAACGCGAGCTTTTGCCAGAAGGTCTTATGGACCTCCTTGCCCGGCGCCGCGATGTCGTGGCGGGCGCGCAGCAGGGCGGTGGCGCCGATCACCGCCAGCGGGATGGCCAGCGGGACGATGCCGAGCGTGCCGAGCGAGGCGATGACGTTGCCGCCGATGTAAAAAGCGGCCCCGCCGAGCAGCATCAGGCGGGTGCCGATGTAGTGGAGCTCCGCGGCGGACGAGAGGGCGGCGCTCCGCATCGATTTTTCCATGAAATGCCGGTTGCCGGGGTCCAGCTGTCCGCCGTGGGAGCGGCGCAGCTCGCCGAGTTTTTTGCCGACCCAGGTCTTGATGCCGAGGCCGAGGCCGCCCAGTACCGCCACGCTCCCTTCCAGGCCGAGCGAATCGAAAATGCCGGCGATCCGGAGGTTGTTGTCGTAAACCAGCGAACCAAGGTACAGGCCGTCGATGGCGTAGACGAACGGGGCGATCTTGCGCGAGACGAAGCGGGCGACGCTGCCGACCTTGCCGGCCAGGCCGTGGGTCGGGAAGCTGTCGCCGTACTTGGCGGCCAGGACGCAGAGCGCGGTCGCGGCGCCGAGCCCCAGACCCGCGCTCAGGGTGGGCAGCCCGAAGAACCAGGCGGCGCCGCCGACGCCGAGTACCACCGCCGCCGCTTTCGCGGCTTTGGTACCGGACGAGAAGGCGGCGGACAGGCCTTCCGCCGTGCCGGCGTAATGGCAAATGCTGTAGTAGCCGGAAACGATGCCGCGGCCGAGCTTGGCAACGACGGTCCGGTTCTCGGCGATCAGGGCGGCGGAGTCGAGGCCTTCCACGCCCCAGGCGCCGACGGTCTCGGCGGTGATGTTCGCCTTGAGCATGAACGGCCTCAGCTGGTCGAGCGAAGTTAAATCCTTGGTGAAGCGTTGTTTGATCGTGCCGCTGGCGATCAGTGAATCGAGCAGCAGGTCGTGGCGGTTGGCGGCGCTGGCGCGCAGGCCGGCGACGAGCTGGGAGCGATCGGCGAAACCGAGGTAAGCGCAGCCGCTGGTGACGCGGGGCGTGACTTTTTCCCGGACCAAAGTCCGGAACCTGCCGATTTGACCGATCATGTTGGTTGGGCTCATATCTTCTTCATCCTTCCGTATATATATCGGCAAAAAACGGAAGGAATTTCAGGCAATATCAGGCCTGGAAGAAGCGCTCCACGACCATATCGGCCAGGCGGCTGGAGTTGTTGAACAGGACGTCCCTGATCGGCAGGCCGGTCAAATAATCGATGACCTGGTTGTGGTGGTTGGAGATGCCGGTATCGGCGATCTGCTCCAGCACCCGCTGGAATTTACCAGCGAACAGCTCCGCGATCCGCGCCGGCGCGACCGCTTTGAAGTTCAGGGTCAGGGTGACGATCTCGCCGCCCCGCGCCGACTGCTTGTTCGGCAGGTCGATCACGTCGAAATCGTGCCGCCGGCCGATAAAGATCTTGCCGCCGTCGCGGGCAATGTAAGCCTTGGAATCGGACGCGATGGTCCGTTCCAGCGAATTGGTCTGATAACCGGCGGCCGCTCCCTTCATCGTCGCCGGCAGTGTCCGTAAATAGACGGTATTGTCCGGAGCGATCTCGTATTCGCGGACCAGCGAGCCGGTCACTTCGGCGACCTCGAACAAGGCCTGCAGGTGTTCCCGGGCGGTGACCGAGAGGGCGTTCAGGTAAACGGGGTCGTTGAACAGGGCCAGGGAAAGCGGCTGGTCCGCGCTCCGGGCGTCTTCCGCCAGGCGCGGCAGGGTCGGTTTGAACGGCCGTTCGATGAAGATCGCGCCGCCGGCCGACTGGAGCAAACCGATATATTCGGCGAACTTCACGACCTCGGGATTGTCTTCCATCCGCCGCATCAGAAGAAGCGTCGGCAGGATGTCGACCGGGTCCTTGAGGTTGCTGATCGAGGCGGGCGGGTCGTCCTTGATGAACCGGGTGCGCAGGTAAAGATTGCGGTCGCCCTGCGGGACCTTCGGGTCGATCCGGACCAGCAGCTCTTTCCCCTGCGGTTCGATGGTCGGATGCAGGTCTTCGATCATCCCGCTTTCCATGATCGCGTCGTCGACGGCGTTAGGGTTGAAGAAAGCGTTCCGGTTCAGGTTCAGGTTGGTGATGTCGCGCGGTTTTAAGGCCGGCGCGCGGTTAGACTCGAGCACTGCGTTGGCGACCGCATTGTCCGGCTGGGTGACCGCCGCCAGGAAGCCGCCTTTTTGCGGGTTCTTCTCTTTTTGGCCGACGATCTTCATGAACATCTGGACACCCTGTTCGCGGCCGAGTTTCTCGACGTAAGCCAGGTAGGTGTAGTCGTACGGCTGGACATACTGGCTGGTGTCTTCCACGCTCTCCACCACCAGGGTGGTGACGTTGGCCTGGAAATCCTTGTAGTCGGTAGTGGTGATCCGCTCCTCGCGGTAGCCGCGCGGCGCGCTGTCCGGTATGACCCGGAACCACTGGCCTTCCAGGTTAGATTGGAACGGCAGCAGGCCGTGATTACCCTGCGACATGTTGGCCGCGTCGGGCCGCAACCCCCCGTTCTCGGCGACCTCCCAGGTCGGGTGCTGCGCCTGGTACATGAAGATGACGTTCTCCGGGTTCAGGCCGAAGAAACGGCCTTTAATGAAATTCTCGATGATCACGCCGCCCGATTGCTCGTTGACGATGATCTTGAACTTGAGCGATTGCAGGATCCGCCGGAAGCTTTCGGGGGTCACGCCGAACTTGGTGGAGGCGATCTGATAAATGTCGTGAATCTTGGCGAGGAAGATCCGTTCGCCGATCGTCCAGTCGTGCAGGCCGGCGAATTTGGTCAGGACGGAGGGCAAGCCGCCCTGTTCGGCGAGCTGCTCGCGCAGGGTAACGTAGGTCGGATCGTCACGGAACTGCGGTTCCGCGCTCCGGTCGGCGAATTTTTTCAGGCAGGCCAGCAGGTCGGCGGGGGTCATGGTGAATTTCGGTTTTGGCGATTCCAGGCGGGTGCCCAAACCGGCATAGTGGCCTTCGGAGGCGATCGTCCCGTTGACCAGCGCGGTGTAGACGCCGCCCAGCAATTCGCTGACGTACTTGATGCGCCGCTCCGGCGACAGGCTGGCTTCGCGTTCGATCAGGCCGCCCTTTTTGACGACGAGGAACGATTCGTCCTGCAGCGGCTGGGGATTGAACGGCCGGGGAAACTCCATCAAGCCGGCCTGCTGGCCGGCCAAGGCTTTTTTAATGTCGTCTTTGGACGCGTTCTGGCCCCGCAGTTGCGTGACCTGGTCCTGGAGTTTCCGGGCGAAAATGAAAAGATCGGGCCCGCTCAGGCCCCGGCGGGCGTAAAAGTTCAGGATGCTCCGGCTCATCTCCCGGCGGAAACCCTCGATCGTTCTTGCCATCATTGCCATGCAACTCCCTCCGTAATTGGTTACCCTTGATTATCGTGCCGAATGGCGGGAAATTTCACCAAAAAGCGGCCAGGCGGCCGAGCGGCTGGGCCGGGAGATATTTGATCCGGAGCGGCGGGGGGAGCAAGTCAATATTCCAGCCGCTCTCTTCCTGGGTCCAGCCGGTTTGCTGCGGCAGAAAAAAAGAGAATCTGGTGCCGGCCAGCTGGGAGCCGGTAAAGCGGCGGCCCCAGATCTGGCCGTCCCGTTTTAGCAGAAAGACCCGCTGGCCGCTCGATTCGACAAAGGCCCGGCTCCCGGGGCAGCCGTTCAAGACCTGGTTCAGCGTCAGGAAAATACCGTTGCCTCCTTCGGTGATCCCCAGCAGGAGCCGGCGCGCATACGGTCGGAACGAATAATTGCTCCCCAGGTGGTCCAGGTAACTGCCCAGGCCGGGACCGAGGTCGCGCGCTTCCACCAGATAGTAGTTCGGGAATTTAGCGTAGGTCAGCAGCACGGGAAGCGGGGCAATATGTTCGGCGTTCATGCCGAGATGGTAAGCGCTGTAATGGAGGACCGCTCGCCGTTCGGCCGGCTGTTCCAGGATTTTCAGGGCGTCATAATGCGCCCCTTCACCGGGCCGCGAGAGGACGTCCCAATCGCGGAGGTTATTCGGGTCTTTGACGTCGCAGTAGTTCAGCTGCCAGACCGTGTTGAGGTGGGTCAGGGCTTTACCGGCCGCCCGGTTGTTCCGCAACAGGGCATCCTGCATCCGGTGGATCAGGTGAAAACGGACGGCGCTGCGCGCCTTATTGTGCAAATTGCCGATCACGGGTGGTTATCGGGCGTTCAGCCGCGGAATTTCATTCGGGGATGTGTTAAAATAGGCGGCGAGGGAGAGTGATCTTTATGATGAAGCGTTCGGCTTTGGTTTTACTCGGTTTAATGGTCTTGGCGTTCGCGGCCGCAGCCGTGCCGCAATATGTTAATTATCAAGGATTACTGCGCGACAGCGGCGGCCTGCTGATCAACGGGAACAAGGCGATGGTCTTCAAGCTTTACGACGCCGAAACCGCGGGCAATCTGCTTTGGACGATGACCTCGGCCGAGGTCAAAGTTTCCGGCGGCATCTATTTTGTCCAGCTTGGCCCGTTGACCGCCAGCGAGCTTGGCGCCGGGCGGCGCTGGCTGGAGCTCGCGGTGGGGGGCGAAACGCTCTCCCCACGGATGGAGATTTTAAGTGTTGCTTACGCGGTGACGGCGGATAACGCGGCCACGGCCGGCACGGCGAACTACGCGGCGCTGTCGGGGAGCGCGTCGACCGCCGCTTACGCGACGACCACCGGCAACGTCGATTATTCGACGCTCTCGGGGAGCGCGTCGACCGCTGCTTACGCGACGACCACCGGCAACGTCGATTATTCGACGCTCTCAGGGAGCGCGTCGACCGCCGCTTACGCGACGACCACCGGTAATGTCGATTACGCTGCGCTGTCGGGGACAGCCACGAATGCCGGTTATGCCATTTTGACGGGGACAGCCACTAATGCCGGTATGGTCGACAACTTTAGCGCCAGCAGTACCGAGGCGATTGCCGGTCAGCTTCTCGCTCTTGACGGGAGTAAACGGTTAAAAGGGCTGGCGGTGTCGGCGGAAGCGAGCGGCACGAACAATGCTCTCTACATTCTTGCCGGCAAGATCGGAGTGCAAGCCGGCGCGAACATGTCGGCGGGCAATAACACCGTTCCGTCGGGGACCGCCGGGATAACCGTGACCAATAACAAGGTGACCGCCTCCAGTATTATTCTGTTAATGGTCGGCGAATCGGACGAAAATACCGATGAGGCATTAAAGGTGTCGCAGATCAATGATGGAGTTTCTTTCGTCGTTAAAACCGTTGATGGCACTGCTGGGGCGTCGATCCCGTTCCGTTACCTGATCATTAATTAGATATTAGCGGCTATTCGCAGGTTTCGTAATTGATCGTCACGTCCTGCAGCTGAGGCGTGAGCTGGTCGATCGAGGTTTGCAGGGTGACGATGTAGCGCAAATAGCGGCCCACCACGCTCGACGGTATCAGTTCTCCCAGATTATTCGTCAAGCCCGACTGGCAAACTGCTCCCGCCATTCCCGGGTCGTCGGCGGCGCAGATCTCCAGCGAGATCGCCGTGCCGCTCGGGATCAATTGCGACCAGCTGATAATGGCGCCGCTGCCGATGTTGTTGGCGGCGCTGCCGGTATCGACGATCTCCGAAGTGTAGGTCCCGCTGGGGACATAGGGGAGAACGTCGCCCCCATTGTAATAACAGAGGTAGTCCCAGAAAGCATGACTGTCGTAGGTGCCGGCCGGGTCGTGGAACCGGAGGTTGCTGGTGCCGATGTTGGAAGCGGCCGTGCCGCTGATCCGGACCGTGCCGTCGACCGAGATCGCGTATTCGCCGTCCCGCTCTGTGACCAGGTATTCGTAATAGCTCAGCCGGGGATCCATCATGTATAAATGGCCCACCACGTTGTTGTCGGCGATCCGGTCGTTCTGGAAGCGGAAATCGATGTTAAAATTATCGTCCTGGATCTGGACCGAACAGGCGCTGCCGCCCTGGCTGTTCACCAGCTGGATCCTGGCCCGCACCATCCAGCCGGTCGTGCTGTTGAAAAGCGGATCGAGCGAGTAGTTGGCCGGCTGGTTCAGGTCTTCGCTGTTCAGCTCCAGGATCCCGCCGCTGGTCACTTTAGTCGTCCAGCCGATCGAAGCGGTCTCCGTCCACCCGGCGGTTTCCGGCAGGACGCTGCCGTCGTAGCAGACCCAGGCGGACTGGTCGGGGACCAGTGAGACCGAGCCGCTGCTGACGATCGCGTTGGAGTCGGCCGCCCCGGCGGTGAAAGTCGTGTCGGAATATAAGTGCGGCGTGCAGGCTGGCCCGGTGTCCGTGTCGGTATCGGTGTCGGTATCGGTGCCGCCATCTTCGTCGGTATCCGTATCGGTATCGGTCCCGCCGTCGATGTCGGTATCGGTATCCGTGTCGGAATCGGTGTCGACGTCGGTATCGGTATCCGTGTCGGTATCGGTCCCGCCGTCGATGTCGGTATCGGTATCCGTGTCGGAATCGGTGTCGACGTCGGTATCGGTATCCGTGTCGGTATCGGTGTCGACGTCGGTATCCGTGTCGGTGTCGGAATCGGCGTCAATGTCCGTGTCGCTGTCGGCGTCGACGTCGGGCCCGGCGTCTTGCCCGCCCGATAACGCCTCGCCGATAAAACCGCAGCCGGCGGCGGAAGGGGTAGGGGTAGAGAAGATCGAGCCGATATAATCGACTGCGTCCTCAAACCACGAACTCTCGGTCGGCGCGGCGGAGCACTGCGCCTTGACCTGTATTAAGGGGCGAGGGGCCCCGACCGGGCTAATGCTTGTCATCGTTTCTATATCGCCCCCTGGTTTTGAGAATTTCAGTTAATATGCTAAAATTGGCCATGGCCAAAGATAAACATCTCTTTTCCGGTTTCGGTAAACCGGGAGAAAAAGCGGAAGAACGGGCCGAATCGTATTATCTCTCCGGCAAAGGGACCGACCTGGGCTGCGTCCTGGAGGTCCGCGAAGAGATCGCCAACCCGACCCTGCTCGAGTTCGAGGTCAAAGGGACGATCGAAAAGGAGCAGCACTGGACCCGGCTGCGCGTCGAGATCTGGGACAAAGGGAAGCCGGAGCAGCCGGCCACCTCGTTCGAAGAGGATTACCTGACCAAGGACATTTCCGCCGCCGTCTTCAAGAAGTTCTCCTTCCCGATCCTGGGGATCGTCAAAAAGCCGACCAAGGTCCAGATGATGGTCGTCGGCCCTTCGGAGACCGACCTCGAGATCCGCAATGTCCACCTTCGCTAGAATATGCGTTATTGCCCTGATCATTCCCCTGGTCGGTTGCAGCAGCTCTCCGGTGAATAACGCGACCACGACGACAACGGTCCCGCCCCAAACCTGCGCCATCGGCGCGTTCGTCAACGGCCTGGATAACCTGGCCGATTTTCAGGCCAAGATCGACCGGCAACTGGCCGTCGTCCTCTGGTACGTCCACTGGCAGGAGCCGTTCCCGCAAAGCGAAGCCGACCAGGTCGCCAACAACGGAAGCGTGCCGCTGATCACCTGGGAGCCGTGGATCACCGATCCGGCCGGCACGCTCGAAGCGATCGCGGCGGGGAGTTACGAAAGCTATGTCCGCGCTTTTTTCCAGGCGGCGAAAGAGTGGGGCAAGCCGGTCCTGCTCCGTTTTGCCCACGAAATGAACGGTAACTGGTATCCCTGGGACGGCGCGCACAACGGCGAAAGCGCGGGGCCCGACAGTTATAAAAAAGCTTGGACCTATATATATAATGTAAAGCAAGCGGTCGGCGCCGCCAACGTCGCGCTGGTCTGGTGCCCGAACAACTACAGTTTGCCTGACGCCGACTGGAACGAGCTCGAACGGTATTACCCGGGAGACGCCTGCGTCGATTGGATCGGGATGGACGGCTATAACTGGGGATACGATAAGTGGCAGTCGTTCGACCTGATCTTTGCCGACGCTTACGCCGCGCTGGCGGCGCTGACCGCCAAGCCGCTGATGATCGGCGAATTCGCCTCGGCCGAGAACGGGGGGAGCAAAGAGGCCTGGATCGCCGACGCGTTCGCCCGGATCGGCGCGGATTACCCCCGGATCAAGCTTTTTTGCTGGTTCAACATCAACAAGGAGCGCGATTGGCGGATAGAGTCGTCCGCCGGCGCGCTGGCGGCGTTCAAAAAAGCCTTGCAAAACGAGCATTTTTCCAGTAAAATGTAACTGGTTTTTGCCGCGCGTAGCTCACCGCTAAGCGTTATAAGTCCCAGTGAGGTCTTGAGAAGGGATACTTCCGTTTGAAGAGGCCAAACAACAAGCAGAAAAAAGGACTGTGGCACCGGGTAAAGCAAAGTCGCATTGCTTACTACTTCATTGCGCCTACCGCTCTGGCCATGCTGTTCCTCCACGTCGTGCCGATCGCCCAGGGCATCTACATGTCGTTCCTCAACCTGAACCAAATGACGCTGCAAAGCTACCTGCTTGCCCCCTTCGTCTGGTTCGATAATTATTACAAGGTCCTGATCGACCCGACCAGCCCGATCCGGATCGGATTATTTGAGGCGGTCCGCAACACGGTCATTTACACGGTGGTGGTGACCATCGGCACCCTCGGCGTCGGCATGGTCGTCGCCCTGATGCTGCACCGGAAGTTCTGGGGCCGCTCGCTGGTCCGCACCCTCTTCCTTTTCCCCTGGATCGTGCCGACCTACGTTACCGGCCTGCTCTGGGGGATCATGTGGTTGAAAGAGGGCGGGCTGGTCAACGTCATGCTAGTCGACTGGCTCCACCTGCTGCCGTTCAAACCGTCCTGGCTGACCGGCGGGAACACGATGTGGGCGATCATTATCCCGACGATCTGGCGCTTCTGGCCGCTCTCCATGCTGATGCTCCTGGCCGGCCTGCAAACGATCCCCGACGAGCTGTACGAAGCGGCCGATATCGACGGGGCGGGGCCGTGGACCAAGTTCTGGCGGATCACCTGGCCGATGCTCCGGCCGGTCTGGTTCATCCTGATCCTGTTCGGCCTGATCTACAACACCTATTCGTTCAACATCGTCATCATGATGTTCGGCTTCGGCGCCGGCTTCCCCGGCGAATGGGGCGACCTGATGATGACCAACATCTTCCGCAACTCCTTCCAGCTCTGGAATTTCGGCACCGGCGCGGCCGCTTCGGTCCTCCTGCTCTGCGTGATGATCGCTATCGTCAACGTCTGGTTCCGCTACTTTAAGCGGGCGGAGGAGATGAACTGATGGCCCTGCCGTATTACGCGAAAAAACGGCTTACCGATATCGGCATCAGCATCATCATGCTGATGTTCCTGGCCCTGACCCTGCTGCCGGTCGGCTGGATGGTCTTTTCTTCGCTCAAGAGCTCGTCCGACATCGCCATCGGCCGGGTCGGCCTCTCCCGCAACGTGCAGGGGCAGGTCGAGGTCCACTGGGACAATTACGTTGACATGTGGAAGAACGTCAACTTCGGCCTTTACCTCAAGAACTCGCTGATCATCTGCGGCTCGACGATGGTCCTGGCGATGATCTTTTCCACCCTGGCCGCGTACGCCCTGTCGCGCTTCAAGTTCCCGGGCGCGGACTTCTTTTCCAACACGATCCTGGCGACCCAGATGATCCCGGCGATCATGTACCTGATCCCGCTCTACATCATGTTCGTGAAATTGACCGTCATGACCGGCATCCCGATCAAGGGGACCTACTGGGGGCTGATCCTGATCTATTCCGCCTTCTTTGTCCCGTTCTCGATCTGGATCCTGCGCGGTTTCTTCGCTTCGATCCCCAAAGAGCTGGAAGAGGCGGCCCGGATCGACGGCTGTTCGCCCCTCCAGGTCTTCCGGCACGTGGCCCTGCCGCTGGCGATGCCCGGCATTATCGCCACCGGGATCTATATTTTTCTCCAGGCCTGGGACGAGCTGATGTTCGCCTGGGTGCTGACCAACGGCGACACGATGACGATCCCGGTCGGCATCCGCCTGTTCGTCGGCAATTACCAGAACCGCTTCGACCTGATGATGGCGGCGGCCACCGTTGCCACCATCCCGGTCGTCGTGTTATTCTTTATGCTGCAAAAGCACATCGTGCGCGGCCTGACGGCCGGCGCCGTCAAGGGATAGGGAGGGAAAAATGAAACTACGAAAGAGCGCGATCGTTGGTGGTTTGATCTTAACCCTGGCCGCCGGCGCGGCCGTGGCGATGTCGGCCCAGGCGGGCGCCGCGCCCAAACAGACGGTATTCGTCGGCATTTTCCGCGAAGGGGCGCCCCGCAACCTGAACTATATCAAGCAATTCGAGTCCCAGACCGGCAAAAAACCGGCCATGGTGATGTGGTACCAGGATTGGGCGCAGGAATTCCCCCAGGCCGACGCGCAGAGCGTGATCGACTACGGCGTGGTGCCGCACATCGTCTGGGAGCCGTGGTACTGGGGCGACAAGGAGAAGATCAAGCTCAAGGACATCATCAGCGGCAAGTGGGACAACTACATCCGGGGCTGGGCGCGGTCGATCAGGGACTGGGGACACCCGATCTTCCTGCGGCCGGCGCACGAGTTCAATATCGACGGATATCCGTGGGGGGTCTTGAACAACGACAAGGACCCGGGTATCTATGTCAAAGCTTTCCGGCATATCGTCGACGTTTTCCGGAACGAGAAAGCGACGAACGTCAAATGGGTCTGGGCGCCGATGAACTATTCGTTCCCCGACGAATTGTGGAACGACTGGGAGAAAGCGTACCCGGGCAACGATTACGTCGACTGGGTCGGTTTCGACGGCTACAACTGGGGCACGACCCAGAGCTGGAGCGACTGGCAGGCGTTCAAATACCTGTTCCGCGACCAGGTCCGCAAAGCCCGCAAGCTTTGGCCGAAAAAGCCGATCATGGTCGCCGAGTTCGCGGCGGCGGAAAAGGGCGGCGACAAGGCGACCTGGATCAAGGAGCTGCCCAGCTACCTCAAAACGAGCATGCGCGACATCGACGCGATCATCTGGTTCGACCATAAGAAAGAGACCGATTGGCGGATCGCCTCCTCGGAGCGGTCGCTGGCGGCGTTCAAGGCGATCATGAAGGACCCGCTCTTTACCGGCAACGGCGCGCAAATGGCCGCGTTCACCGTGCCGCAGGAGCGCGAGATCAAGAAAACGGCCGTGGCGGTCAAAGCCTGCGGCCCGGTCAAGATCGACGGCAAGCTGAACGAATGGCAGGCGGCCGTGCCGATCGTCATGGAAGACCCCTCCTACTTTAAGGAAGGATTGAACTGGGCCGGCCTGGCCGACCTGTCGGGGAAGGTCTACTTGATGTGGGACGATAAATATCTCTACCTGGCGGCCCAGGTGACCGACAAGCTCCCGCTGGTCAACAAGCAGGAGCGCCAGGAGATCTGGAACGGCGACGCCATTGAAATGGTGCTGAGCGTCGACCCGGGCGCCGATCCCCGGCGCGAATCGTTCGAGCGCGGCGACAACCAGATCGGTTTCGGCACCGGCAACGGCAAGGCGAACAAGCCGACGATCTGGAGCTGGCAAAGAAGAAGAAGCCCGACGGGCAGTGAAATCGCGGTGAAAAAGGTCGATAAACCGTTAGGGCAGGTGATCGAGGCCAAGATCCCCTGGGAGTTCTTCGGCACGTTCGTGCCGCAGGGCGGGACCAAGGTTGGCTTTGACGTTGCATTAGACGACGCGGATCAGTCCGGTGAACGGGAAAAGCAGTTCATCTGGAACGGCGATTACTACTTCTATAAAGATCCCAGCGGCTGGGGTATTCTGGAATTTAAATAGGAGGATCGGAAAAAATGAATAAATTGATCGCAGCGGTCTGTTTGACGATGGTCTCTTGTTCCCTGGCGGCCGCCATGGGCGGCCCGGCCCCGCAAAAACCGGAAGCGGCGAAGGGCGCCGTGCCGGTGGCGCTGGCCGAAAAAGTGTTCCTGATCGATGATTTTGAGTCGGGGAGCATCAAGCAGCCCCGCGAATGGTGGACATTTGAACTGGCCAAGGTCGAACCGACCTTTAACCGGGACCTGACCGCGGGCGACGAAAAGATCGCCGGGCTGGTCGGCAAATATTCCCTGCTCCTGTCCGGCACCGCCAAGAACTGGTACGGCGGCGGCTGCGGCACCTACATCGCTAAGGAAGGGCTGGACCTCGCCCGCTACTCTTATTTCCAGGCCGACATTTACGGCACCGGCCCGGCCTCCGGCTCGCTCAAAGTTGAACTGGTCGACGACGACAACAACAACTGGCAGGCGGAGCAGGACCCGGCCAAGAACTACGCGCTGACCAAGGACGACAAATACACCTACGAGATCAAGGTGGACTGGACCGGCTGGAAACGGGTCAGCATCCCGCTGGCCGATTTTACCGACGAGAACCCGATGGTGGGCGACGACATCTGGAACCCGCAGCAGCTCAACGGCTCCGGCGGCCTGCTCCAGCTGCAGTTCATCTGCCTGGGGAGCTCCGACAAGGGTAAGATCAACTTTAACGCCGACAATATCGCCCTGACCATCGAGTAATGGCACGCTGGTTGCTGGGCGGCGTGGTCTTACTGCTCCTTTGCGGCGCGGCCGCGGCGGAGACCAAGCCGTTCGCCGAACTGTGGAACAACGTCGCTTATTACGGCACCAATATCGAGCGGCAGGGCTTTTCCTCCGTCCTCGGCCGCTTCGAAGGCAAGCTCGGGCTGACGCTGTTCGATTCCCCGCTGCAGCTCTACGGCGCTTACTACTGCATGGCGTCGCAAAGCCCCGACTATTGGGACAACTCGGTCTTCTACGGCCCGGGCGTCCGGGTCAAACCGTTCGCCGGGCTGCAGTTGTCCGGCTGGGCGATCGAGTGGCTGCCCGACCTTAAAGTGTTCGCCGAATCCCTCTCGGCCGGCTATCTGAAGAACGTCGCCTCGGGGGAAGCGAACCGCCAGACCGACCTGCGCTACGGATTCGACCTCTGGCACGAATGGAACCTGGATAAGCCCGATTACAACCAGTTCTGGGGCGAACTGTGGAGCAATTTTTCTTACCGCTCCACCAATTTCAGCTGGACCGACTTCAACGGGTCTGTCTTCTATTTTCAACCGAAACTCGGGCGGCACCTGGGGCACGGGATGGAGGCTTATCTCAAGGCGGACGTGACGATGTCGAGCCAGGACGATTACTGGCTGAACGTCGCCGACTATGGCGTCGGTTTGCGCTTCGAGCCGTGGCGGAGCGCCTATAAGACCGATGAGGATTCCCTGCTGAAAAAGTTCAAGATGTTCGCCGAAGTGCTCGGCGTCTCGTACCTGAAAGACAAACCGGCCGATCCGCAGAAAACGGTTGCGTCGGATGTCCGCTTTGGTATAGACTTCTCCTACGGTCGCTAAAACGATGTTTTTGGTCGTTGGGCTCGGTAATCCAGGGGCGGAGTACGCTGACACCCGGCATAACTTAGGTTTCCGGGCCGTGGATGAATTGGCCGTCCGCCTCGGGCTCAGGAGCTTCAAGGAAAAACATCAGGCGCTGCTGGCCGAAACTGAGCTGGCCGGGCATAAACTGCTGCTGGTCAAACCCCAAACCTTCATGAACAATTCCGGCCTGGTCGTGCGGGCGGTCGCCGCCTGGCACAAGATCGAGCCGGCCAAAGTGATCGCCGTTTACGACGACGTTGACCTGGCGGTCGGCCAGCTTCGGCTCCGGGAAAAGGGGTCGGCCGGCGGCCACCACGGAGTGGAGTCGCTGATCGCCCAGCTGGGGACGGCCGAATTCCCCCGGGTCCGGATCGGCATCGGCCGGGAAGACCTGGCCGGCGACGTGAGCGCTTACGTCCTGCAAAGGATCCCGCCGGCCGAGCGCGAGCCGCTGGCGGCGGCGGTCACGGCCGCCGCGGAGGCGATCGAGGCTATTTTAGCCCACGGCCTGGCCGCGGCGATGAACCAGTACAACGCTTAGGCCAGCATGCAGCCAACAGAGTTAACTACCGCGATCGCCAGCGAGCTGAGCTCCGCCGCCCGGCGGAAGATCTCCGGCCTGGTCGGTTCGGCCAAAGCGGCCGTCCTGGCCGCCCTGGCCGAGAAAGAAGCTAGCCTCCTTATAATAACCGCTTCCGCGATCAAGGCCGAACGACTGGCGCGCGAGATCGCCATTTTCACGACGCGAACGCCGGCCGTTTTCCCGGCCCTGGACGTGCTGCCCGACGAAGAGCTGCTGCCGAGCAAAGAGCTGGTCGGCGAACGCCTGGCGATCGTCGAACGCTGGCTGCGCGGCGAAAAACAGTGCGTGATCGCGCCGCTCAAAGCGGCGCTGCAGAAGACCAGCGGCCGGCCGGAGAGCTTAAAGCTGGCCGTCGACCAGGCGGTGCGGCTCGACGCGCTGATCGGCAAGCTGGTCGACCTCGGGTATAAGCGCTTCGAGATCGTCGGCGAACGGGGGGAATTCAGCGTGCGCGGCGGGATCATCGACATTTTCCCGATCAACGGCCAGGAGGCGGTCCGCCTGGAACTGATGACCGACACGATCGTTTCGCTCCGCCGGTTCTCCCCGTATTCCCAGCGTTCCACCGGCAAGATCAGGGAGATCGCCGTCCTGCCGGCCAGGGAAAAAGGGGAGCACCTGATCTTTGACCTGCTCCCCGCCGGTTCCCGGCTTTTGCTGGACGAGCCGGTGGAGCTGGAAAAACTGGCCGGTTTTAACGAACTGGCCGGGCGGGGGGCGCTCGAGCTTTCCAGCTTTTTGGACGCGGGGGAGACGCCGTTATTCGACCCGGCGCCCGATTATGCCGGCCGTTTGGAGGATATTCCGCCGGCGGCGCTGATCGTCAGCCGGCACGCGCCGCGCCTGCTGGAGGAGCTGCCCGGACGCCGGATCGTGGCCGGCGAACTGCGCGGCGGTTTCGTTTTCCGCGGCCAGATCGTCCTGAGCGACCGGGAGCTGTTCGGCGAAGAGCCGGCCCCGCCGCGCCGGGAAAAGCCGGTAAGCGAGGGGGTGGCCGAAGAGCTGCTGGCGGACCTGAAACTGGGCGATTTTGTCGTCCATGAGAATTACGGGATCGGGATCTTCCGCGGGCTGCAAGTCCTGGAGCTGGACGACCTGAAACAGGAATACCTGCTGGTGGAGTACGCCGAGGGGGACAAGCTTTACGTCCCGCCGACAATGGCCGGGCTGGTCGAGAAATACAACGGCGGCCGCGAGGCGCGCCCGCGCCTGAGCCGCCTGGGGACCAAGGAGTGGCTGCGGACCAGGAAAGAGGTCAAAGAGTCGGTCCGGGAGATGACCAAAGAACTGGTCCAGATCTACGCGGCGCGGCAAAAGCTGGAGGGGAAGGCGTTCCCGCCCGACGATCTCTGGCAAAAGGAGCTGGAGGCGACTTTCCCTTACGACGAGACGGCCGACCAGCTCAAGGCGATCGGCGACGTGAAGCAGGACATGGAATCGCCCCGCCCGATGGACCGGCTGGTCTGCGGCGACGTCGGCTACGGCAAGACCGAAGTGGCGATCAGGGCGGCGGCCAAGGCGGCCGCGGCCGGCAAACAGGTCGCCGTGCTGGCGCCGACGACGATCCTGGCCGAGCAGCATTACAACAGTTTCCGCGAGCGGTTCCGGAACCTCCCTTACGTCGTGGAAATGCTCTCCCGTTTCCGCTCCAAGGCGGAACAGCAGGCGGTGATCGAAGCGCTGGCGGCGGGCGGGGTGGACATCGTGATCGGCACGCACCGGCTCCTCTCCAAGGACATCAAGTTCCGGGACCTCGGCCTGCTGGTCGTCGACGAGGAACAGAAGTTCGGCGTCACCCACAAGGAAAAGATGAAAAAACTGCGGACTACGGTCGACGTCCTGACGCTGACCGCCACGCCGATCCCGCGGACCCTCTATTTTTCCCTGGCCGGGATCCGGGAGTTCAGCCTCATCGCCACGCCGCCGGTCGACCGTTCGCCGATCCGGACCCATATTCTCCCCTATAACGAAACGGTGATCGCGGAAGCGATCCGGCGCGAGATCGACCGGGGCGGCCAGGTCTATTTTGTCCATAATTTCGTCGAGACGATCGCCGGGATGGCCGCCAAGATCGCCAGGCTGGTCCCGGAGGCGCGGGTCGCCGTCGGCCACGGGCAGATGGACGAAAAAACGCTGGAAAGGACGATGCTCGATTTCCTGGAGAAAAAGTCCGACGTGCTGGTCTGCACGTCGATCATCGAATCGGGCCTGGATATAACCAACGTCAACACGATCCTGATCGACCAGGCGGACCGGCTCGGCCTTTCCCAGCTCTACCAGATCCGCGGGCGGGTGGGGCGCTCGGCGGTCCGGGCTTACGCTTACCTTTTTTACCATCCCGCCCGAAGCCTGTCGGACCAGGCGGTGGAGCGGCTCAAGGCGATCCAGGAGTTCACGGCGCTCGGTTCGGGCTACAAATTGGCCATGAGGGATCTGGAGATCAGGGGGGCCGGTAACCTGCTTGGCGCGCAGCAATCGGGCCATATCTACGAGGTCGGCTTCGATCTCTATTGCGAGCTGCTGGAAGAGGCGGCCAGGGAGATCAGAGGGGAAAAGGTAGTGGCGCCGCGGGAGGTCGAGATCGACCTGAAGGTCGAGGCGTCGATCCCGGTCAACTACGTGACCGACGACCGCCAGCGGATCGCCCTCTACCGGCGGCTTAACCTGATCACGACCCCCGAAGCGCTGGCCGAGATCGGGGGCGAGCTGGCGGACCGCTTTGGGCCGGTCCCGCCGCCGCTGGCGACGCTGCTGCGGATCGTGGAGTTGAAGGTCGAGGCCTTAAAGCGCGAGGTTAAGAGCGTCAAGGAGCGCGACGGCCAGATCAAGATCGAATGGTTGAACAAAAAGAGCGTTTCAGTAGCGGTCGGCGGTCAGGATAAGATCAAGCTCGCGCGGCAAGGTATTGCTGGATAAGCTTCTTGTCGCGGACGATAACGAGCGGTTTCCCCTTGGGGGTCTTGATCGTCAGTTTATCCGGCGTGACCTCGACATTGCCTGTCCCCGAATCCTGTTTGGAGGTCTGGACCAGGTAATTGATCACCAGCAGTTTCAGGATGTCCGGGTTCATCTTGTCGCCCAGAAAGACCATCGGCTCCACGACGAACTCGGTATGCTTGGCGGCGATGACCGAAGCGCTGCCGCTCTGCCGCCAGAGGTCCTTGAGCAGCTCTTCCAGTTTTTCTAAGGCGCTTTTTTCCTGTTCCATCTTATTATTGCCCCGCCAATAAGGACATTTCGGCCTTTACCGCTTTAGCGGCGTTGTAGATCTTTTCCAAGCCGGGGACCCCGCCGGACAACAAAGTGCAGATATCGGTATTGCCGACCAGCTGCTGGTAGGAGGACATGGAATCGTCAAAAATCGGCGTTTCCGGGCTGAGGTCGAGGGTTTGGGCCTTCAGTTCCGGCACGGAGATCGAAGCCCGGTCGACCGGATTGCTCGACATCTGCCGGACTTCCGCGCGATGGATGTCCGGCGTATTAACCTTGCGGAGGTTAACTTGCGTTTGTTTGATATATTCGGTTGACGCGCCTATGCCCATTTTATGCTTCCCAGCCTAATTTGCCCGCTTTCAGGTCCCGTTTGACGACCGAAGCGAGCTGCGGGAGCTCGCTCGGTTTCATGTCGAAATTCTGGGTGAAGAACTTGACCACCTGTTCCGCCTTGACCGCCGGGTTCAGGTGCGCTTTGTCGTCGGTGATCACCGGCTTGCCGTCGATATTCATGGCGCCCAGGATATCGATGACCTCCATCGGGGAATTCAGCCCCAATGATTTGAGGTCGGGTCCATTCGAATTTCCTTGAACCGGTCCAACTGCCATTTTGTTACACTCCCTTTCCACCTTTATTATCGAGTTTGGGGGCCGAAAACTTGCATGGAAATGGGGTATAATTGAGGCCATGGACAGCTTCCGGGAATTTGTGGAGATAGTGCGGAAATTGCGGCGGGAATGCCCCTGGGACCGGGAACAGACGTTCGTGTCCCTTAAGCCGTACCTGGTGGAAGAGGTCTACGAAGCGATCGAGGCGATCGACCAAAAGGACTTCCCCCAGCTGGCCGGGGAGCTCGGCGACATGCTGCTGCACGTCGTCATGCTCTCGGTCTTTGCCGAACAGGAGAAAAAGTTCACCATTGACGACGTGATCGGCTCGATCGCGGCCAAAATGGTCCGCCGCCACCCCCACGTTTTCGGGAAGGCGGAGGCGCGGGACAAGGAAAAGGTTTGGCGGAACTGGGAGAAGATCAAACGGGCGGAGAAGCAGAAAAAGAAAGGGATGCTGGAGTCGATACCGCAAAGTTTACCGGCGCTTTACCGGGCGGATAAGGTGCAGCGGAGGGCGGCCAGGGTCGGGTTTGATTGGGATGAGGTCGCCGGGGCGTGGAACAAGGTGCACGAGGAACTCGACGAGGTCCATGCCCTGCTAAAGTCAAAAGTTAAAGGTCAAAAGTCGAAATTAAGGGATAATATTAAAGAAGAGATCGGTGATCTGCTGTTCTCGATCGTCAACGTTGCCAGGAAGCTCGATCTGGACGCGGAAGAGGCGCTGCAGCTTGCCAATACCAAGTTCATGCGGCGGTTCGCGCGGATCGAAAAAAAGCTGCAAAAAAAGAAATTGACCCTCAAGCAGATGGACGCCCTCTGGGACCGGGCCAAAGCGGCCGAAAAAGTGGTATAATTATCGTCATGAAGTCCAATTGGCGCAATATCTTGACCTATATCCTGTTGACGCTGGTGGGGATCGCGATCGTCGCCCCCCTCTTTCCCAGCGAGAAACCGGTCAAGGAGATCCCGTTCTCCGCGTTCCTCGACCGGGTCGACCGGGGAGAGATCAAGACGGTCAGCATCAATAACGACCTGATCTCCGGGACGGCGGGCGACAAGGCCAAGTTCAAGACCCGGGCGCTGAACTACCCGAACCTGGTCCCGCTGCTCCGGGATAAAGGGGTGGCGATCAACGTCGAGGCGCCGGTCGAATCGAGCTGGGTCGTCAATTTGATCATTCAGCTCTTGGCCCCGGTCGCTTTTTTCGCCTTGCTCTGGTGGCTGATGCTCCGGCAGGCGCAGGGGGCCAATTCCCAGGCGATGTCCTTTGGCCGGGCGAACGTCAAGCCGCAGACCGGCAAGGTCAACGTCACCTTTGCCGACGTGGCCGGGGTTAACGAGGCCAAGGAAGAGCTGCAGGAGATCGTCGAGTTCCTCAAGAAACCGGAAAAGTTCCAGGCGCTGGGGGCCAAGATTCCCAAAGGGCTGCTCCTGATGGGACCGCCCGGGACCGGCAAGACCCTGCTGGCCAGGGCGATCGCCGGCGAAGCGGGAGTCCCGTTCTTTTCCATTTCCGGCTCCGATTTCGTCGAAATGTTCGTCGGCGTCGGCGCCGCTCGCGTCCGCTCGGTCTTTGAGCAGGCCAAAAAACAGACCCCGTCGATCATTTTTATGGACGAGGTTGACGCCGTCGGCCGGCACCGCGGGGCCGGTTTGGGGGGCGGGCACGACGAGCGGGAACAGACCCTTAACCAGCTCCTGGTCGAAATGGACGGCTTCGATCCCAAGGTCAACATCATCGTTATCGCGGCGACCAACCGGCCCGATATCCTCGACCCGGCGCTCCTGCGCCCCGGCCGTTTCGACCGGCAGATCGTGCTCGACAAGCCGGACCTGAAGGGGCGCGAAGATATCCTCAAGATCCACGCCAAAGGAAAACCGTTCGCGGCCGACGTCGACCTTAACGTCGTCGCCCGCCGGACCCCGGGCTTTACCGGCGCCGACCTGGAAAACGTCCTGAACGAAGCGGCGATCCTGGCCGCGCGGGTCGACAAAAAAGAGGTCGGCATGGAAGAGGTGGAGGAAGCGGCCGACCGGGTAATGGCCGGGCCGGAAAAAAAGAGTCGGGTCATCTCCGACCGGGAGAAAAAGATTATCGCTTATCACGAGGTCGGCCACGCGATCCTTTCCACCGTCCTCCCCAACGCCGACCGGGTCCACAAGATCTCGATCCTGCCGCGCGGCCTGGCGCTCGGCTACACGCTCCAGCTCCCGCTGGAAGACAAGTACCTGGTCACCAGGGGGCAGGCGATGGACCAGATCACCGTGCTGATGGGGGGGCGGGTGGCCGAAGAGCTGTTCTTTGCAGAGGTCACGTCCGGCGCCCATAACGACCTGGAACGGGCGACCGACCTGGCCAGGCGGATGGTCACCGAGTTCGGCATGTCCGGCCTCGGACCGCGGACGTTCGGCCACAAGAACCGCCAGATCTTCCTCGGCCGCGATATTACCGAAATGAAAGATTACAGCGAGCAGACGGCCGACGAGATCGACCACGAGATCGAAACGATCATCGACGAGTGTTACGCCCGGGCCAAAGAGGTCCTCGCCAAGAACCGGGCGAAAACGGAGGCGATCGCCCAGGTCTTGATCGAGAAGGAAACTCTGGAGAACAGCGACCTGGAGTCGGCCCTCCAGGGGCTGCAAAGTGCCTAAACTGATCGAGTGCGTCCCGAACTTTTCGGAAGGGACCGACCTCGAGCTGGTCCGGGAAATAGCCGCGGCCGTTAAGACCGCCAAAGTCATCGACCTCCACTCCGATCCCGACCACAACCGCTCCGTCGTCACACTGCTCGGCGAGCCGGGGGCCGTGGGCCAGGCGGCGTTCGACCTGACCGAGCGGGCGATGCAGCTCCTCGACGTCAACCAACATGCCGGCGTCCATCCCTTTATCGGCGTGGTCGACGTCATTCCGTTCATCCCCGTGCGGGATTGCACGATGGGGGAGGCGGTCGACCTGACCTGGGAGCTGGGCAAAAAACTGTGGGAGCATTTGCGCCTGCCGGTCTATTTTTACGGCGAAGCGGCGGCTATCCCGGAGCGGCAGGACCTTCCCTTTGTTCGGCACGGCGGCTATGAAGCGTTGAAAAGCGAGATCAATTCGCCCCGCCGCCGGCCCGACGTCGGCCAGGGGCTCCATCCGACCGCGGGCGCGACGGCGGCCGGCGCCCGCAACTACCTGATCGCCCTTAACTTTGACCTCGACACGGCCGACGTCGATATCGCCCGGTCGATCGCCAAGAATATTCGGGAAAAGAGCGGGGGTCTGCCGGGGGTCAGGGCTTTAGGGGTCGAATTAAAAAGCCGGGGGATCGCCCAGGTAACGGTCAATATCGTCGATCACCAGAAGACCTCGCTCAAGAAATTGAACAAAGAGGTCAAGAAATGGGCGAAAGAGTACGGGGTCGGCATTGCCGGCGCCGAACTGGTCGGCTTGCTCCCGGCGTCGGCCGTCTACGCGGGGCTGAAAGACGAGTTATTGTTGCACAATTTTGCGGAAAATAAGATAATTGATAATTATTTATGAGCGAAGAACTAGCTAAAGTTTATGACCCGGCCCAGGTCGAGCAGAAATGGTACCGGTTCTGGGAAGAGAGCGGCTATTTTAAGCCGAACGATCAAGCCACTAAACCACCGTTCACCATCGTGATCCCGCCGCCGAACGTGACCGGGTCGCTCCACATGGGGCACGCGCTTAATAACTCCATTCAAGACCTGTTGATCCGTTATAAGCGGATGCAGGGCTTCCAAACGCTTTGGGTCCCGGGGACCGACCACGCCGGGATCGCCACGCAGAACGTCGTGGAGCGGGAACTGAAGAAAGAAGGAAAGCGGAAAGAGGACCTCGGCCGGGAAAAGTTCATTGCCAAGGTCTGGGAGTGGAAAAAGGAATACGGCGGCCGGATCACCCAGCAGCTCAGGCGGCTCGGCGCCTCCTGCGACTGGTCGCGCGAACGGTTCACCATGGACGAGGGGTTGAACCGGGCGGTCAAGAAACATTTTGTCCAGCTTTATCACGAAGGGCTGATCTACCGCGGCAAGCGGATCATCAACTGGTGCCCCCGCTGTCAGACCGCGTTATCCGACATTGAGGTCGAACACGAGGCGAAAAAAGGGTCGCTCTGGCACCTCAAGTACGGGCCGCTAACCGTCGCTACCACCAGGCCGGAGACAATGCTCGGCGACACCGCGATCGCCGTTAATCCCCGGGACGAGCGGTACAAGCATATGTGGGGGAAGACCGTTGAGCTCCCGCTGGTCGGCCGGCATATCCCGATCATTCAGGATGACTTTGTCGACCCGGCCTTTGGCACGGGCGCCGTCAAAGTTACTCCCGCTCACGACCCGAACGATTATGATATGGGGATCCGTCATAATCTCCCTTCCCTGAATATCCTCACCCCGGACGGCCGGATAACCGGCTCGGGCATTCCCGAGCTCGACGGCCTGGACCGCTTCAAGGCGCGGGAAGAGATCGTTAAACGGCTGGAAGCGGAAGGGAAACTGGTCAAGATCGAGGATTACGATACCTCGATCGGCCACTGCTACCGCTGCAAAACGGTCATTGAACCTTACCTGTCCGACCAGTGGTTCGTCAAGGTCGGTCCACTCGCTAAACCCGCGATCGAGGCGGTCGAAAGGGGGGAGGTTAAGTTCGTTCCCGAGCGCTGGACCAAGGTCTATCTCCAGTGGATGACCAACCTGCGCGATTGGTGCATTTCGCGCCAGTTGTGGTGGGGGCACCAGATCCCCGCCTGGTATAAGGGGGACGAGATCTACGTCGGTGAAGAGCCGCCCAAAGGCGAGGGGTGGGCCCAGGACCCGGATGTCTTTGATACCTGGTTCTCGTCGGCCTTGTGGCCGTTCTCGACGCTGGGGTGGCCCGACCAGACGGAAGACCTCAAGACTTACTACCCAACCGACGTCTTGGTCACCAGCTATGACATTATCTTCTTCTGGGTGGCGCGGATGATCATGGCCGGCCTCCATTTTATGAAAAAGGCGCCGTTCCACACCGTTTACTTCAACGCCCTGGTCAAGGACGTCCACGGCAAAAAGATGAGCAAGTCGTGGGGGAACGTTATCGACCCGCTCGAGGTGATCGACCGGGCGGGGGCGGATGCCTTGCGGTTTGCCTTTCTCTCGCTGATAACCGGGCAGGGCCAGGACGTTAAACTCTCCGAAGACAAGATCACCGAAGCGCGGAACTTCGCGAATAAAATATGGAACGTTAGCAGGTTCGTTCTGATGGGGGTTACGGATCGCGAGTCGCGGGTCACGGGTCAGGGATTGGAATTGGCTGATAAGTGGATCCTGTCGCGGTATAACCAGACGATCAAGCGGGTCACCGCGAATATTGACGCTTACGAGTTTGGCGAAGCGGCACACGGGCTTTACGAGTTCATCTGGTCGGAATTCTGCGACTGGTACGTCGAGATCGCCAAGATCCGGCTTTACGGCCAGGACGAAAAGGCCAAAGCGGTCGTCCAAAGCGTCCTCTTAACGGTCCTGCAGGGGACGCTCAAGATATTGCATCCGTTCATGCCGTTTATCACGGAGGAGATCCACCAAAGGATCGCGGGGACGGAGGGGCCGGGGACGAAGGGGCTGAAAACGATAATGCTCGAACAGTGGCCGGCGGCGGACGACAAGGCGCTCGACCCGAAAGCGGAAGCGGAGATGGCGGTCGTGATGGACGTTGTCCGGGCGGTCCGCAATATCCGGGCGGAGTTCAACGTGCCGCACGGGAACGAGCTCGAAGTGACGATCGTCGGCGAGAAAACGTTCAACGAAGCATATTTAAAGTCCCTGGCGAAGGTCGGCAAGATCACGGCGGTCAAAAAACTCGACCAGAAACCGGCCCGGTCGGCCTCGGCGGTCGCCGGCGGCCTGGAAGTTTACGCCGTGCTCGCCGGCTTGATCGACCTGGAAAAAGAGACCGCCCGCTTGACCAAGGAGAAGGAAAAACTGGTCTCGGAACTGGCCAAGATCGAGAACCGGTTGCACGACCAGAATTTCCTCGCCAAAGCCAACCCCGAATCGGTGGAAAAAGAGAAACAGCGGGCGGCGGAATTTGCCGCCAAGATCAAGCTGCTGGCGGACCGGCTGACCAGCCTGGCCGGCTAGTCCTGCTTAGCGTTCTTATCCTCTTTAGAGATATTCAGCGGTTCGGTGACGCGGTTGATCCGTTTAATTGCCAGCGCCTTGCCGGTCGCGGTCTCGACGGTCAAGAGGACGGCGTTAAATAGACCGGGCCCGCTGTCATACGGTTCGAATTTCTCCGGCAGGCAGGTGGTGAACCGCTTCAGGATCTGCACCTTATTCATCCCGATCACCGAATCCTGGGCGGCGCACATCCCGGCGTCGGAGATAAAAGCCGTCCCGCCCGTTAAGATCCGCTCATCAGCCGTTTGGACATGGGTGTGGGTGCCGATGACGGCGGAAACCTTGCCGTCGAGATAATACCCCATGGCCGCTTTCTCCGAGGTCGCTTCGCCGTGGAAATCGACGATGATCACTTTTGCTTCGGCCTGAACTTGCGGGATGATCTTGTCCGCCGCCTGGAACGGGCAGTCGACGCAATTCATGAAGACCCGGCCGAGCAGGTTGACGATCCCGACCTTCACCCCCTGGCAGTCGAGCGCCAGGTGGCCCCGTCCCGGGAGGCCCGGCGGGTAGTTGGCGGGCCGGACCAGCCGGTCGAAGGTGTCGATCTTGGCGACGACCTCCTTCTTTTCCCAGACGTGGTTCCCCATCGTGACCGCGTCGATGCCGTGGTCCAGCAGGTCGCGGTAGATCTTTTCGGTAATGCTGTAGCCGTGGGCGGAGTTCTCGCCGTTGGCGATCGTCAGGTCGACGGCGAGCTCTTGCTTCAGCTCCGGCAGCACGTAACGGACGATCTCCCGCCCGTACGAGCCAACGATGTCGCTGATGAACAGGATGTTCAGTTTACTTGGCGACATCCGATGCCCTGGTCTCCCTGATCACCGTCACCTTGATCTCGCCCGGATATTCGAGCTCGCTTTCCACTTTCTTGGCGATGTCGTGGGCGAGCTTGACCGCGCCCAGATCGTCGATCCGGTCGGGCTGGACGACGACGCGGACCTCGCGGCCGGCGGAAATGGCGTAGACCTTTTCCACGCCGGGGAACGATTTGGCGACGGTCTCCAGCTTCTCCAGCCGCTTGACGTAAGCTTCCAGCGTGTCGCGGCGGGCGCCGGGCCGGGCGCTGCTGATCGCGTCGCAGACCTGGACGATCACCGCTTCGATGGTGCGCGGCTCCACGTCGTTGTGGTGGGCCTCGATCGCGTGCAGGACTTCCGGCGATTCGCCCGCTTTTTCCGCGAACGCGACGCCGAGCCGGGTGTGGGTCCCTTCGGTCTCCTGGTCGATCGCCTTGCCGATGTCATGGAGCAGGGCGGCGCGCTTGGCCAGGTTGACGTTGACCCCCAGTTCGGCGGCCAGCATGCCGGCCAGGTGGGACATTTCCACCGAATGCTGCAGCACGTTCTGGCCGTACGAGGTCCGGTAGTGCAGGCGGCCGAGCAGCTGGATGATCACCGGCGGCAGGCCGTGCACGCCGGTCTCGGTGGCGGCGCTTTCGCCGTGGTTCCACATGGCGGCCTTCAGCTCCTGCTTGGCCTTTTCGTAAGTTTCCTCGACGCGGGCCGGGTGGATCCGGCCGTCCGAGATCAATTTCTGCAGCGTCAGCTTGGCGGTCTCGCGCCGCAGCGGATCGAAGCTGGAGAGGATCACCGCTTCCGGCGTATCGTCGACGATCAGGTCGACGCCGGTCAGCGTCTCGAACGCCCGGATGTTGCGGCCCTCGCGGCCGATGATCCGGCCTTTCAGGTCGTCACTGGGGAGCTCGACCATGGAAGTGGTCGTTTCCACCACGTGGTCCACGGCGCAGCGCTGGATGGCGGTCGCCAGGATCTCGCGCGCCCGCTTGTCCGATTCTTTCCGGACCTCTTCTTCCTTGGCCTTGATCATCTTGGCCGCGTCGACCGCCAGCTCCTGCTCCAGGCGGCCGAGCAGTTCGCGCTTGGCGTCTTCCCGCGAGAACGCCGCCGCTTTCTCCAGTTCGGCGATCAACTGGTCCTTGCCTTGCTGCAGGTTGTCCTTGAGCTTGACCAGGTCGTCCTCGATCTTCTTGATCAGCTTCTCGCGGTTCTCGATGTTCTTTTCCTTGTTCTCCAAATGGTCTTCGCGCGACTGGATCCTTCTTTCCATCCCGGTCAATTCGCTCTTGCGTTCCTTGGCTTCCCGTTCAAAGTCGGCGCGGACCTTGATCGCTTCGTCCTTGGCCTCGAGCAGGGCCTCCTTCTTGGCCCGGTCGGCTTCTTTCTTGGCGTCCTCCACGATCCGCTTGGCCGTTTCCTCGGCGATCCGGACCTTCTGTTCCGATAACTGCTTCCTGACCATCAGGTAAGCGACCGCCAACCCAAAGACGACCAGGGCGGCGATGAGCAGATAACTCATTGTGTATATTTCCATGTTTGTTCTTTTCTCCTTTCTTTCGAACCGGCCGGGAACCGGTCCGCCAGCGGCGGACGGTTCCCGGTCCCTTTAGTCCCTATGCTTGCTGCGCGGTGATCGCTTTCCGGACCTCGCCTTCTATCTTGTTCGCCAGTTTCGAGTTCTCTTTCAGGAAGGTAATGGCGCCGTCAAAGCCCTGGCCGAGCTTGGTGTCGCCGTAATTGAACCAGGCGCCGCTTTTTTGCACCACGCCGAGCGCGACTCCCTGGTCGATGATGTCGGCCTCCCGCAACACCCCCTGGCCGTGGATCAGGACGAAACTGGCCTCGCGGAAGGGCGGGGCGACCTTGTTCTTGACGACTTTGACCTTGACCCGGGTGCCGATGATCTTGTCGTTCTCCTTGATCTTCTCGGCGGCGCGGACGTCAAGCCGGACCGACGAGTAGAACTTCAGCGCGCGGCCGCCCGGCGTCGTTTCCGGGTTGCCGAACATGATGCCGATCTTCTCGCGGAGCTGGTTGATGAAGATCATGGTCGTTTTGGACTTGCCGATGACCGCGGTCAGCTTGCGGAGCGCCTGCGACATCAGCCGGGCTTGCAGGCCCATGACCGAGTCGCCCATCTCCCCTTCGACCTCGGTCTTGGGGACCAGCGCCGCGACCGAGTCGACCACGATAATGTCGATCGCGCCGGAGCGGATCAGGGTCTCCGCGATCTCCAGCGCCTGCTCGCCGTAGTCGGGCTGGGAGATCAGGAGATTCTCGATGTCAACGCCGAGCTTCTTGGCGTACTTGGGGTCCATCGAGTGCTCCGCGTCGATGAACGCGGCGGTGCCGCCGCGCCGCTGGGCTTCCGCGATGGCGTGCAGCGAGACGGTCGTCTTGCCGCCCCCTTCCGGGCCAAAGATCTCGACGACCCGGCCGCGCGGCAATCCGCCGACGCCGAGCGCCAGGTCCAGGGACAGGACCCCGGTCGGGACGACTTCCACGTTCAACTTGGTCGTTTCCCCCAGCTTCATGATCGAACCTTTACCGAAATTCTTCTCGATCTGCGCGATCGCCAGGCCCAGGGCTTTGGACTTCCCTTCGGCATTGATGATCGCCGGGCTGACCGTTTTCGACTTCCCTTCGCCTTTTTCTTCTCTACCGATAACTCTCATGACTTTTCCTCCTCTGATATCTTTTCCACTCGCTAAGTTCCCCTTGCCCCCAGCTTGCCCCCTGCCGCCACCTCCCTTATTTCAGAACGTCTTCGCCGCCCAGGTACAACCAGAGCAGCCCGAGACACGCCCGCGCCGCTTTTTCCCTGATCTCGGCGCGGGTCCCCTGCAGGTTCAGTTCCTTGTACTCCACCGTGCTCTTGCCGGCCAGGGCGATAAAGACCTTGCCGACCGGCGCCGGCGGGACCGGGGCGGGGCCGGCCACGCCGGTCGTCGCCAAACCGATATCGGTCCGGAGCCGTTTTTTAACTTCCTCGGCCAGGGCGATCGCCACTTCCTTGCTGACCACGCCGTGCTGGCTGATCAGCGCCGGCGCCACGCCGACCTGGGTCACCTTGACCCGCGGCGAGTAACAGACGATCCCGCCGATAAAATAGTCGGAGCTCCCCGGCACGCTCGTCAGATGGCTCGCCACCAGGCCGCCGGTGACCGATTCCGCGGCCGCCACCGTCTGCTTGCTCTTGCGGAGCAGCTCGGCGATCTGCTGGTCGGTCGCCTTGCCGATCACCGAGAGGAACTTCGTGAAGAAGTCCTCTAGCTTGATCTCAACTGCTTGAGGAATTGGCTCTGCCATAAATACGCCCAACCGGAGACCAGGGACAGGAGCACCGCCAGCCAGAGGACGACGTCCGCCAGCGGCAGCGCGAAAAAGAGCATGAAGACCGCCAGGGTTTGCGTGGCCGTTTTCCACTTGGCGAGCGGACTGGCCGCGAAGAGCTTGCTGGTCCGGATGCTGGCGATCAGGAACTCCCGCGCGGCGATAATGATCACCGGGACCGGATCGGCCCGGCCGATCGCCGTCAGGCCGATCAAGACGCTGATGACGAGGATCTTGTCGGCCAGCGGGTCGAGCATCTTGCCCAGCTCCGAGACCTGGTTATATTTCCTGGCGACGTAACCGTCGACCAGGTCGGTGAGCGAGAGCAGGACAAAAAGGAGCGCGGCTAAGCCGAGCAAGCCGGAAAGCAAGAAGATAACGCAGAGAGGGATTAAGGCAATTCTGCCCAGGGTGATCTTGTTGGCTAACGTCAAGTCAAACAACCGTAGAGATCGTAGGCGGCCGCCTTGGTGACGCGGACCTTGACGATCTCTCCCGGTTGGATGGATTTTTTCGCTCGGACGATGACGCTGCCGTCGATCTCCGGGGCATCCATGCAGCTGCGGCCGACATACTTGCCGGCTCTGCCCCTTTCGATCAACACTGGTATTACCGTTCCGACCATATTATTTGTGGTGACGCGGGCCTGGGCCCGCATCAGCTTCTGAAACCGCTCGATTTTTATTTTCGGGGAAACCTGCTCCCTCATCTTGGCCGCAGGCGTCCCTTTTTCCCGCTGGTAGGTAAAGCAGCCGAGACGCTCGAACTTTGCCCACCGGACGAAATCAAGTAGCTCCCGGAACTCCGCCTCGCCCTCACCGGGAAAACCGACGATGACGGAGGTCCTTAAAGCGATCTTTCGCCTCCTGATTTTTGAGATTAAAGTTTCAAGATCATGGCGCGTATAGCGCCGGTTCATCGACCTTAAAATCTTATCACAAGCGTGCTGGATTGGCAAGTCGATATACTTGACGATTTTCCGCTCTTTGGCGATCAAATCGATGACCCGGTCGGTCAAATGGGCGGGGTGGGCGTACATCAGCCGGAGCCAGCGGAGCCCCGGAACTTTCGCCGCGCCTGCCAGGATATCGGGCAGGCCGGGGTGGGCGGTCGTATCCTGGGCGATCAGGATGACTTCCTTGACCCCCCTTTTGGCCAATCCCTTGATCTCGGCGAGCACGTCGGCCGCCGGGCGGAACTTGAGCCGCCCCCGGATCCGGGGGATCAGGCAGTAAGCGCAGTAATTATTGCACCCTTCGGCGATCTTGACGTAAGCGTACCAGGGCGGGGTCGCTTTGATCCGGGGAGTGCAGTAATTGAAGAGGCCGATCGAATCGATCTCGCCATCAATGTCACGGGTCACGAGTTGCGCGTCACGGGTCTTGGGGAGACATCCGGAAATATATAATTTCTTCCCTTTTTTTCGCCATTTGGCCATCTCTTTGATCGTCGCGATCGCTTCGTCACGGGCGGTCTGGAGAAAAGCGCAAGTGTTGATGATAATAATGTCGGCTTTAGCCGGTGTTTTAACGACTGCGTGACCGGCCGCGGTCAGTTTGCCCATCAGGACTTCCGTGTCGGTCAGGTTCTTGGGACAGCCGAGCGAGATGAAATAGGCTTTCATGCCGCTTTGCCGGCGAGTTGTCCGCAGGCGGCCAGGATATCCTGCCCCTTGCTCTGACGCATCACGGCGTTGATCTTGGCGGCGGCGAGGCCGTTGAGGAAATGATGGATGGCGGCGCGCTTGGACGGGCGGTATTTATTGCCGCAGGGATTGAAAGGGATCAAATTGACGTGGACGTCGAGCCCGGCGCAGAACTTACGGAGCGCCTGCAGGTCGGACTGGCGGTCGTTGACGCCGTCGAGCATGACGTATTCCAGGGTTATCCGCCGTCCGGTCTTCTGAAGATAGTAATCGATCGCGGCGCGCAGCCGGGCGAGGGAGTATTGCCGGTTGACCGGCATCAGCTGGGAGCGGACCTTGTCGTCGGCGGAATTGAGCGAGACCGCCAGGCGGACTTGCAGCTCCTGGTCGGCAAAGTTCATGATCCCTTCCGGTATCCCGCAAGTGGAGACGGTGATCTTGCGCTGGCCGAAGTTCGCCCCTTCCTTGGCGGTCAACAGCTGCAGGCTTTTAAGGACATTGGTGTAGTTCAGGAACGGCTCGCCCATTCCCATGTAAACGATATTGGAAATATCGGGGCCGCCCTCGGCGATCCGGTAGACCTGGCCGATGATCTCGGCCGGGGTCAGGTCCCGCTTGAACCCGCTGCCGCCGGTGGCGCAGAAAGCGCAATTGAGCTGGCAGCCGGCCTGGGTCGAGAGGCAGACCGTTTTCCGGCCGGCGCCGTCCTTGAGCAGCACGCTTTCGACCAGTTTGCCGTCCTTGAGGGCGAACAGGTATTTCTTGGTCCCGTCCCGGGATTTGACGACTTTTTTGACGGTCGGCAAATAGATGGCATAGAGCGTTTTCAGCTCCGCCCGGGACTCCTTGGCCAGGTCGGTCATCAGGTCAAAGTCGAACGTCACTTTTTTGTGCAGCCAGGCAAAGAGCTGTTTCGCCCGGAAGACCGGCCAGTGCCGCTCGGTAAATTGCGCCTGGAGCTCGTTCAAGGTTTTATCGAGGATGTTTTCCACGGTATTAGCGGTAGTTCACGAAGGAGAGGGCGAGCGGCAGGTTCGCCGCTTTGATCTGCGCGATCACGGCCTGCAGGTCGTCCAGTTTCTTGCTCGAGACCCTGATCTCGTCCCCCTGGATCTGGGCCTGGACCTTGAGGCCGGAAGCCTTGATCAGCTTCGTTATCTCCTTGGCTTTTTCCTGCGGAATGCCTTGCTTGATCGTGATGTCCTGCTTGACGGTGCCGCCGAGCGCTTCCTCGATCTTGCCGGGCTCAAAGAACTTGAGCGGGATCTGCCGGCGGGCGAGCTTTTCGTTGAGGATCGACGCGACGTTCTTCAGCTTGAACTCGTCTTCGGAGACGAGCTTGATGATGTCGCCTTTTTCCCCGCCCTTGGTGATGCTGCTGACCGACCCCTTGAAATCGAAGCGGTTGGCAAGCTCCTTGACCGCCATCTGGAGGGCGTTGTCGACCTCCTGCATGTTCGGTTTGCTGACGATATCGAAAGAATGGTCTTGCGGCATGATATAATCATTTTAACGGAAAAAGGGTATAATATCAATAATGAGGAGTGAAAAAGTGAAGCCAAAAACCGTGATCGGCCTGTCGTTCGCCTTATTCGGCGCGCTTTTGCTGGGAGGGGCTTTCATTTTCTTCGGTTGCGGCGGCGGGGGCAGCGACATGCCGGTCACTACCACGACGACCGCCCCGGCCACGACTTCGACGACTGCCGCCGTAACTACTACCACCGTTACCACCATTACCACAACTACCACGACTACGACTACTACGACTACCGTACCGGTCTGGACCTGGACCCAAAAAACCGCCGCCGCCTTTACTTCCGGCGCGCGCGCTTATTCGGCGGGCGCCGTCTTTGCCGGTAAAATGTGGATGATCGGCGGAAAGCTGGCGGACGGCACGTACACTAATGAAGTCTGGTCTTCGTCTGACGGCGAGACCTGGGATCTGGCCGGCTTAGGCGGCTTTAGCGGCCGGATGATGCAGGCATCCGTGGTTTTTAAAGGTAAGCTGTGGGTGATCGGCGGTCAGGCGACCTATCAGGCGACAAGCGAGATCTGGTCTTCCGTCGACGGCCTGACCTGGGAGGCCGCGTCGGTCGGCCAAATTGACAGAGTTTGCGATCTCGCTGCGCTGGTTTATAACAGCAAATTGTGGGTCATCGGCGGTAATAGGTCAGAAGATGGAGAACCTTATTCAAAGGTTTGGTCGTCCGACGACGGCGTGACCTTCACCGAAGTGACGGCGAGCGCCACTTTTGGCAACCGCTGCCGGCACGCCAGCACCGTGCAGGGCGGAAAAATGTGGCTCTTGGGCGGCAACGAATACCCGAGCAAGATCTGGGATACCGCCTGGTATTCGACCGACGGGAGCAGTTGGACCGAGGCCGGCAATATCCGGGCGGCGGCCGCCACCCCGACGGGGAATTCCGCGACGGCGCGGGAATGGCACCGGGCGGTCACGGCGACCGTGAACGGCAGCAGCCGGATCGTCGTAACCGGCGGCTATAATTATTATGGTGCGACCCACTACTATTTTGATGATCTCTGGCTGTCCACCGACGGAGCGGTTTGGAGCACGGCGGAATGCAGTGCCAGGTACGCGCCGCGCTTCGCACACGTCTGCCTGGTCTATAATAACAAGCTCTGGGTGATCGGCGGCAAGAACCAGAAAACTCCGGCCGCCGGCTTTCTCAACGACGTCTGGTCGGCGCCGCTCCTTTGATCGAACTGGTTAAAGGGGACATCACCGCCCAACAGGTTGACGCCATCGTCAACGCGGCGAACTCCTCGCTAATGGGCGGGGGCGGGGTGGACGGCGCGATCCACCGCGCTGGCGGACCGCAGATCCTCGAAGAGTGCAAAACTTACGTCGCCAAGCACGGCCGCTTGCCGACCGGGAAAGCGATGATCACTGCCGGCGGGAATTTGCCGGCAAAGTACGTTATCCATACGGTCGGCCCTATTTACCGCGAGAATAAGGATCAATCCGCATTATTACGCAGTTGTTATGTCGAAAGCCTTAAGCTGGCGGTTGAGCACGGCGTCAGGACGATCGCTTTTCCGTCAATTTCCACCGGCGCTTACCGCTACCCGTTAGCCGAGGCGGCGCCGCTCGCGACCAGGGCGGTCAGCGAGTTCTTGAAGGGAAATAAGTTGATCGCCAGGGTTTTGTTCGTGTTATTTAACGAGGAGGTCTATAACGCTTATGAGCGAGCGCTTGCAGAAATATCTCGCTAGCTGCGGCGTTGCTTCCCGCCGCAAGGCCGAAGAGCTGATCCGGGCCGGCAAAGTGTCGGTCAACGGCCTGGTCGTCACCGCCATGGGGACGAAAGTCGATCCGGACAAGGATAAAGTCCGGGTCGAAGGCCGGAGCGTTAAACCCGAAAGCAAAAAGATCTACTTAAAGCTGAACAAACCGCGCGGTTACGCCAGCTCCTGCGTCAGCCAGAAGGGGGAGCGGACGGTCCTTGATCTGGTCAAAGAGATCGATGAGCGGCTTTACCCGGTCGGCCGCCTCGATATGGGGTCGGAAGGCTTGATCATTTTGACCAATGACGGCGAGCTGGCCAACGAGCTGATGCACCCGCGCTACGAACACGAAAAAGAGTACGAAGTCTGTCTCGAGTCGCCGGTCACCGGCCGCGAGCTGCAGCTGCTTGAGCAGGGGGTCGTGATCGCCGGCGAAAAAACGTTACCGACCAAAGTGACGCTGCTCGGCCCGTACTCGTTCCGGATCATCTTGAAAGAGGGAAAGAACCGGCAGATCAGGAAGATGGTGGAGGCGCTTGGTAATCAGGTCGTCAGCCTGCGGCGGACCAGGATCGGCAAGGTTGTCCTAGGAAAATTGCCGCTTGGCAAAGTGGAAGAGCTGACCCCAGCCGAGGTCCGCGCCCTGCGTCTTGCCGAGCGCTAAGACCCGCATCGGAGCGCCCAGGACATCTTTATACGACGGCGCGATCGTCCCCTCCAGAAATTCGTAATCGTTGACCTCGAACAACACCTGCAGGCCGAAATGACCGGCGATCTTTTTTAACGCGGCGAAGTCGACGTCGGTCGTCACGTCCCGGCCGATCGCCGCGTCGACCGTTTCCGGCTCGAGCGCGACGTGCCGGCCGAAGCGGGTATATTTGATCCCGTGCAATTTCGGGCTTTGCCGGTTGTAATCGATCAGGAAAACCAATCCTTGCTCCAGGCTCTTGGCCAGATTGGCGAGAAAGCGGAAGGCGTCCAAGTTAACCATCCGGGGGGAACTGTCGCGCGGGAGCGGCCCGGTGACCGCGAAGTATTCGGCGAGCAGCGGGTCGGCAGGGGGCCCGATCTCCTCCCTGAGTTCGTCGTTCGTGATGGTCAAGTAGTGTTCGTAGAGCTTCCCCCGCAAGGTCGAGACCTTGTGGACGGGGAATTGGTCAAGCATTTCGTGGGCGTAGACGATCCCGGTCAGTTTTGGCAGGTGGCGGTCGATCGCCAGGGAGGAGTCGTTGATGACCTTGACCCCGCAGGGGGCAAGCCGGGCCTTTTGCTGGCGGGCAAAGCGTTCGGTCAGTTCAATGCTGGTCGGTTCCAGCCGCGGGAAGAGGTCGATGTTCCGCTTCAGTTGCTGCAGGATATCGAAGAAAAATTCGCCGGTCCCGTCGCCGAGCGCGACCAGGTCCAGTTTGCCGGCCGGGAAATTTGCCAGCTCGAATAACCGCTGGAAACGGCGGCCGAACGCCCAGCCGTAGTGCGGGCCGAACTCGAGCGGCCGGGTGGTGAAGTGGTCGCGTCCGGCCCGATTGCCGATCAGGAGATGCTTGGTGTAGAACCCCTGGTCCGGGTCGTACGAAAGCGTCGTCAGCAGTTCGCGGTAAGAGATCCGGCCTTTGGCCCGAATGTCCCGGACGATCCGCTGCCGGATGTAGTCCTTGCTGGCCTGGGGGACGGGAGTTCCGCCAGGCGGCTTGATCGCCGGGAGCATTGCCGAGATCCTCATAACGGTTATTTTTCGGGGCAAATGGACGGCAATTTCAGCATATGTTATAATTTGACCGTCATGGAAGTCATCGTCCACAAATACGGCGGGACCTCGGTTGGCAGCCCGGAAAAGATCAAGCAAGTCGCCCGGCGGGTCAAAGAGGTCAAAGACAACGGCTACGAAGTCGTCGTCATCGTTTCCGCCATGGGGCAGGAGACCGACGAACTGATCTCGCTGATGCACCAGGTGACCGATAATCCCGATCCGCGCGAATACGACATGCTCGTCTCGACCGGCGAACAGGTTTCCGCCGCTCTCCTGGCGATGGCGCTGCAGGCGCAAGGTTGCCCGGCCGTTTCCCTGACCGGCGGTCAGGCCGGCGTGGTGACCGAAGATATTTACCAGAAGGCCCGGATCAAAGACGTGAAGCTCGACCGGATCAAGCGGGAGTTGAAGGCGGGCAAAGTGGTGGTGGTCACCGGTTTCCAGGGAGTGGACAGCAAAGGAGATATCATCACGATCGGCCGGGGCGGTTCCGACACCTCGGCGGTGGCGATCGCCGCGGCGCTCCACGCCCAGGTTTGCGACATTTATACCGACGTGGACGGCGTTTATACGACCGATCCGCGGATCTGTCCCGAAGCGCGGAAACTGAGATATGTTTCTTACGAGGAGATGCTGGAGTTAGCTAGCCTGGGCGCGCAGGTCCTGCACCCGCGCTCGGTCGAATGCGCCAGCATCTACGACATGGTCATCCATCTGCGCAGCAGCCAGAAAGAAGGCGAGGGGACCTATATCATGTCCCCGGAACGAATCATTGAGGAAGGTGGCAAAATGGAAAAGAAAGAAGCGGTCCGGGGTATCGCTCTGGATGAGAATATCGCCAAGATCGGGATCTTTAAAGTGCCGGACAAGCCGGGGACGGCCGCCAGGCTGTTCGGCGCGCTGGCCGCGGAAAAGATCAACGTCGACATGATCGTCCAGTCGATCAATACCGCCGGCTCCCAGGCGGACATGGCCTTTACCGTTGATATGCCGGAGCTGAAAAAAGCGGTGGCGATCACCGAAAAGGTCGCCAAAGAGCTGGGGGCGGAAGGGGTCATTTCCGATCCCGAGGTCTGCAAGATCTCCCTGGTCGGCATCGGCATGGTCAGCCAGCCGGGCACGGCTTCAAAAATGTTCGCCGCTCTGTCGGCGGAAAAGATCAATATCCAGATGATCAGCACTTCCGAGATCAAGATCTCCTGCATCATCAAGTCCGATCAGGGGAAAAAGGCGGTCCAGATCCTGCATAAAGCGTTCGGCCTCGAAAAGGTGGCATGACCTTAGCGGCTTCCCTTCTGGCCTGTTATTTGATCGGTTCGATCCCCTTTAGTTACATCTTTTCCCGGCTCCGCCGCGGCGTCGACCCGCGCCAGGCCGGGACCGGCAATGTCGGTGCCTCCAACGCTTTGATCGTGGCCGGGAAACTGGCGGCGGTCCTGGCGGTGATCGGCGATACCGCCAAGGGGATCCTGGCGGTCGTGATCGCGCGCTGGCTCGGTCTGAACGACTGGGGGATCGTCTTTTCCTCCCTGGCGGTCGTTCTGGGCCACGATTTTCCCGTTTTCCTCGGTTTTCGGGGTGGAAAAGGGGTTGCCACGACCGGCGGAATCCTGATCGGGCTCGATCCGTTTTTTGCCGGCATCATCATCCTGCTGTGGGTGTTCTGCATGCTGATCCTGCAGCGGTTCATTCCCGGTTCGCTGTTAACTTTTCTTCTCCTCCCTTTGATCATGTGGATGGGATTCTGGCGTTTCCCCTACATCGTTTGGGCGATCGTCAATGCGGTTTTGGTTTTTTATGTCCACCGGCAGGATATCAAGCGTTTCCTGGCCGGTAACGAGCTGACTATCCAGGAATCTCTGGCCAAAACATTCAATAAATGATAGAATGACCCTTGTCGGGGCGTAGCTTAGCTTGGTAGAGCGCACGGTTCGGGACCGTGAGGTCGGAGGTTCAAATCCTCTCGCCCCGATATTTAATAATTATGGATAAGAATACTAAAAAGCAAAGGTTTTATACCATCATGGTCGTACCCCATGATGCCCGGGGGAAGCCGGTCAGCATCAAGCTTCCCGCGAGCTGGGTGTACACAGCCGTGACCCTGACCTGCTTTTTCCTCCTGGTCGTCGGTTCCTCGATAGTCTACTCAACTCTCCTTTCCCGCCGGCTGGTCGACTATGCCGACACGGTCTCCAAGAACAAACAGCAGGAGGCGGTGATCAGCTCTTTTTCGGCCAAGACCGACAAAGTCGCCCGCCAGATCGACGAACTGGTCAAAAAGGACAATGAACTGCGTAAACAGCTTGGCCTGAAAGGGTGGGAGATCAAGGAAGTGCGGACCACGGTCCCGACCGCGGAAAAGGTCAACTATCTCCTGGAGAAAGCGGAAGAGCGGTTGGCGCAAAAACGGAAAAGCCACGAAGAATTGCTCCAGTGGGTCAGCTTTGTCCGCTCCCGCTACGCGGCAACCCCGTCGACCTGGCCGATCTACGGGCGGCTGGTCTCTTTCTTCGGTTATCGCCGCTACCCCTGGCGCGGGATGCACACCGGGGTAGATATCCAGGCCGGCTACGGCGCGGGGGTCCGCGCGACCGCTCCCGGCGTCGTGACCTACACCGGCTGGCGCCACGGCTACGGGAAAACCGTCGAGATCAGCCACGGCCACGGCGTGGCCACGCTCTACGCCCACAACTCCAATTACGCGGTCAAGGTCGGCCAGCGCATTAAGAAAGGCCAGATCGTTTGTTACGTCGGCACGACCGGCTGGACCACCGGCCCGCACCTGCATTACGAGGTCCGCCGCTACGACCGGCCGATCAATCCGGTGGCGTTCCTGGACCTGAACATGATGACCGCCAGCCGGCTCTGGAGGGAATAAACCATGGGAATGTTTGCCAACGCTAAACGGCCCCCGCTCCTCAGTGGAGGGATGGATTCGATCATCGGCGAGAACGCCCGGATCAAGGGGGAGCTGATCTCCAAAGGCTCGGTCAACGTGGCCGGCGAGTTCGAAGGCGCGGTCAAGGCCGACGGCGAAGTGATCATTGCGCCCAGCGGTAAAGTGGTCGGCGAGCTGCACGGCGGGACCGTCAGCGTTTCCGGCCGGGTCGACGGCAACATTTACGCCAAAGAGACTCTGGAGGTCTGCAAGACCGGCCGGGTCCACGGCGACCTGTCCGGTGGCCGGATCGTCATCGAAGAAGGGGCGACCTACCACGGCCGGGTCCAGGTCGAATCGGGCCCGAGCGCGGCCGAACCGCCGCAGACTTAGCCGCGCATGGCCGGCACGCTTTTTATCGTTGCCACGCCGATCGGCAACCTGGAAGACATCACCTTCCGCGCCGTCCGGATCCTCTCGGAGGTCGACCTGATCGCCGCCGAAGATACCCGCCACAGTAAAATTCTATTAATGAAATACCAGATCAACACGCCGCTGACCTCTTATCATAAATTTAACATCAAAGGAAAGACGCCGCATTTGCTCGAACAGCTCCAGCTGGGCAAGAACATCGCCCTGATCTCCGATTCGGGCATGCCGGGGATCTCGGACCCGGGGCAGGAGATCATCAAGGCCGCTGTGGAGCAGAACATCCGGGTTGAAGCCATTCCCGGGCCGTCGGCTTCGCTGGCGGCCCTGGCCGTTTCCGGTTTGCCGACCGATCGTTTTTTGTTCCTGGGATTTCTGCCGAAGAAACCGGGGAAAAAACGGAAGGCGCTGGAGCGGGCGCTGGCGGAAGAGGGCTCGCTCATTATTTATGAATCGCCGTTCCGGGTCGTCAAAACGGTGCGGGAGATCCATGCTATAATGGGCGACCGGCAAATAGCCGTTTGCCGCGAGTTGACCAAGAAGTTCGAAGAAGTCATCCGGGGAACGGCGGGGGAGGTGGCCGAACAGTTAGCGGCGAAGAACGTCAAAGGCGAGATCGTGATCGTGGTTTCCGGGCAAGTTACTCAACGGGAGAGTAATTAGTTAATCAGCAGGTTCTAATCCTGCCTTGCGCCGGAAGTGGAGTTGTCCCGCGAACTCCGTACTTCAAAATAAAAGGAGTATGGAGATGTTAAAACGTATTGGCTTGCTTTGCCTCTTGGTTCTCTTCTGTAATGCCGCGCTGGCGCTCGATGCCCCCCGCTTTTACGGTGAAGAGGTCGTCGTGACCGCCGCCAGATTGCCCCAGCTTTCCCAAGGGTCTCCCTGGAACACGTCGGTCATCACGGCCGAGCAGTTAAAACCGTTCCGCACGGTCGGGGAAGCGTTGCGGACGGTCGCCGGGGTCGATTCCCAGTCGTACGGCGCGCCCGGTTCGCTCAATGCGGTCCGCCTGCGCGGCGCCAACGCTTCGCAGGTCGTGATCCTGCTGGACGGCCGGCGCCTGAATTCGCCGGCGCTCGGCATGGTCGACCTGGGCGATATCGCGACCGACGACATCGAGCGGATCGAGGTCGTGCGGGCGCCGCTCTCCGCGGTCTACGGCTCCGACGCGGTCTCCGGCGCGATCAACATCATCACCAAAAAACCGGCCGCGGCCGATCGGACGCTCTCCGTCACGACCGGCTCGCTGGGCGAGCGCAAATACCGCCTGGCGCTGGCCGGCGGCAATTACTCGGTCAATCTCGCCTCGATCCGGAGCGACGGTTTCCGGCGGAACGGCGATTACGCCGCGACCAACGTGGCCGGCAAGGTCGCCGCCCCGCTCGGGATCGGTGAAGTGGCCGTTGATTACGCTTTTTACGACGCCGATAAAGGGGTGCCGGGAGTGCCGACGTCGGAAACTGACCCGTCTTCGGCGACCGAGCCGAGCGACCGGCAAAAAGACCAGAATACCAACGTCGCCGTGGCCTGCAAGGTCGGCGACTACCAGCTGCGCGCTTTTCAAAACACCGCCGACCAGAACCTCTCCCCCTATATTTTCGGCGCGAGCCGGAACCAGACCTGGCAGACCGGCCTGGAATTCCAGCAGGCGATCGACTCGCTCGTTTACGGTGTCGAAGCGCGCGAAGACCGCGGCCGGACGACGATGGCGGGCGACCACACGATCAGGAACTACGCCGTCTACGCGGAGGACACTTTTACCGTCGGCCGGCGCTACCAGCTGACGGCCAGTCTGCGCGGCGACAAACATACCACGGCCGGGACCTCCGTCAATCCCCGCGTCGGCATCGCCTACCAGCCGAGCGCCGGGATGACCCTGCGCGCGTCGGCCGGCACCGCCTTCCGCGCGCCGACGCTCAACGAGCTCTACTTTAACGACGGCTGGATGTTCGGCGATACCGCGTTAAAGCCGGAACGTTCCCAGACCTACGAGCTCGGCCTGGAACGCCGGCTGGGCGGGAATTCTTTCGCCAAGCTCAGTTATTACGCCACCACGGTCACCGACCTGATCCTCTGGGACTGGCAGAGCTCGCTGACCGCGACGCGGGCGAAGAACATCGGCCAGGCCGACATGGAAGGGGTGGAGTTCGAGCTCTCCCGGGGGATCGAAGACCGGGGGACGGCCTTTGTCAATTACACTTACCAGAAGGCGGTCAATAAAAAGGACTTCGACGCGGCCGCCGTCGGCAAGACCATCCGCTACACGCCGCAGAACAAGTACAACGTCGGCGTGACGCTGGGCGGCAGCAGCCTGCTGGTCAAGTACGTCGGCGAGCGGTTCGCCGATACCTATAATACGATCGTGCTCCCTCCTTATACCGTGGTCGATCTCCGGCTGGCCGGCGTGGTCAGCGGGTTCGAGGTCGAGCTGCTCGGCCGCAATCTTTTTGACGAGCAATACAGCGAAGCGATAGGGAACGACCCGGCGACCTTCGCCGCGCGCGGCTACCCGATGCCGGGGCGGACTTATTCGCTCGGCGTGAAATGGGTATTTTAGTCTGCTATAATAAGGAGTGAAAACCATGATCAAAGCAAAAACGATCAACGCGCAAAATCTCGTCCTCTGCCTGTTCGTCGCCCTGGCGGCGTCCGCGGCAACTTACCTGGTCCGGCCGCAGACCGCGGCCCGGCCGGTCCCGGTCTTCTATGGCGAAGCAGTGACGGTCCGCACCACCGCGGCCCCCGTTGTCCTGACCAAAGCCCGCCCGGCAGTCGCCGCGCCGGCGCCCGTTAGCCCGGCTGTGCCGCTGCCGATCGTCCCGCCGTCGGTCACGTTCAAGGTCCTGCCCGAATATCCGGCGGCCGCGCTGGAGCGGGGGACCCAGGGAACTGTCCTGCTGGCGGTTTACGTCGGCTTGACCGGCCGGGCGGAAAAGATCGAGACCAAGCTTTCTTCGGGGGTCAAAGAGCTCGACGCGGCGGCGGCCCAGGCGGTCGCGCAGTGGACGTTCTCGCCCGCGACCCAGGGGAGCGGCGCTTTGGCCAGCTGGTTCGAGGTCCCGGTCCGTTTTGAGTTGAAATAAAATGGCGTACGAATCACTCGGCAGGATGCTGGTCTACATCGGGGTCGTCACGGTCCTGATCGGCGGTTTCTTTATCCTGGTGGCCAAGGTCCCGTGGTTCGGCAAACTGCCGGGTGACTTCGTCTGGCGGCGCGAAGGCCTGACGATCTACGTCCCCTTCGTGACGATGGTCCTGGTCAGCCTGGTGCTGACAATTTTGCTTAATATCATCTGGCGCAGGTAGTTTATTATCGGGGCGTGGCCCAGCTTGGTCTAAGGCGCTACCTTGGGGTGGTAGAGATCGTGGGTTCGAATCCCGCCGCCCCGATTTTATTCTATGAAAACCTCGGAGTTTGATTTCCAGATACCGGACGAGCTGATCGCTCATGAACCGGCCAAAAAGCGCGACGCGTCGCGCCTGATGGTGCTTGACCGCGCGCGGCAAACGATCGAGCACCGGCATTTTTCCGACCTCGTCGACTATCTGCTCCCCGGCGACCTGCTGGTCGTGAACGACACCAAAGTCATCCCCGCGAACCTGGTCGGCCGGAAAGCGGACGGGAGCGCTAAGGTCGAGGTCCTGTTGGCTAAACTGATCGACCCGCAGAAAAATATCTGGGAGTGTCTGGTAAAACCGGGTAAAAGATTGAGCGTCGGCTCCGGCGTGATCTTTGGCGACGGGCAGGCTGCCGGGACGGTGCTGGAGAAAACCGACAGCGGGGAACAGATCATGCGGTTCACCGGCGACCTCGAGGGCTTTATGAGGCGGAGCGGGGAGATCCCGCTGCCGCCTTACATCAACGAGCCTGGCGACCGAACGGAGGAACTGACGGCTAGATACCAGACGGTTTACGCCAAGAAAGAAGGCGCCTCGGCGTCGCCGACGGCGGGGCTGCATTTTACGCCGGAGCTGTTGGCCAGGGCGCAGGCAAAAGGCGTTGGCGTCGCGCACGTTACCCTCCACACCGGCCTGGCGACGTTCAAGCCGATCTACACGGAGAACGTGGAAGACCATACCATGTACTCGGAGCATTACGAGGTTGGCAAGGAGACGGTCGAGGCGGTCAAAAAGGCGAAGCGGATCGTGGCCGTCGGCACGACGAGCGTCCGGACGCTGGAGTCGCTTAGCCAGGGGCGCGCAGGGGAGACGAACTTATTTATTTACCCCGGCTACAAATTCAAGATCGTTAACGCCATGGTCACCAACTTCCACTGGCCGCGGACGAGCCTGATTCTGCTCGTCTCCGCTTTTGCCGGCAAAGATTTTATCAAGCGAGCGTACCGGGAGGCGGTCGAGCAAAAATACCGCTTCTTCTCTTTCGGCGACGCCATGCTAATATTATAGAGATGCCATATAAATTCGAGATCGTCGCCAAGAGCAAAAAGTCAAAAGCCCGCGTCGGCAAGCTCCACACGCCGCACGGCGTCGTCAACACGCCGGCCTTCATGCCGATCGGAACGCAGGGGTCCGTTAAAACGATGACCCCGCGCGACCTGCAGGAGATCGGCGCCGAGATCATCCTGAGCAATACCTACCATCTTAACCTGCGTCCCGGGCCGGAACTGATCAAAGAAGCAGGCGGTCTCCACAAATTCATCAGCTGGGACAAACCGATCCTGACCGATTCGGGCGGTTTCCAGGTCTTTTCCCTGGCGCACATGCGGGAAGTGACTGATGAGGGAGTCGACTTCACCTCCCATATCGACGGGGCAAAGATCTTCCTGACTCCGGAGAAGGTCCTGGAGATCCAAACAGCGTTCGGGTCGGACATAATGATGCCGCTGGACGAATGTGTCGCTTATCCGTGCGATAAGAAATTGGCCGCAGAGGCCCTGGTTAGAACAACGGCCTGGGCCAAACGCTCGAAGTCGTGGGTCGCGGGTCACGAGTCGCCGACGCTGTTCGGGATAGTGCAGGGGTCGACTTATAAAGATTTAAGGATACGATCGGCACAGCAGATCGCCGAATTGGACTTTCCCGGCTACGCGATCGGCGGGTTGTCCGTCGGCGAACCGCAGCCGGAGATGTTCGACATGCTGGGCGCGGTGACCGATATCCTGCCGGACAAAGCGCCGCGCCATCTGATGGGAGTAGGGTATGCCCAGGATGTCTTGGGAGCGGTCAAACTGGGAGCGGACATGTTCGATTGCGTTATCCCGACCCGCCTGGCCCGGCACGGTTCGTTCCTGACCTATGAAGGGAAAACGAGCATCCGGCTGAACAAGTTCGAACGCGACTTTACCCCGATCGACCCGGAGTGCGACTGTTATGCCTGTCAGAACTTTACCAAAGCGTTTATCCGCCACCTCTTCTGGGCGCGGGAGATCTCGGCGATGCACCTGCTCACCATCCATAACCTCCGTTTCTTTGTGCGGATGCTGGCGAAGGTGAGGCAGGATATCCTGGCGGAATAAAGACCGATGCTCTTTAATTCTTTACAATTCGCGTTCTTCTTCCCGGTCGTGACCGTTCTTTATTTTATCCTGCCGCAGCGTTATCGCTGGTTCATGCTGCTGGTCGCCAGCTGCGTTTTTTACGCGGCGTTCATCCCTGCCTATCTGCTGATCCTCTTTGTCCTGATCGCGATCGATTATGCCGCCGGGATCATGATCGAGCGGGCGGCGGCTGACCGGAAACGCTATTTTCTGCTCCTCAGCATCGTTTCCACTTGTTTGGTCCTGTTCGTCTTTAAGTATTACGGGTTTTTTAACGCCAATCTGTCCCGGTTGGCGGGCCTCATTCACTGGAACTACCCGGTTCCGGCCCTTAGTTTGATCTTACCGATCGGCCTGTCGTTCCACACTTTCCAGAGCTTAAGCTACGTGATCGAAGTTTACCGGGGAAAACAGAAAGCGGAGCATAACCTGGGGATCTACGCCCTTTACGTGATGTTCTATCCCCAGCTGGTCGCCGGGCCGATCGAGCGGCCGGGGCACATGCTCCACCAGTTCTACGAACACCACCGGTTCGACTACCGGCGGGTGACCGACGGCTTAAAGCTGATGGCCTGGGGCTTGTTCAAGAAAGTGGTCGTTGCCGACCGGCTGGTCTACTACGTCGACGCGGTCTATAAGCACCCCAACGACCAATTCGGCATCGCGCTGCTGACCGCCACGTTCTTTTTCGCCTTTCAGGTCTATTGCGATTTTTCCGGCTACTCGGACATCGCCGTCGGCGCGGCCAAGGTGATGGGCTTTCGCCTGATGCAAAACTTCAAGCGGCCGTATTTCGCCAAGTCGATCGGCGAGTTCTGGCAGCGCTGGCACATTTCGCTTTCGACCTGGTTCCGCGATTACGTCTACATTCCGCTCGGCGGCAACCGGGTGCCGTTTGGCCGCTGGGAGTTCAACATCATGGTCACTTTTCTTTTGAGCGGCCTGTGGCACGGGGCGAATTGGACCTTCGTGATCTGGGGGATGCTTCACGGCCTATATTACGTCGCCGAAAGCGCCGCCCGCCGGATCGGCTTGGCGGTCAATGCGCGGTTCGTCAGGGCGGCGGGCATTTTTTGCCTGGTCGGTTTTGCCTGGATATTTTTCCGGGCGTCCAGTTTAAGCGACGCGCTTTGCGTGATCAGGCGGCTGCCGACCGGCTACGTTTACATGGTTAATAATCTCGATAACTACCGGTTCTTCGGTCTGATGCTGGCCCGCAAGGGATTGCGGCCGTTCTTGCTTGCCTGGTTGGGGATCATGGTGTTGTTGATAGTTGAGCTGATCCAGCGGCGAGGGAGCATTATCGCCCGGGTCAGGCGCCTGCCGCCGGTCGTTCGGTGGGCGCTGTACTACGGGCTGATCATGAGCATTATCTTGTTCGGGGCGTTCGACCGGAACTACCAGTTCATTTATTTCCAATTTTGACATGAAAATATTCATCGCGAAAATAATGTTAATGGCCGCGCTGGTGTTGGCGGGCTGCTGGCTGATCGCGGTTTATTTGCCGCCGGCGTCCGCCTTAAACGACTATTATGCCTTAATCGTCAATAAACACCGCCGCCTGGAGGCGCTCAAGTCGCCGAAGATTATTTTAGTCGGCGGGTCCAATCTCGTGTTCGGGGTCGACAGCCGGCGGCTGGAAAGGGCGTTCGGGCGTCCGGTGGTCAATATGGCGCTTAATGCCGGGCTTGGCGTCGCCTATGAATTGAACGAAGTTAAGCAGGACCTGAAGCCGGGCGATACCGTGTTGGTCTCCACCGAATATTATGACGGCAAAGCGGACCTTAACGCATTGGCCTTAATGCTGCAGTCACATCCGGCGCTCGAGAAATATGTTGAGCTTAATTTGTTGGACCGGACGGCCCTGCTGTTTGCCGTCGCGCAGCGGCGGGTGATCGAACGGATCCCATTGCGACTGGACGAGATCGTGAAAAAAACTTCGCAAGAGGGGGAAGGCTTGGATGAGGCTTACAAGGAAACAGCTTTAAATCGTTACGGCGACGTCAAGTTATACGTAGCCAGACGGCAAGGGATGACCATCGATCATTACCGGATGCAGCCGTTCAGCTATGAGGAAAATATCCGGCAGATCAACCGTTTCGCGGATTATGCCCGCCGCCGATCGGTAACGGTTTACTATTGTTATCCCAGCACCGCTGCCACCTTTTACCGCCGTAACCGGGCCTTAATATCCGGGGTAGAGCGGCAAATGCGTCAAGGGCTGAAGATCAAGATCGTGGGCGCGCTGCAGGGATACGTGTTCCCGGATAAGCTGTTTTACGATACGAGCTATCATCTGACCGGCCTGGGCCGGGAGATCCGGACCGCCAAGCTGATCAACGAGCTGCGGCAGGCGGGAGTGGGCGCGAAAACCAGGCGTTAAAATCATTGGTCCAATCGGCCAGGGAATAATCGCTTTCGATGTGCCGTTGCGCCCGCTCGCCCAGGGAACGGGCCAGGTCCCGGCGCTCATAGAGCAAGCGCAGGTGAGCGATCGCTTCCTCGAGGTCCGGTTCTCCCCAAACCGTCACATTCTTGTAAGCGGGCAGTTCGTCCCGGGCCGCCGTCCGGCGGCAATTCACCAGCAGCGAATTATCCTTGTTCATGAACTCGGTGTTGCCCCCGTAATTGGAGGCGATCACCGCCTTGCCGAGCGACATCGATTCGAGCATCCCCAGCCCGAGCCCTTCGCCCCGGTGGAGGGATAAATAGCAATCGGCCGCGTTGAGCAGCTCGACCAGCCGGCCCCGGCCGTACGGTTCATCGATCAGCGAAACGGTCTCCTCCAGCCGGTATTGCCGGACCAGGTCCTGGAGCCGGGCCTGTTTTGCGGGGAAGGAGTCGGCGTTGATCGATTTAAGGACCATTTTTACGTCTTTTTTGCCGGCGAACGCGGCGGCGAACGCCCGGACCGCCCCCTCCGGGTTTTTCCGCTCAAAGCTGCTGAAATAATCGAACGAATAGACGACCAGCAGGTCGGCCGGCGCCGCGCCCAGCGCGCGCCGGGTCTGTTCGCGGTTGCTGGTGACCGGCGGCCGGTGGAAAGGATATTTCAGCTTGGTGATCGGCGTTCCCGGCGGCAGGATGTTCCGGAAGTTCCGCCGGATGAAGTCGGAGAAGACGACGACTTCGGCGAAACGCGGCAACGCGTCGGCCACCGGGGAAAATCCGTCCTCGTATTCCCACCACCAGACCACGGAATTGGCGCGTCCCGGGCCGAACAGGGCGGGGTAGCTGCGGTAAAAAAGCTCGGCCGCCGCGGCGTCGATAAAGAGGAGACTTTTTCGATAAGGCGGCCGCTCGGAGAAAAAACGGCGGTACGGCTCGGTCGCTTTCTCTTCCAGCGTCAGGCCGGACAGGTAGTTCACCAGCGAGTAGGGGACTCCACTGCGGGCGAGATTGTCGACAAAGTACCGGGCCGCTTCTCCCGTGCCGTGGAGGTTGGTAAAATAACCGGCGACCGTCAGCCCTGGTCGGCTAGACGGCGGCCAAAGCTGGCGGCGCAGGTATTTCAGGATATTGATCATCGGTAAATTGAATGGGCAGTGCTGGACTCGAACCAGCGACCTCCTCGGTGTAAGCGAGGCATTCTAACCAGCTGAACTAACTGCCCATTTTGGCTCGACCCGTTTTTTGCCGAGCCATCCCTCTGATTATACCCAACAACATACATGGTAGCAAGAAGAAGGATTTACACAGACGTTAATTTGTCGAAGAAGCGGATTTTTCTCCCCCACACCCCCGAAAAATCCGCTTCTCAGTATACCACCTAGCGTAAAACGGTATTTTCGATATGATCAAGGAACGCTTCCTGAATATTCTAACTAAATAAAACCGGGAAAGCCTCGTTCGGTCCTGCTGTACTGCTACCGAGGAATTCATCGATATTGGTTATCCTTAGATATCCAGAAAGTCCGGGCCAAATATCTCGCAATATTCTTCTATGGCTACCTGAGACATGAAGAAGCGCTGCAACAGGGTTTGCCGACGTTCCCATTAAATTATGCCAAAAATCTCTTGAAGAAATTGTATCAATAACAAATAGCTTCATTCCCTTACTGATCCCTTGTAAGATTATTTCGTTTATGTGTTTATCTGCAAAGCTATAACCTATCACCAATAATTTCTTTCCTTCACACATGGACTTGGCAAACAAACTAAAATAGGCCTTAAGTAGGGGTTCTTTATCTATTAATTCTCGTTTGTTTTTGCCTATAACTGGGAAATTCTTACCTTGGGAGTCATACCAATTCTTTGACCCGTGAAGTTTAATATAATTAACAAACTTATCCCCATTTAATGTCGGCATAGAAACAACGTCGGTATCCTTTTGTTCAGGCAACTTAAAGGGGATATCATCATCATTTGGGGAGCTTATGTTTTCTAAGTATGGGAGCGAAAGAATCTGCGTGCTGGGCTCATGCAAATATCTCTCAACAAAAGTATCTTGATTAAGGGTGAAAAAGAGGCCGATATGGTTAAAAACGAAATCCTTAAGTCTACCAACCAAGGAAGCATGATCAGATGCATATCTATTAATGTTTTCCTGCTGCCGATTATAGGTCTCTTCGACAATCACCTTAATCACATCTCGAGAGTCGCGATAATCATCCTCTACCATTACTTTCTGCACTACATCTTCATAGTTAAAATAATCATCGTCACCTCTACTCCCCCTTCTCATTAGGCTCTTAAGCTTGTCCGGCATTTTCGGGTTATTAAAGAACTGCTCCCACATATCACTTGAAAGGAAGCCGTTATAATTCCTTGTAAAACCTGCTCCAGTTAATAAAATAATATCTTTAGGCATTTGTCATATTTTCCTCTTCATCAATCGAAAAAGCTGCTTCTTAATAAGGGGCACATACTAATTAGAAACTGTTATTTCTTAGCATTTTCATTTTTCTCTATGCCAATCTTTTGTAATGAAACTTTATATCCATACATTTCCAGCCTTCTTTTGGCGTTCCTCAAGCTAACTTTGCTAAAGAATGGTATTTCTAGCTCTTTAGATGAAGAACTTATTATGCCGAAGATGATCTGATAATCAGAGGGATTAGGCTTGTCTTTTGGGCTCACTATTTTATAGCCTTCTGGCAATTTATCGTTCACCTTTTGCCTAAATTCTTGGTCGTCAAGTAATAATTCGCCAGATACTACGCCCTGCGAAAACAAATGGCTTAATACTGCGGACCCACCATAATGTTTTACATGAATTAATCTTTTATTTCTAGAATATAAATCACAGAATTCTATTTTACTATAACCGCCACCATGGCTTATTAGCTTTTTATCCATACAGTGAAGGTCATTAATTTGTCTTGCCGCATCTTCGTTATACTCATTCTCGTTTTTATGTTTGTAAGCCGGCAAAGCAACTGAAGCGGCGCCACTTCTTAACTTCTGATAACTGTCATTTACTTGCTTGGCAAAGCCATTTTCTACCTCGTACCATTTACCATTGCTTAAGAGGTATGTCTTCTTTTTTACGTCATCTTGTATTTCGCAGTATAAGCAGTTAAATGCCTTCCACTGATGTTTTAATTCATCGCTGCTCGCGCCGAAGCAATAGATGCGGCGATTAAAAGCATCCAAGCTTAAATTGCTCTTTTCTGAATCAGGTAAAGCCGAAATAAAGTCGGCTAAAATAATGTCTGCCTTAAGATCGTTCTTGTTGTTTTTGTAGGAAAACCCGGAAACGTCTGCCCAATCGACTAATTCCGGAACGGCCATCCATACTTTATCATAATCATTGTTATTTATGCTGCCAATTAAGCCTTTATTAAGACTTTCAGTTGTTTTGGCGTCTTTTACTTCCGAGATTTGATCTATCCAACCAAAATCTTTTTTATATTCAATGCTTTCATACTTCTTGTATGCCCGTTTTAATAAATCTTGGATATTGGATAAATCAACTTTTACGGACAAACTTAGAGAGTCCTTGCCTGTAATAGTTGTTCCAAATCCATCCTCTTTGGTTTTGCCGGTAATGGATTGGATTAAGTCCTGTTCAATATCAATGCCGAAATCCGCAGCAACGCCTTCTCTGCTTAATTGTTCGCTGGTGTCTTTTGGCACCGATGACATATTCTTTTTGTCAATACGCCGTAAATTGTTGGGGTCAATAGTGTTCAGGGTTACTTTCAAGCCAAATCGCTCTTCCCAAACACCATGATTAAGAAATGTCCAGCCATAGCCAAACGGGATTGCAAATACTCTTTCTTTGCCCGTGGCGATTTTAATCTTTGTTAAGAAAATAGCTTTGGCACTGGCGCTAAACAACTTTTCTATGTCATTCCCTAAGGTGGACCCAAAAAACCTTTCTATCCAGGATGGCGTAAAAGTATGAGATTCTCCAAAATAAAGAATGCCAGCTCCAGCGATGTCTTTTGATTGAAACTTATCAATATTCTTTAGGATCTCTTTGTGCTCCGAGTAGTCTTCTTTGATGAGGTAAATTGATAGTTTGTTTGTTGCGGTTTCCGGGCTCATATCAAATCCAAGAACTTCCAATCTTTTAGGTTATTCAGATTGTATTCGTAATTCAAACCATCATGATAACGCCAGCTATTCTTATCTTTGATAACAATTCCGCCAAACAACTTTATGCCTTTTTTGTGCTCGTCTTTGATGTATGCGGCCAATCCTTCCGCGCGCTCCTTAGCGGTTTGCGCATAAATTCCGCCCTTGGTATCAAAAAGGCCTAGGCGGCCGTCCTTCAGCCTTACGATAAAATCAACATAAAATGGTTTTTCAGCCCCATTTTCAACATAGGGGACGGCAAAATAGGTTGCGTCGCTTTTTCCATTTTTAAACCACCATTCGACCGCCTTTGATTTCTCCAAATGCCCGATGAAATCCACCTCAAGATCACTGTCTTCTTCAAATAGGTTTGCCGTACCAACGCCAGACTTTTTCGTGTAATAAGGCTGGATCACTGATTTCTTGTACTCTTTTTTAGCATAAGAAAGGGTATAGTTTATTACGGCCGGAACATTCCAGGGCTCCTCATTTTTAATTAACTCGTTTTTACCTTTACCAACCTCTGCCTGATACATCTCTTTTGCAAGGTTTATGGTATCTATCATAATTTGCTGATTTTCTTCGGCTAGGACGGCAGCCTGAATCTTTGGCCATTCGTCTTCATTCCTCGACGCTTCGAAAAACGAATAGATTGATGCCTTAATACGTCCGATTGAACGTTGTTCCGGCGCAAAGTCCGGCATAATATTATTCCTCGCAAATAGATCGAACGCGTTCTGCAACTCAACTTCATTCTTTGGGATGTCGAGCGTCCCTTCTTTAGTTATGCTTTTTGTTTCCTTGTCCGCATCGCTAATATGACCGCTCCCAATCAAGCTTGTTTTTATGATGCTATGCTTAAAAGAAAACTTATCTTTCAACTTCAATTTACTGCCTGCCTCAATGAATAATGGGGTAAAATCGGAAGAAAGACGCGTCTCCTCCTTAAAGCGCTTCGAGTGATAAGATTGAAGATCAAGGTCTTTGTAGCTTTTAATCCTAAGCCCTGTAAAGGTTGTTATATAATCGCGAGATAAATCTGTAGCGACGTTTATATCCTGTAAGCTTGTAAACACATAGCCGATATTCAAGGCTTGATCGGTGTAATGTTTTTGTTCCGGCATGCGCATAATACGACCAAGCGTTTGTATGGAAAAAGTAATATTTTCTTCGCGCCATTGCCTGAATAGGACCAATATTGCGGCCCGCGGGCAATCCCAACCAAGGGCTATTGCCTGCTTAAAGATCATCACCTCAACCTCATTGTCGTTTTTCTCTATGTTTTCAAGATTTATTTTGTTATCTTTGTCGGAAAGATAGATCGCCAGCAGTCCGTTTTCCGTTGTGTAGCGATATTTCTTCAGTAGGGCAATAATCTCGTCCTTTTTGTCAGATATTCCCTGCATGGCATCAGGCAATTGGATCAACAATAGCGGATTAACTTCCGATCCTTCAGCTTCGAGCTTCTTGCGCAATTCCACCCGCTTTTTTAGCGCACTTTCCAGCACAAGGTCGTCTGCTGTTTTATCGCTTTTCTTCTTATCAATGATGTAATTCTCAAACCCAGGATTTATGATGATCTCTTTTTTGATCATCTCTTCATCTTTTGCATCCTTGAGTTCCACTTCAATGATCCTATTCGCGTTATTCAGCTGTGGGGTAGCGGAAACCTCGATCGTAACTTTTGGCCCGATATCTTGTATGAGTTCCTTTGATTTTTCGCTATTGGCCGTATGATGACTTTCATCGATGATGAGGACAATTGTTCTTCCCTCATGCTTGGTGCGGGCGATAACACTAGATAGATTGTTGTCTCGTTCGTTGGCACGAACATACAAATTGTCTTTTTTATTGATACTTGCCCAGTTCAGGAATAATATCTCGTTTTCACTAATCTTCCGATCATCCAAATCCTCAAAATAAGAGCATTTTAGCCCTACACCATTTTGGTGGTAATATTTCTTAAGGCTGTTCCTGCTCTGGTCGTGCAGTTTATTAACAGCGATCCAGATGAATGAAAACTTCTGGCCATCTATCCGCGAATCAATCAGACGCTTCAAAAACTCTGCCATCATCAATGTTTTGCCTGAGCCGGTAGGGGACTTGAAAATACAGACTTTGTCTCCGTCGGCATCTAAAAGGTCGTTGATCTCCCGCTTTAGCTTTACGACAGCGTTTTCCTGATAATTCTTAAATTCGAATATCATTATTTAAATATCTCCCGATATACCTTTAAAATTACTTCAGGAATCGCGCAAAGTGTTACCTTGCCTTTGACATCGGCGAACTTCTTCGCGTGCGGGTCATCCCCCATCGAGAAGACATAGGTATTAAAATGCCCGTTGATCTTCTTAATGGCCTTTTTGTATTCGTCTATCGCTTCCTCGTAATAAATAACTCCGATATATTTATCGGTATTTTTAAATATTTTGAACTCTAGGGCTTCCTGAACGAGCTCAAAAGCATTTTCTAAGATACAAAGCATGTCCGTTGACTCTTTAACGAGCTTTCTTTTATTCTTATCAGTCGGCTCCGCCTCGACAAAGTCTGTTGTGTAATATTTTAGATTCCCGCCCAATCCCTCTACTTTCTCCCCTTTTTGGTTTTTGTACCCACTAATTACTTTTTTCACGCGAGGATAGCAAATATCTGTACAGATATTATTTTCGTTGTTTGTGCAAAGAATAAATTGACGATCGCCGTCGTCGTCCTTGTTTATACTTAATACCGCTTGTGCTGTGGTCCCTGAACCAGCAAAGAAATCCAAAACTATTGCATTTTGCTTCGCGCCATATTGCAAAAAGAATTTTATTAGTTCCGTCGGTTTTGGGTTTCCAAAAATGTCCTTTTTGCCAAATATTTGCGTTAGTTCATTGGTTCCATCTGCTGTAGTTGCAATATCGTACAATATGCTTCGTTCTTTGATTATTTTGACTTCTCCCTCACTAAAGTAAACTTTTTCATATGGCAACCATTTCTCCCCTTTCTTTTGCCAGAAGATCAAGTCCTTTTCGACCAACATGTCCATTCGTTTCTTTCCTACTCGCCACCGTCCTTCACCACTATCAGGGGCGATTGGGTAATTATTCTTCCCATCGGGGGATTTAATAGGGAAATGCATTTTTGGTCGATCTTCTCGCCGTGCAGTATTCCCCCACTTGGCTAATTTGACTGCTGTAAACTTTCCATTTTCGTCTTCTTTGTTGAATTCCGCTTCTTCAACAGGTATTTCCTCGTCAAGCCATTTAAACTCCCCGGATTTGGCGTAAGCAAGAACATACTCATGCTCAGTCACAAAATATGCGTCTGCTTGGCCTCCTCCCTCCTTTTTTCTCCATATTAGCGTGCCCACATAGTTATTCTCACCAAATATTTCATCACAAAGCATTCTTAATGGCGCCTGTTCGTTATTGTCAATGCTTATAAATATTACGCCAGTAGGTTTTAAAAGAAATCTTGCCAGCTTAAGGCGTTTTTCCATAAACGAAAGCCATTTGCTATGCCGGAAGCCATCCTCCCTATCAACATATTTGTCGTTATATATAAAATCGTTGTTGCCAGTGTTATATGGCGGATCAATATATATTAAATCTATGGCTTCGCGGTGAGTAAAGTTTAGAACTGCAAGAGAATGGTAGTTGTCGCCTTCGATCAAAAGATTTACGAGCTTTGATCTGTCCGATTCAATTGCCTTCCCTTTAACTTCCTTCAGGACAGGGAATGGCTTGCCTGCCATTTCATTGGGGAACATCTCGCTTGGCGTTCGCGCGTCGGGATTAACGAGGATATCGATCTTTTCTTCCGGCAAATCGCGATGCCAAACAAGACCGTAGGTCGTGCTTTTGATTTTTACAATCTCCTTGATCAATTCTTCTCTTGACCAATTATCGTAATTTGTTTTCTTCGCCTTTGCCACCGTATAGGTATTATACGCCACAATATTATCTAATTGAACGAATTTTTCTAGCGGGCGCCATTTATTAGAGTGGGGGAAAATGTACGCGCCCGCTGAGAGGGGTTGGGTATAATCAGAGGGATGGCTCGGCAAAAAACGGGTCGAGCCATTTTATCTGCGCCGCAAACCATTGCGGGTGTTGGGCGGCTTGGAGGCGACGAATGTTGCCGACAAGCCGCCCCATTATTAGGATCGGCTGAAAACTGACCTTCCGCCGCAGGGTCGCGCAGCGGGCCGGAGGCGGCAGCGACGCTATCGGAATACAATAATGACTTCTATGCCTCTTTCGAATCAAATGCCACTTTTCGCTGTGCCTTTTTATACCTTTTTTTCTTTCTCCAGCTTTCTCATGATAGCATTTTTTTCTTCTTTCCTGTCAAGGGGTCGTTCGCTGATATACATCATTTAATCCGCTAAACCTTCTAAGGTAGCTCACGCCCCTCTGCTACGTCGGCAAAATATCATATTCGAAGTATCGAGTAATATTTTGCCTCCTCCGCGCCCTCCGCACATATGCTCGACATCTAACTCGCATATGTGCTTCCGGGTGACAGGAAGAAAAAAATGCTAGGTCCATTTCATCTTGTTTCAGGAGGTGGCTCATATGTCTCGCATAGCTGGTTTCGTTGGTTCCCGCTCGCTTCCCGCTTCTTTTTCTCCGCTTGTTGCCTCTTTGGTCTCCGCGTTTCGGTCCCGTGGCTTCCTGGTGGCCTCCGGTGGCGCAGTTGGGGCTGATCAGTTCGCCCTTTCTGCCCTAGTTGAGCAGGGGGCGTCTGCTTCCGGGGTGGTTTTCTCGGCTTGGTCTTCGGCTTTGGGGTTCCCGGCTCCGGTTCGGCCTTCGGTTGGGCGTTTTCTGGCCGCTGGCGGTCAGGTGGTTTGGGGATCGGCTTCTCCCGGTGCGCCCCGCCAGCAGGCGGTTTCCGCTCTCCTGGGGCGCAATCAGCGGCTTGTTTCTGCCTGCTCGTGCCTGGTTGCTTTCCTGCATGGTTCGTCCCGGGGCACTCTGTTCACGGTGCGCCAGGCAGTCAGGCGCGGCATCCCGGTCTATGTGTTCCTTTGCGGCGGGGGTGCGTCGCTCCCCGCTGATCTCGCCAGTCATTGCTTTGTTTTACAAAAGGAGGTGGTTTAGCATGCCGTTTTATCCCATTCATCCCTGCTGTTATTGCGGCAAGAGGGAAGCTGGGCTTATCTGCAGCATGGCCCAAAAGGTCGAGTGCAGTGATTTCCTGGCTTATATCCAGAAGCTTAATAGCATGAATGCCCAGCAGGTGCTTATTAAAGAGCTTCGATATTTGATCGCTAATAAAGGAGGCAATTAGTCATGAAAGCAGCTATCTATACGAGGGTTTCTACAGATGTTCAGGCCGAGGTTGAGTTCAACTCTTGCGAAACACAGGAATCCAAGATCAGATCGTTCATTTCCAGCCAGGAGAAAATGGACATCTACAAAGTTTATTCAGATCAGGGTTATACCGGCGCTAATCTGGATCGCCCGGCCTTGAAGCATATGCTCGCTGATATTCAGCAAGGCAAAATCGATATCGTTATCTCGTACAAGATCGACCGGTTGACCCGGTCGCCCAAGGATTTCTATCAGCTGATCGAGATACTTGATAAATACAGCGTCAGCTTCCTGTCCATCACAGAGCGATTTGACACTTCGACGCCATCCGGCCGGCTTCTCCGCAACATCATGCTTACCTTTGCCCAATTCGAGCGAGAGCTTATCAGCGAACGGATCAGGGATAAGATATTCGAGCGGGCCAAAAAGGGGATGTGGAGCAGCGGGAAAGCTCCTTTCGGCTATAAGAAAGAAGACAAGAAGCTGGCAATTGAGCCGAGAGAGGCCGAAATCGTCAAAACAGCCTTTGAGAGCTTTATCGCCTATCCATCACTATGTGCCCTTTACTACAAGCTAAAAGAAGCAAACATGTTAAACCGTGCCGGGCTTCCACTTTCAAAGACATCGCTCGATTTTATGCTTAAGGGCGTTGTCTATTCCGGGATGCTCAAGCATAAAGGAGCGGTCTACCAGGGCATTCACACGCCGATAATAACCAAAGAGCTTTTCGATGAAGTCCAGCAGCTTAGAAAAGATAAAGTTCGGCCAAAGAAATCGATGAGTTATAACTACTCGCTATTCCCAGGGCTTGTCCGCTGCAAGGAGTGCGGCTCGGTGATGTCCGCGACGTTCGCCAATAAACTTAAAGACGGTGAGCGGACCAGATATTTCTATTACCGCTGTTCAGTGGTTGATAAAAGAGACAAGTCGTTCTGCAACGTCAGGTATGTCAGCGCCGACCGGCTGGATAGCTTTATCATCGATAATCTCGATAAGATCAGGAAAAACAAACAATACCTCGATAGTTTGGTCTATGTGCTCAACCACAACAACACGGGCAACCCCGCAGGATTCGAACCAGAGCAGTCATCTATGCCGATAATGGTTGAAAACGTGCAAAATATACTGCAAACCATCATTGAGGCATCCAGGTTAAAGGGAAAAACTGAGAAACGGGCTGTCATAAAAAGGCACATCGAAAAGGTCATTTATTCGAAAGAGACAATAGAAGTCATACTATTGTATTCCGATAGCGTCGCTGCCGCCTCCGGCCCGCTGCGCGACCCTGCGGCGGAAGGTCAGTTTTCAGCCGATCCTAATAATGGGGCGGCTTGTCGGCAACATTCGTCGCCTCCAAGCCGCCCAACACCCGCAATGGTTTGCGGCGCAGATAAAATGGGCCCACTAGGATTCGAACCTAGAACCAATCGGTTATGAGCCGACTGCTCCACCCTTGAGCTATGGGCCCTCAGAAAAGTCAGTTTAGCCCAGCTTGCGAGTATAGTCAAGGAATGCTAATATTGACGCTACGGGCGCGTAGTTTAGTGGTAGAACGCTTCCTTCACACGGAAGAGGTCAGAGGTTCAATCCCTCTCGCGCCCAATCATTTCCAAGGAGGGAAAAACATGGCTGATGAACAAAAAGCGAAAAATCTGGGTGATCTGATGAAGCAGATCGACGAGTTCGAATCGACGATCAAAGGGCTGGCCGAGAACGTCGCCACCCTGAAAAAAAAGATCGCCGAGAACCAGGCGAAGTACGGTCCCGATATCACCGCCTGGCCGAAAGAATAACCCTACTTCAGGTATTCCCGCAGTTTGCGCGCCCGGGTCGGGTGCTTCAGCTTGCGCAGCGCCTTGGCCTCGATCTGGCGGATCCGCTCGCGGGTGACCGCAAAGACCCGGCCGACCTCTTCCAGCGTCCGCGGATGCCCGTCGTCCAGCCCGAACCGGAGCTTGAGCACCGTCCGCTCGCGGTCGGAGAGGGTGTTCATCACGTCTTCCAGGTCGTCGCGCAGTAAACCCTGCAGGACGATGTCGTCCGGCGCCTGAATGGTGGCGTCTTCCACGAAGTCGCCGAGGCGCGAGCTCTCTTCGTCGCCGACCGGCGCCTCCAGCGAAAGCGGGACCTGCGAAATGCGCAGGATCTCGCGGACCTTGTCCACCGACATGCGGGCCCGCTGGGCGATCTCTTTTTCCGTCGGCTTGTGGCCGAGCTGCTGCAGCAGGATGCGCGAGGTCTTGCGCAGCCGGTTGATCGTCTCGATCATGTGGACCGGGATCCGAATGGTGCGGGCCTGGTCGGCGATGGCGCGGGTGATCGCCTGGCGGATCCACCAGGTGGCGTAGGTCGAGAATTTATACCCCTTGCGGTAGTCGAACTTTTCCACCGCGCGGATCAGGCCGAGGTTCCCTTCCTGGACGAGGTCGAGGAAGAGCATGCCGCGGCCGGTGTACTTCTTGGCGATACTGACGACCAGCCGGAGGTTGGAGTTGACCAGCTTGTGCTTGGCGCGCATGTCGCCGACCTTCATCCGCTTGGCGAGGACGATCTCCTCTTCCGAGGTCAGCAGCGGGAACTTGCCGATCTCGCGCAGGTACATCCGGACGGTGTCGTCGACGCCGATCCCCTTGATGTCGGCGAGCTCCTGGTGCAGCTCGTCGGCCTTGGGCGGCGCTTCTTCGGCGCGCTTCTCCTTCCGTTCGGAGAGCTCGATCCCCAGCTCCAGCAGCTGCTCGATCTCATCCAGGTTCTTTTCCGGATGGGGATAGACCGACAATATTTCTTCGGGCGTCAGGTAACCTTTCTTGGTCGCCGCCGCCCGCAACAGTTCCAGATCGTTTCTTTTACCGAACATGCAATCCCCTCCAATATGTTATCGCCGGACCGGTCAGGAAATTTCAGTTTTTAACGCGGCCAGGATCTCGGCCGCTTTGGCGGCGTCGTGGGCCTGTTCCGCCTCGTGCAATTGCGTCTTGAGCGCGCTGACCCGGCGGTGGCTGTGCTCCGCCTTGATCACGCCGATGCAGTCGTTTAAGATCTCGTCCGGCCGGTCGAGCGCTTCGCCGACCAGGACCTGGGTCAGGAAATTGCGCGCCGACTCGGTCGACAGGTTGTCCGTCACGGCGTGGGCCAGTTCGGCGTCCGGCCGCGGCCCCAGGTTGAACAGGACCTCGGCGATCGCCTTGGCGTCGGGCCAGCTGAAGAAATCCGGCGCCAATTCCTTTTTGACGACCGCCAGGGCCGCCGCGCTTTGCGTCGACAGGGCGATCAGTTTTTTTTCGGCTTCCAGCAGCTTGGCCGGCGGCTTCTCCGTCACGCGGCGCAGGTCCTTGGACCGGCCGGGCTGGTAATAACCCTGCCGCTTGATCTCGCCCAGGATGGCGTCCGGCACGACCGCCAGCAGGGCGGCGGCCAGCTTGGCGTATTCCCCCTGGATAAAGGGGTCCTTCTCCTCGGCCAGCAGCGGGCAGATCTCGCGCAGCGCGCGGGATTTGCCTTCGATGTCGCCGGTGTTGTGGCGGGCGACGGCGCGCCGGACCCGGAACTCCAGGTAGGGGATGGCCCGGTCGATCTCTTTCTGGAAAGCGGCCGCGCCCTGGCGCCGGATAAATTCGTCCGGATCCTTGGCCCCGGAGAACGAGATGACCTTGACTTTCAACTCCTGGCTGCGCAGCAACTGGGCGGAACGCTCGGCGGCGGTTTCTCCGGCGGGATCGGCGTCGTAGGCCAACATTACCGTATCGGTAAAACGGGCCAATAACTTGCATTGCTCGGGGGTCAGCGCCGTCCCCAGCGGCGCGGCCGCGTAACGGAAACCGGCCTGGTGGAGCGTTACCAGGTCGAGGTTCCCCTCGACCAGGATCGCTTTTTTCTGCCGCTTCATCTCGTCCTTGGCGAAGTTCAAGCCGTAGATCGTCGCCCCCTTGTGGTAGACCGGGGTTTCCGGCGAGTTCAGGTATTTCGGTTCGCCGTCGTCCAGCGCCCGGCCGCTGAAAGCGATCGGCCGGCCCCGCGTGTCGTGGACGGGGAAGAGCAGCCGGTGCCGGAAGCGGTCATAGTAGCCGTCTTTCCCTTCGCGCGGCAGGATCAGCCCGGCCCGTTCGATCAGCGCCGGCGCGGCGCCGCGGCCGATCAGGTGCTTAAAAAGCTGGTCCCAGGCGTTGGGGGCGTAACCGAGGCCGAACGCCTCGGCGGTGGCGGCCGTGATCCCGCGGCCTTCCAGATAGGCACGGGCAGGCGCCCCCTGGTCGGCCAAAAAACATTGCCGGAAGAACTTGGCGGCCAGCGCCATGACCTCGTAGATCTTTTCCTTGTCGCTCCGGGCGCCCGGCGTCAGGCCGCTCTGTTCCACGTTGATGCCGGCCCGCGCGCCCAGCTCGGCCGCCGCTTCGGCGAAACCGAGGCTCTCGATCTTCATCAGGAAATCGAAAACGTTCCCCCCTTCGCCGCAGCCGAAGCAGTGGAAGAGCTGTTTTTCCTGGGAAACGGTGAACGAGGGGCCCTTTTCCGAGTGGAAGGGGCAGAGGCCGACGTAGTTGCGGCCGCTCTTTTTCAGCGCGACGTATGGCGACACGACGGCAATGATGTCGGTCTTCTGGCGGATCGCGTCAATCTGTTCCTTCGGGATCAAACCGGCTTTCTCCACTCGTCGGGGACGAACAGCTCCTGGAACTTGGTGATGGCGTAGCGGTCGGTCATGCCGGCGATAAAATCGACGGTGTGCTGCAGCTGCGCCTCTTCCGAGAGCCCCTTTTGGAACTTCGGGTCGTAATGGTAATAGCGGAAAAGCTGGTGCAGCAGCTCCGGCACCTTTGCTTCTTCGCTTTTCGCGATCGGGTTGGTGTAGACGTTCTTGTACATGAAATCGTAAAGGCCGTCCATGGCCGTCTGGACCGCTTTTTCCATGGCGATCTCGCGCTTGCCGCGGCTGGTCTGCACGATGCTCCGGACGATCCGGTCGAGCAGGTTGGGCCCGAGCACCTTCATGTGCTTGCCGGGGAGCTGTTTGGCGGTGATCACGCCGGCCCGGAGCGCGTCCTCGATGTCGTGGCCGAGATAGGCGATCCGGTCCGCCAGGCGGACGATCCGCCCCTCCAGCGTCGCCGGCCACGGATCGTCGGGCGTGTGGTTGCGGATCCCGTCGAGCACTTCGGCGGTCAGGTTCAGGCCTTGGCCGTCGCGCTCGATCACTTCCACCACCCGGATGCTCTGTTCGTTGTGGAAGAAGCGCCGGCCGTAATACTTGCTCAGGATGTCGTCGAGCACGTACTCGCCGGCGTGGCCGAACGGCGTGTGGCCCAGGTCGTGCCCCAGGGCGATCGCTTCGGCCAGGTCCTCGTTGAGCCGCAGGGCGCGGGCGATCGTCCGCGCGATCTGCGCCACTTCCAGCGTGTGGGTCAACCTGGTCCGGTAGTGGTCTTCGACCGGGGAGATAAAGACCTGGGTCTTGTGCTTGAGCCGGCGGAACGACTTGCAGTGGATGATCCGGTCCCGGTCGCGCTGGAAGGCGGTGCGCAGGTCGCACTCCTTTTCCGGCCGCCGACGGCCCCGGCTATTGCTAGCCAGGGCCGCCTGGTCGGACAAAGTCGCTTTTTCGCGTTCCTCGATCTCTTTCCTGATCAGCATCAAGCCTATTTAAGCGCCGCTTGCGCCGCCGCGAGGCGGGCGATCGGCACGCGGAACGGCGAGCAGGAGACGTAGTTCATGCCGACGGCGTGGCAGAACTTGACCGAATCGGGATCGCCGCCGTGTTCGCCGCAGATCCCGACCTTGAGATGTTTACGGGTCTTGCGCCCGCGGGTGATGCCCAGCTTGATCAGTTCGCCGATCCCTTCCTGGTCGATCGTCTGGAAGGGGTCTGCCGGCAGGATCTTGCCGGTCAGGTAGTCGGGCAGGAAGCTGCCGATATCGTCGCGGCTGAAGCCGAAGCCCATCTGGGTCAGGTCGTTCGTGCCGAACGAGAAGAATTCCGCCGTCTCGGCCATTTTCCCCGCGGTCAGGGCGGCGCGCGGGATCTCGATCATCGTGCCGTACATGAACGGGATCTTTTTGACGCCGAGCTTGGCGCAGACCTCGGCGTAGACCTTGTCGACCAGCGCCTTCTGGTTGTTCAGCTCGTTGACGGTGCAGGTGACCGGGATCATGATCTCCGGGTAAGCTTTCTTGCCGGCCTTGACCAGTTCGCCGGCCGCTTCCAGAATAGCCCGGATCTGCATCTCGGAAACCTCGGGGTAGGTGACGCCGAGGCGGACGCCGCGGTGGCCGAGCATCGGGTTGTTCTCTTTCAGGCTCTCGCCCCGTTTTTTGATCTCGGCAATATTAACGCCCAGTTCTTTGGCCAGCGCCGCCTGGCGGTCTTCGCTGTGCGGCACGAACTCGTGCAGCGGCGGATCGAGCAGGCGGATGGTGATCGGCAGGCCGTTCAGCTCTTCCATCGTCGCCTTGATATCTTTCTTGACGAAGACGGACAGTTCGGCCAGCGCGTTGACCCGCTCCGCTTTGGTCTTGCTCATGATCATCTTGCGGAGGAGGAAGAGCGGTTTGTCGCTCCCTTCGCCGTAGAACATGTGCTCGGTCCGGAAGAGGCCGATCCCCTCGGCCCCGAATTCGATCGCTTTGGCCGTATCCTTCGGGGTGTCGGCGTTGGTCCGGATATTCATCGTCCGGTACTTATCGCAGAGCTTCATCAGGATGCCGTAAGAACGGTTGTTCTCCAGGTCGACGTCGACGAGCGGCAGGTCGCCTTTGTAGACCAGCCCCTTGGTCCCGTTCAGGGTGATCCAGTCGCCCTCGTTGATCGTTTCGCCGCTCTTGGTCGTGGCGGATTTGCCGCCGACTTCCAGGCCTTCGCAGCCGACGACGCAGCATTTGCCCCAGCCGCGGGCGACGAGCGCCGCGTGGGAGGTCATCCCGCCTTTGGAGGTCAGGATGGCCTGCGCTTTGTGCATGCCGTCAACGTCTTCCGGCGAGGTCTCTTCGCGGACCAGGATCACTTTTTCGCCGCGGGCCGCCCAGGCGACCGCGTCTTCGGAGGTGAAAACCGCGCGCCCTTTGGCGCCGCCCGGTCCGGCCGGCAGGCCCTTGGCGATCGCCTTGGTCGCGCCTTCCACCTTGGGATCGAGCATCGGCAGGAGGAGTTCGACCAGCTGGTTCGGCTGGACCCGCAGCAGCGCTTCCGGCGCGCTGATCAGTTTTTCCGCGTACATGTCGGTGGCGATGCGGACGGCGGCGACGCCGTTCCGTTTGCCGATCCGGCACTGCAGCATGTACAGTTTGCCTTTCTCGATGGTGAACTCGATGTCCTGCATGTCGCGGTAATGTTTCTCGAGCCGGAGCTGGATGTCGTACAGCTCTTTGTAGATCTTGGGCATGATCTTTTCCAGCGTCGGCAGGTTGCGGCTGTGGTCGTTCTTGGAGTTCTCGTTGATCGGGGCGGGGGTGCGGATGCCCGCGACCACGTCCTCGCCCTGGGCGTTGACCAGGTACTCGCCGTAAAAATTCTCGTCGCCGTTCCCCGGGTTCCGGGTGAACGCGACGCCGGTGGCGGAGTCGTCGCCCATGTTGCCGAAGACCATCGCCTGGACGTTGACGGCGGTGCCCCACTCATCGGGGATCTTCTCGATCCGGCGGTATTCGACGGCGCGCTTGCCGTTCCAGCTCATGAAAACGGCGCCGATGCCGCCCCAGAGCTGTTCCTGCGGGTCGTCGGGGAACGGTTTGCCGAGCACGGCCAGGACCGTCGCTTTGAACTCGGCGACCAGCTTCTTTAGCTCGCCCGGGGTCAGTTCGGTGTCGAGCTTGTAGCCCTTGGCTTTTTTCACCGCTTCCAGCTTTTCGTCCAGCTGCTTGCGGATCCCTTTGCCGCCTTTCGGCTCGATCCCTTCCGCTTTTTCCATGACGACGTCGGCGTACATCATGATCAGGCGGCGGTAGGCGTCATAGGCGAACCGCTCGTTGCCGGTCATCTTGATCAAACCTTTGACGGTGACGTCGTTCAGGCCGACGTTGAGCACCGTGTCCATCATGCCGGGCATCGAGCGGCGGGCGCCGGAGCGGACGGAGACGAGCAGGGGATCGGCCGGATCGCCGAACTTTTTCCCCATGATGCTTTCCACGTTGGCCAGCGCGGCCGCGACCTGGGCTTTCAGCTCCTTGGGATAGGAGCGCTTGTGATCGTAGTAATGAGTGCAAACTTCCGTGGTACAGGTGAAACCGGGCGGGACCGGGAGCCGGAGCTTGGGATGACCGGCCATCTCGGCCAGGTTCGCCCCTTTACCGCCGAGCAGGTTCTTCATCGACTCGTTGCCGTCCGCCTTGCCGCCGCCGAACTTATAAACGTACTTCTTACCCTTAGCCATTGCTTTTGCCTCCTTGAAAAATATGGTGGAGCTGATGGGGATCGAACCCACGGCCTCCTGAATGCCATTCAGGCGCTCTCCCAGCTGAGCTACAGCCCCACAAAACAAAAACTCGAAACCCGAAACTCGAAATACGAAACGAGGGGGAACCTAGTAATGATACACTATCGCGTCCTTCCCCCACAACTCCTCCAGCCGATAATAATCGCGCGCCTCCTGGCTCATGACGTGCACGACGATCGACCCGAGGTCCAGGATCAGCCAACCGGAACTAGTCACCCCCTCCCATTTATAACCTTTTATCTTGTTCTGCCGCAGCGCTTCGTCGATCCCGCTCTCGATGCCGCGCAGGTGCGTGTCCGCTTCCCCGCTGCAGATGACCAGCTGGTCGACGAGCGCGCTGCTCCCGCTGACGTCCAGCACCCGCAAGTCCACCGCTTTTTTGTCTTCGGCCGCTTCGACGATCAGATCGAGCAGCCGGTTAGCGGCCGGCCGTTTAATTTTTCGGCTCCCCGGCGGCCGCGGCCAGGTTGCCGCTGTAGAGCGCAGTGTTCGCCAGCTTGCGCACCGCTTCCTCGTCCGGCTTCCAGTAATAGATCTTGTCGACCATAAAATCCGTGCCCGGGACCATGCTCATGCGGACCTGCCCGCTCTCGTTGGCCCCCCGGAGCGCCAGGGAGAGACCGAGTATCTCCCGGGAGTTCAGGTTGGTCTGGACGCACTGGAGCAGGGAGAGGAACAGCTGCGGCGACCGGATCAGGTTCTCCTTTTTCATCGCCTGGTCGGCCACCGACCGCAGAAAGTTCTGCTGGCGCCCGATCCGGGCGAAATCGTTGTCGGAGTGGCGGAAACGGAGGTAGCCCATTGCCTGTTTGCCGTTCAGCTTCTGGCGGCCCGGCTGCAGGTCGATGTGCAGGTCGCCGGCGTAGTCCACGTAGTACATCCGTTTTTCGACGTTGACCATGACGCCGCCGATATCGTCGATCAGTTTTTCGATCCCGGACAGGTCGACGATGATGTGGTAGGGGATGCTGACCCGGAAGAAGTCTTCCAGCGTCCGGCGCGCGAGATCGGCGCCGCCGTAAGCGAACGCGTGATTGACCTTGTCCAGCCCGCGGCCGGGGATGGCGACGATCGTGTCGCGCGGCACGGAAATGACCGCGGCGCTCCGCTGGGCCGGGTCGATGTGCACGACCATGATCGTGTCGGAGCGGTGGCCGTAGATGTCATCGACGCCCAGGACCAGGATGTTGGATTCGGCGATGATCGGCGTGGCCGGGGTCAGGCTGAAAAAAATGTCCAGCAGGGCGATCCGGGCGCCGACGCTGATCGTGAAGCCGATCAGGGCGGCCCCGAACGCTAAGATCACCGCGATAATGATTAAGGTCTTTTTCATCTTCTCTTTTTCAGGTAACTGTTCCTGGTCTCCAGGGTCGCCGGATCGATCGGCTGGCCCCGCCGCAGCAGGTATTCCAGCTGGGCGCCCGCCGACTCGGCGATCGCCCGGTCCAGCTGCCGGAACGCCAACTTTCTGATGCGGCCGGCTGCCGCGTGGTCCCGGCCCTCTTCCACATGGTCGGCCAGGTAAATGATCTTGGCCAGCTTGGCCATCCCCGGTTTGCCGGTCGTATGGCACCTGATCGCTTCCAGGACCGGGCGCGATCCGACCCGGAACTCCCGCCTGGCCAGCCGAACGCCGAGTTCGCCGTGCAGCAGCTTTGGTTCGGCCCGGTCGAGCGGCCTGATCTTTAAACCGAGCCGTTTGGCTTCGCGTAACAGACCGCGTCGGTCGTAGCGGCGGGCACAGTCATGGAGCAGAGCGGCCAGTGAGGCTTGCTGCTTGTTGACGCGGTACCGGGCTGCCAGTTGGAGCGCGATCTTTTCCACTCTCAGGGAATGCTCGAACCGTTCGGGATCGAGAGTCTCCTGGAGCCGCTTGATTATTTTATCTCGTCTTGGCACAAAAAAACGGCCAAGACCCCAGCCTTGGCTCAGTGAAGCCATTATATCAATGTAAGGATAAACTTGTCAAGCCCCCGGTCCGCCTGTTAGAATGGTTCAATGAGAGAACTGGCGGCGGTCATTTTAGCGGCCGGCAAGGGGACCCGGATGAAGTCCGACCTCCCCAAGGTGTTCCACGAGATCCTCGGGGAACCGATGCTTTCTTACGTCATCCAGACGGTCCAAAAGCTCGGGCCGCAGCGGATCCTGGTGGTCGTCGGCCACCAGCGCGGGCTGATCATCGATTATTACCGCAATTCGCCGCTCGAGTTCATTGTCCAGGCCGAACAGCTGGGGACCGGCCACGCCGTGCAGCAGGCCGAACCGGCGCTGCGCGATTTTACCGGCAACGTCCTGGTCCTGGCGGGCGACGTCCCGCTGTTAAAAGAGCAGACGTTAAAGGACCTGGTCGCTTTCCACGAACAGCACCGGGCGGCGGCGACCGACCTGACCGCCGAATTGCCCGACGCGCAGAATTACGGCCGGATCGTGCGCGGGCCGGACGGCTCTTTGCTGCGGATCGTCGAGAAAAAGGACGCGACCCCGGCCGAACTGGCGATCAGGGAGTTCAACACCGGCACTTTTTGCTTCGACGCCCAAGCGCTTTTTACCGCGCTGCAAGAGGTCAAGGCGGAGAACGCGCAAAAAGAGTATTACCTGACCGACACGATCGCCATTCTCCGGCAAAAAGGTTTGCCGGTCCTGGCTTACAAGACCGCCGACGCCGGCGAGACCCTCGGCATCAACACCAAGGAAGAGCTGGTCGCCATCGAAAAGGCCCTCCTGCAAAATAAGTGAAATTCCTCCCGGCCCGGCCCGATAAACCAGCGTGGAGGAAGCACTGTTTTGATACGCGCCGCCAATATCGGACCGAAACCGGCCTTAGTTAAGGAAAAGCTTAACCGCAGCAACGTCCAGATCGAACTGGCGAACCATGGTTTTTATAACCCGTGGAACCGCCTCTCGGTCAACACGCTGAGGCAGCTGCCGCTGGAACACTACGGCGAAATGATGAAGCTGCTCGCCAAGATCCACAACTACGTGCTCACCAAGCTGGAGTTCAACGAGCCGGTGGCGCTGATCCTGCCGTCGGCCGCCGACCTGCGGCCGATCAAGATCGAAAAGATCGCCCAGTCCGAAAAAGCTTTAGCGGAAGTGATCAGCCGCTGCGTTTTCATCGAGCACGGCGTCAAGCTCGACCTCCGGGACCTGCCCCGGATCTATCAGAAGTTCGCGGTTTAGCGTTTAGCTGAAATTTATCCTCTCCCGACCCGATAAAATCCTAGTTATGGCACTCTTGCAACGCCTTGCCGGCTTGACCCGGACGACCGTCCTTTCGACCAAGGTCAGGACCGGGATCATCGTCCGGCAGGACCTGTTCGACTTAAATATCCGCGGTTTGCGTTTAGCCGACCAGCGTTTTTTGGCGCATCTGCCGGAACGGCAGTACGACGCGCTGCTCGGCAAGCTGAAAGAAGCGCAGCCGCACGTGGCGTTTGAAGACCTGCTGATCGATCCGCCGCACCAATTGCTCGATTTCCCCTTCGATCGGCTGCCGCTCGATTTCCTCCGCGAAAACATCCGCGGCATGACGCTCGACCTGACCGGCCTGCGCGACAAGTTCCTCGCTTTTTCCCGGCGGAACGCGGCGCCGCCCCAACTCGCCCAGCCGGCGACGCAGGAGATCCAGCGCCTGTCCGAATTCCTCGACGTGCTCTGGGGCGAAAAACGGATCTTCCAGGCGAAGGTCGGGGAGTGGGCGCGGGAGCCGGGCGAGAGCGGGGTGGAGAAGATCTTTGGTGCGGTCGAGCACGCTTTCCGGCACAAGTTTGCCCGGCTCGGTTTTTCCGGCCTGACGATCGACCGGACCGGCGCAGTTCCGGCGAGCGCCGGGCAGCTGCAGTTCCGCCTGGAATCGAGCCGCGGGCTGGAAGCGGTCGTCCGTTTTCGGGCGACGGCGCTGCCGGCGGACAAAGACCTGGCGGACGCGCTCCATAAAGCGGTGGAGCAGTATTTCCTGGAAGTCTCCGCCGCGCTGACCGCGGTCCGGGCCGGGCACAAGACCGCGGTGCCGCGAACTAAAAAGCTGCTGACCGACAATTTGCTCTTCGATCCGCATTCCGGGGTCGGTTACCCCAGGAACGCGGACGAATATAACGCGTTGATCGCGCAGATCGTCGACGCCGCCGGCCGTTTTCCCGGCGACAGCGACGCCTTGACGCCGGCCGGGACCTACGCGCCGAAAATGCCCGGCGTCAGCCACCTGACCTTGAAGAGAAAAGGGAAGGAATTCCAGGTGGAGATCCTGGCGCCCAGCTTGCACGCCCAGGGGGTCAAGAACCGGCTGATCTTTGACGCCGACCTGATCTCCCAGGCCGCTTCTTTTGAATCGTACGGCACCGCCGGCGTCAGCTACGACCGGGAGTCGTATTACGTCCGCCGGCTGTTCAACGCGGAGATCGTCCCGTTCATCCGCCTGGACGGTTTCCCCGTTTCTTTTGCCGCGCTGCAGGGTTTCCAGACCTCGTTCCAGGAGCAGGAGCTGTATTACGCTTTCATCCATTTCACCATGACGCGCGGCGCGGTCCAGGGCTACGGCCTGACCTCCTACCTGGTCCGCGAAGGCTTAAGCAGCCTTTATTACCGCGACGTCTGGCGCAATAAGCCGAACTTAATGATCGCCGGGGACGGCCGGATCAAAGATTACCGGCTGAGGATGTGGGCGTTCGCCCATTCCGGCCGCTTCACGCCGTTCTACGCTTTTGTCAAAGGTTTGGGCGGCGTCGGTGAGGAGCAGCAGCCGGTCGCCGACGCGATCATCGGCGACGTCCACCAGCGGATCACCTCGCCGGACGACCAGGCCGCCCGGGGGAAGCCGCTCAGCCGCGGCGTGGTCAGGGTCAACGGCGGATCGTTCCCGATCGCGGCCGACCGGCAAGTTTACCCGGCTAACACCCGGTACCCGGTCAAGGACGGCAAAGTGCTGCTTTCCCAGAGCGAGATCGACCTGCCGACCTCGATCCGCCAGGTTTGGCTGGACATGCTGGGCGGGGAAGAGGGCGTGGCGCAAGGCAACGGCCTCTACTTCGGCGGGCTGGTGACGTTCGGCCGGATCCAGGACGCGAAGAAACGGGAAAAAGAGCGGGAAGGGGGCGGCGTGATGGAAAGAACGGGAGACTGGCTGCGGCAGTCGATCATCAGCCGGGACCGGCCATGATCGGCGTCGTGCGCCGCTTTTTGCGGACGGTTTTACCGGGCGACGCGAACTTCTGGCGGGTCTACGCGCCGGTGATCAGGATCCTGAAAGATTCCCACGAACACCGGTTGATCCGGGAAAAGATCGGCCGCTATCTGCAGCTCGGCGCCAAAGACGCCGTGCTGGAAGAAGGCTGCGGCAACGCCATCTGGCTGGCCCAGATCAGCGGCCAGGTCGCGCGCAGCTTCGGGCTGGATTGCGAAAAGAAAATGCTGGAAGTCGCCCGCCAGGCTTCGCCCCGCTCGGATTTTTTCCTGGGCGATCTTAACGACAACCTCCCTTTTGCCGACGCCGCGTTCACCAGGATCGGCAGCATCCTGGTCGAAGGTTATCTGCGGAACGACCAGCGCTCGCGGGAGGAGAACTTCCGGGTGCTGGAGCCGGGCGGCCTGATCGCCGTCGTGACCCCGCGCCGCGGGGCAAGCTTCTTCCGGGTGCTGGCGGCGGAAGCCCGGCAGCGGAAAGAGGAGCGGAGCGTGATCGCCAACCTGCGCAAACTGCCGCTGGCCGTGGTCGCGATCATTTTCGGCAAGATCGCCGAACTGAAAGCGGTGATCGGCGACTGGCATTTTTACGACCGGCAGCCGCTGATCGACGCTTACCGGCAAGCCGGGTTCGAGATCGTCGCCTGCGAGTCGGTCTACGCCGACCAGGCCTGGCTGCTGATCGCCAGAAAACCCGCCCGCATTGACGCGCCCGATCGTTGACCCTATAATGTATCGGAGTTCCATGCGGTTATCACCACAATTTATCAGCAACGTTATTTTCGGCGTTAGCGCCGTGTTAGGGACCGCTGGACTGCTGCTGACGCGCAACCTGCAATTCCTCCCCCCGCTCTACATCGTGCTGGCGAATTTGGCGCTGGCCGCGTTCGTCCTGATCAATAACCGGCGGAGCGGGACCAATCTGATCTTCGCGCTGATCGCCGCCCTGGGCGCCGTCTGGACGGTCGCGATCTTCCTGTACAGCACCGCCGCTTCGGCCGCGGCCGTCCTGGCCTTTAGCAAAGTGGCGTCGGTGGCCGCCGCGCTGATCCCGGCCCTGTTCCTGTATTTTACTTATCATTTTTCCAAGGAAGAAAAGCTTCCGGAAACGCCGGCCGCCGCGGCCTTGGTCCTTTCGGCGCTGGGGTTTGCCGCCCTGTCGTTCTCCCGCTTCCTGGTCAGCGGGGTGGCGGAGACCGGCGGCCGGCTCCACTTCGTGCCCGGCCGGCTTTTCCCGCTGTTCCTGATCTACTTTATCGGCTTGATGCTGTTCTCCTTTTACCGGCTGATCGTCAAGTACCGGCGCTATTCCGGCGCGATCCGGCTCCAGATCGGCTACGTCTTTTTCGGCTTCCTGGTCGGCACGGCCTTCCCGATGATCACCAACCTGGTCCTGCCGCTGCTCGGTTATTCCGACCTGGCCGGGATCGGGCCTTTTGCTCTGATCATCACGCTGGGGATCATCTCTTACGCGATCGTCCGGCACCGGCTGATGAGCATCGAGGTCGTGATCCAGCGGAGCGCGGTCTACGCGCTTGTTACCCTGCTGATCATGTCGGTCTACGCCCTGGCGGTGATGGTCTCGGAGCTCTACCTGCGCCGGGTCCTCGGCTACTCGTCGCTGCTCGTCACCGCGCTGGCCGCCCTGGTCATCGCCATGGTCTACCAGCCGCTGGTCCACCTGTTCCAGAACTTTACCGACCGGATCTTTTTCCGCTGGCGCTACGACTACCAGAAGACCTTGAGCCGGATCAGCCAACAGATCGCTTCGGTGATCAAGCTGGAAGAACTTTCCAGCCTGATCGTCACCTCTTTTCTGGACACGATGAAGATCTCGGAGATCTCTTTCCTGCTGCCGGAGCGGGAGCATTTCCGCTCGATCCCCCTGAACCTGCCGCGCTATAAACGGATCGAGATCGACGCCAAGAACCCGATCATCACCCGGTTGGCGGCGACGCGGGAGGTCCTGGTCCGGGAAGAGATCGAGGACCCGATCGTCGGCGACGCGATGGAACGGCTCGGCATCTCGGTCTGGCTGCCGATCATCTCCCAGGACGAATTGATCGGCATCATCGCCCTGGGCAACAAGCTGTCCGGCGATATCTTTACGGCGGAAGACCTGGCCTTGCTGACCACGCTGGCGAACCAGACGGCGGTCGCCCTGGAGAACGCCCGGCTCTACGACGAAGTGCTGACGGTCAAGAACTACAACGAAGAGATCCTGGAGAGCATGACCAACGGGGTGATCACCACCGACGTTCGCGGCCGGATCGTGACCTACAACCCGATGGCGGAGCGGATCACCGGCCGGCAAAGCGGCGACGTCCTGGGGCGCAACTGCGAAGAGCTCTGGGGGAAGCGCGGGGCCGTGAGCCAGGCGATCGACGCCACGCTGAAAGGGGCGCCGTGCCTGAACTACGAGACCGGGATCAGCTCGCCGGAGCGGGGGCTGGTGCCGGTCGCCCTCTCGTCCACGCTGCTGCGCGACAGCCAGGGGAAAAAGAGCGGCGCGCTCCTGTCGATCCAGGACCTGACGGAGCTCAAGGAGCTGGAGGACAAGATCCGCCGGGCGGACAAACTGACCGCGCTGGCGACGATGGCGGCGGGGATGGCCCACGAGATCAAGAACCCGCTCTCTTCGATGAAGGTCTTTGCCCAGCTGCTGCCGCTCAAGATCAACGACCCGGAGTACCGGCAGAAATTAGGGGAGATCCTGCCGCGGGAGATCGACCGGATCGACCGGATCGTGGAAAGCCTGCTCGGCTTCGCCCGGTCGACGGCGCTCAGCTTCGAAAAAACGCGGATCGAGGACATCCTGGAAGAAGACCTGAAATATTTCGCCAGCAAAGCGGCCGACAGCGGCGTCAAGATCGTCCGCCGCTTTGCCGAGCTGCCGCCGGTGGACATCGACAAGAACCAGCTCGCGCAGGTCTTTTCCAACCTGATCCTGAACGCCATCCAGGCGATGCCCGAAGGGGGCGAGCTGACGGTGGCGACCCTGCCGGGGCGGAAGGTCGACGACCAGCTGCAGGCGATCAAGGTCCAGGTCGCCGACACCGGCCACGGCATCTCGGAAGAGATGCAGAAAAAACTGTTCGACCCGTTCTTTACCACCAAGTACGGCGGGACCGGGCTTGGGCTGACGATCTCGCACAGCATCGTGGACGGCCACAAGGGGTTCATTGACGTGGAAAGCCAGCCGGGGAAGGGGACGACCTTCACCGTGACTTTACCCGTGAGCCAGGGGTTGTTATAATCAAGGCAATGGAGAGGAAGCTGTTATTGATCAGTGCCGAGGCCAGGACCGCCGCGACGGTCAAGCAGGCCGCGCCGGGTTACGCGCTGGCGCAAACGGCGGACCGGCAGCAGGCGTTGCCCCTCCTTCAGTCCGAACGGCCCGACCTGATCATCCTCGATCACGATCTCCCCGGCGGCGAATCGTTCCCCTTTTTCCGCCAGCTCCGTTTAGCCGCTCCCCGGACGCCGGTCATCATGCTGGCGGCCGACAACGACATTCCGCTGGCGGTCGCCGCGGCCAAGCTCGGCGTCGCCGATTTCCTGAAAAAACCGCTCCTGCCGGAACAGCTCCGGCAGGCGATCGACGCCGTTCTGGCCGTGCCCCGGCAATTGCCCGGCCGGGCCGGGGCTTTATGGCTGCAAGGGGCCGGCGCGGCGCTGGAGAATTTTTATCAGGCGGCCGAGACCGCCCTGCGCCAGGGCCGGAACATCGCGCTCTTGGCGGAGCGCGGCATCGACGCCCGGGCGGTAGCCGAACATCTGCACGTTCGGGGCAACCGGCCGCGGCGCAAGGTCGCGGAGCTCGATCTCGGCTCGTTCAACCGGCCGGAGCTGGAAGCCCATTTCTGGACGACGGTCCAGGAGCTGATGGCGGAGCCCGACGGCAAATCGCCGCAGACCGAGGAAGACCGGACCGGGACCCTGCTGCTGACCGGCTTCTCCCGGCTGGACGGCGCTTTCCAGTCCAGTATTTTGACCCTCTTCCGGGAGCGCAAAGGGAAATTGGACAAAGAGATCGTCTGCCTGGTGGCGCTCTCCGACGGACAGGCGGCCGGCAAGCTCGACCTGAACGGCTTTTTCCAGCTGACCGTTCCGCCGCTGCGCGACCGCAAAGAAGACCTGCCGCTGCTGCTCGAAGGTTACCTGCGCCTTTTCGCGCGGGAGCACAATAAGACGATCGCCGGCGTGGCGCCGGAGGCGCTGGCGCTGCTGGCGCTCTACGATTACCCCGGCAATTACGCGGAGCTGGCGGCCCTGCTGGAAGCGGCGGTCCTGAAAACCGGCGGCGGCACGATCGGCCTGGGCGACCTGCCGATCGAGAACGAAATGCTGGCCGGCGCGGCGGCTAAACGGGCGCTGGCGAGCGGGGCTTATGCGCTGGGGGAAGCCCGGAAGCTTTACGAAGCGGAGCTGTTCGCGGCGCTGCTGGCTAAGAGCGGCGGGGATACCGGGGCCATGGCCCGTTTTCTCGACCTGCCGAGAACGGTCTTGACCGAGCGGCTGGCGGAATTAAACGCCGATCCGTCTAACTAAGGCGGCGGCCCGGTCCCGGTCCCTGGCCTCGGCCATGATCCGGATGATCGGCTCGGTGTTGGAAGCGCGGACGTGGACCCAGCCGTCAGGAAAAACCACTTTTACCCCTTCGGTCAGGATCATATCTTCGCCTTTGAAGATTTCCTTCGTTTTTTCGACCAGGTCGTTCGCCTCGTCCAGGCTCCGGCACTCCACTTTGCTTTTGACCATGGCGTAGCGGGGGAGCTCGGCGGCCAGCTGGGTCAGCGTTTTGCCGGAGACCGCCAGGTAATTCAGGAGGAGCGCGGCGCCGCTCAAGGAGTCGCGGTTGAACCCGACCGGCGGAAAGATCACGCCGCCGTTCCCTTCGCCGCCGACCAGCCCGCCGAGTTTTTTCAGCTCTTCGGCGACGTGGACCTCGCCGACCTTGGTCCGGATCGCCAGGGCGCCGTTCTCCCGGCAGATGTCGTCGATCATCCGGCTGGTGGAAAGGTTAACGGTCACGATCCTTTTATACCGCCCCAGGACCGACTGGCGGCTCAGGAGGAATTTGACCGCCAGGGCGAGCGTCGCCTCTTCGCCGAGCGCTTCGCCGTTCTCCGCCACCACCGCCAACCGGTCGGCGTCGGAGTCCATGGCAAAGCCGATGTCGGCTTTCTTCAGCCGGACCAGCTCGCGCAGTTCGCTCAGGTTCTCCGGGGTCGGTTCGGGATTGTGCGGGAAGGGGAGGCGGGGATTGACGTTGATCGCGAACACCTTGCAGCCGAGCTTTTCCAGCAGCTTGATCATGGCGACCGAGCCGGCGCCGTTGCAGGCGTCGACCGCGACCTTGAACTTCTTTTTGCGGATCGCCGCCGGCTTGACCGTTTTCAGGACCAGGGCGATGTGGGTGGCGATCCCGGTCGCGTTGGCGCTGACCCCTTTGCTCGCCGGCCGCAGCTTGAAATACTTGCTCTCGTAAAACTTCAAAAAGCGCCGCGCCTGCCCCTCGTTCAGGAAGATGCCGTCTTCGCGCATGAACTTGAGGCCGTTCCAGGGGAGGGGGTTGTGCGACGCCGTTACCACGATGCCGCCGGCGCACTTCAGCTTGCGGACCATGATGCCGACGGTCGGCGTCGGGCAGATGCCGATGTCGACCACTTCGCAGCCGGTCGCCAGCAGGCCGGAGAAAACGATCCCCTTGATGAACTCCGACGAGGCCCGCGGGTCGGTCCCGATCACCACTTTGCCGCCGCGCAGGTAGGTGCCGAACGCCTTGGCCAGGTCGAGGCAAACTTCGGGGGTTAACGAGTCCGGTACGTAACCGCGCACGCCGGAGATGGAGATTTTCAATGTCATGTTGACTAATATCATACATTATTATAATATCAGAATCAAAATGAGCATAGTTTTTGGCGCAATCATGCCGCATCCGCCGATCCTGGTCCCCGCGATCGGTAAAGAACGCTTGAAGGACGCGGATAAAAGCAAGCAAGCCCTCGAAGAGCTCTCCCGCCGGATCAAAAACTGCGCCTGCGACACGATTGTCGTTGTCACGCCGCACGGCGACGTCGGCCAGGCCTCGGTCCCGGTCTACACCGGCCACGTTTTTGAAGGGAACTTCGGCGCCTTCGGGATGGCCAAGCCGAACTTTACCTTCAAGGGCGACCCGCAGCTCGGGTTAGCCATCGTCAAAGACACGCACCTGGCGACCGCCAGCCCGGAAACGATCCTCGATCACGGCGTCCTCGTCCCGCTCTATTATCCGACCGCCGCCGGCGTCAAAAAACCGGTCCTGCCGATCGCGGTCGCCTTTATGCCGCTCTCCAAACTGTACGAGTTCGGCAAGTCGCTGGCCAAGACGGCCGATCGCCTCGGCCGCAAGGTCTGCCTGATCGCCTCGGCCGACATGTCGCACCGCTTAACGCCCGGCGCGCCGAGCGGTTTTTCCCCCAAAGGGAAAGAGTTCGACGAACAGCTGGTCGAGCTGGTCAAAAATTACGACGTCAACGGGATACTTAAGTTCGATCCCGCCCTGGCCGACGAAGCGGGGCAGGACGCGCTCTGGTCGATCGCCATCCTTCTCGGCGCGCTCGACGGCCAAAAGGTCAAGTCCGAAGTTCTCTCTTACGAAGGGCCGTTCGGCGTTGGTTATATGGTCGCCGCGCTTGAGCCGCAGTCATGAGCGAACACCCCCTGGTCCAATTAGCCCGCAAGACGATCGAGACTTACCTCAAGGAAGAGAAGCTGATCAAGCCGCCCAAGGAGCTGACCCCGGAGATGAAGGAGCAGGCCGGCGTTTTTGTCTCGCTCCACCGGCAGGGCGACCTGCGCGGTTGCATCGGGACGTTCGGCCCGACGACGGAGAACGTCGCCAGCGAGATCATTCGCAACGCGATCGAATCGTCGACCCGCGATCCGCGCTTTGCGCCGCTGACGGCGGACGAGCTGGCCGACCTCGAGATCAACGTCGACGTCCTCTCCGCCCCCGAACCGGCCAAGTCGGTCGCGGAGCTGAACGCCAAAGAGTACGGCATCATCGTCAAGGCCGGGAACCGGCGCGGCTTGCTGCTGCCCGACCTGCCGGGGGTCGATACCCCGGAACAACAGATCGCTATTTGCCGGAGAAAAGGTGGCATTTCTCCCGGTGAAGCTGTAGAATTATTTAAGTTCAAAGTGAGGAGATATAAATGATCAAGATCGGGATAGTTGGCGCCGGTGGTTACGCGGGAGTGACTCTGCTGTCGATCCTGCTCCGCCACCCGGAAGCGAAAGTCATTTGGCTGATGTCCGAAGACGCGCATAAAGGGAAGAGCATCGCGGAGCTTTATCCGCAAATGCGCGGGATCTGCGACCTGGTCTGCACGACCCTGGCCGAGCTTGACGCCAAACTGCCGGAAGTTGACCTTGTCTTCCTCGCCTTGCCGCACGGCATCGCCATCAATTACGTTCCCAAGATGATCAAGGCCGGCAAAAAGGTCGTCGACCTCGGCGCCGACTATCGTTTCCACGACGAAGCGGTCTTTAAGAAATGGTACAACCTCGATCATCCCGACAAGGCGGTCCTCTCCGAAGCGGTCTTCGGTTCACCGGAGCTGTATAAAGAGGAGATCAAGAAAGCGCGGCTGATCGGCAATCCCGGCTGTTATCCGACCGCCTCGATCCTTGGCCTGGCGCCGCTGGTCAAGAACGGCCTGATCGACCTCGGTTCGATCGTTGTCGACGCCAAATCGGGCGTCTCCGGCGCCGGGCGCGGCGTCAACCTCAAGGTCCACTATTGCGAGCGGAACGAAGGAGTCATGGCTTACGCCGTCAACAACCACCGCCACATGGGGGAGGTCAGCTACCAGGTCGGCAAGCTTGCCGGCCAGCCGGTCAACGTCACCTTTGTTCCGCACCTGATGCCGATGACCCGCGGCATTCACGCGACCTGCTACGGGAAATTGCGAAATCCGAAAACCGAAATTCGAAACTTAATTGAGTTATATAAAGATTTCTACAAAGATGCGCCGTTCGTGCGCGTTTACGAGAGCGGCGAACCGTGCACCAAGAACGTCGCCGGGACGAATTACTGCGACATCGCCCTCTCGATCAACAGCGAGAGCGGCACGGTCATCGTCATGTCGGTGATCGACAATCTCGTCAAAGGGGCGGCCGGCCAGGCGGTCCAGAACATGAACCTCATTTGCGGCCTGGAGGAGACGACCGGGCTCAAGGCGATCGCCCTCTATCCATGACGATCACCGCGCCCCAGGGGTTTGCCGGCGCCTCGATCATCGCCGGCATCAAGCAATCGGGAAAACCCGACCTCGCTTTGGTTTACTCCGAAGTTCCCGCTGTGGCGGCCGCCGTTTTTACCGGCAACCAGTTCAAAGCGGCGCCGATCCTCGTTTCCATGCAGCAGATCAAGTCCGGCTACTGCCAGGCGATCATCAGTAACGCCGGGAACGCCAACTGCGGCACCGGGAAACAGGGCTTAAGCGACGCCAAGACCATGGTCCGGGAGACGGCGCGGATCCTCGGGATCAACGACAAGCACGTTCTGGTCACTTCCACCGGTTCGATCGGCAAGTTTTTGCCGATGAAAAACATCATTCCGGCCATCCGGCCGCTGGCACTCAAGCTTTCCACCAAAGGGGGGCATGACGTCGCCCGGGCGATCATGACGACCGATACCCGGCCCAAGGAGATCGCCATTAAGGTCGGCGGCTACACCGTGGCCGGCGTTGCCAAAGGGGCGGGGATGATCCACCCCAATATGGCTACCATGCATGCTTTTATCACGACCGACGCCGTCGTCCCGCGCGCTTTGCTGCAAAAGATGCTGGCCAAGGCGGTCGACAATTCGTTCAACATGATGACCGTCGACCAGTGCCAATCGACTAATGATTGTGTATTCGCCTTAGCGAACGGGATGTCCGGCAAGAAAGCCGACAAGCGGTTCTACGCCGCGCTCGAGCAAGTTTGCATTCATCTGGCCAGAGAGATCGCCAGAGATGGGGAAGGGGCGACGCAGTTGATCGAGGTCCGGGTCAGCGGGGCGCGCAATGAGAAAGAAGCGCGGATCGCCGCGCGGGCGATCGCCGGCTCCGATCTCCTTAAATGCGCGATCTATGGGCGCGATTACAATCTCGGCCGCGTTTACGCGGCGGTTGGTCAGACCAGCGCCAAGCTCGACCAGGACCGGATGAAAGCGGATATTAAATTTGGGAAGAAAGAGAGCATCGTGACCTGTGACTTGGGGACCGGCAAGGCCAAAGCGACCGCCTGGGGTTGCGATCTCACTGAGGGATATGTCAAGATCAACGCGGACTATCATACATAATGTTTAGGCATTTAATCAAAAGAGCGAACGCGGTTTTGGAAGCTTTGCCGTACCTGACCAAGTTCAACGGCAAGACGATCGTCGTTAAATACGGCGGCGCGGCGATGCAGAGCGAAGAGCTTAAGCAGGGCGTGATCCAGGACGTTGTCCTCCTCAAGATGTGCGGTATGGAGCCGGTTTTGGTCCACGGCGGCGGGCCGGAGATCAACAAATACCTGCGCAAGAGCGGGATCGAGCCGAAGTTCAGCGGCGGCTACCGCGTCACCGACAAGGAGACGATGAAGATCGTCCAGAAGGTGCTGGGCGAAAAGATCAACCAGCAGATCGTCTCGCTGATCAAGAAGGCCGGCGGCAAGGCGAAGGGGTTCTACGGCAAGAAGGGGCGCGTGATCAAGGCGTTCAAGTACTGGAAGAAGGATGAGAACGGCAACAAGATCGATCTCGGCTTCACCGGCCAGGTCGGCGGGATCCGCTACCGGTTCCTCAATAAATGGATGAAGCTCGGCTACATCCCGGTGTTGACCTCGATCGGGGTCGGCAAGCGGGGCGGGGTCTACAACATTAACGCCGATAAGGCGGCCGCGGCCATTGCCGCTTATTTAAAGGCGGAAAAGCTGATCATGATGACCGACGTCAACGGCGTGCTAGACAACCACGGCAAGCTGGTCTCCAACGTCAATACTTATAAAGCGCAGAAGATGATCAAGAACGGCAGTATTTCCGGCGGGATGATCCCCAAGGTCAAATCGTGTTTATACGCTTTGCGCAAAGGCGTCAAAACCGCCCATATTATCGACGGCCGCCTCCCGCACGCGATCCTCCTCGAATTGTTCACCGACCATGGTATTGGGACCATGGTGGTTAAGTAAGCGTTTTCTCTCTGAAATCCCCGCCTAATCTCCTCGATAAAAATCCGTATGGGACCGAGAAAAATAGGCGGGAATGGGAACGGCGGCGGCAACGTCATCGTGCATCCGATCATGGAGCTGCGCGGGGCGAAACGCTCCCTGCACCCGATCTTTCATAAAGAATCGAGCTACGCGGTCTCGCTGCAAACCGCCATCCGGTTAAGCGCCGATAAGCGGTTCGCCCGCGCGTTGAAGGACGAGGGGATCAAAGACCTCGATCAGCTCGGTAACCGCCTCCTCGACGGCAGCCTGGTCGTCTTTGAAACCTGGCACCGGCCAACGCTTAAACTTTACCCGCGTTTCATCGTCGGCGAAAAGAACGACTTTATGGCTTTCATAATTTCTGACGCGAGCGAAATGGGCCCGGAGGGAAACCGCCTTAAGTTCGCCGATTTCCTCCTCATGGGAAGACTGCTCTCCGGCCCGGTCAGAACGATCGAAGAACATATGGTCGTCCTCCGCCGCGAGGGAGCCGTTGGCGAACTGCTGCAGATCGCCGCAGGCGGTATCCTGGATTGCGCTCTGGCGGCCGTCGACCAGCTTGTCCATTTCCGGACGCTGGAAGTCCAGAAAACACTGCGCGAACTGGCCAAAGCCGCCGACGAACGGCTCGCCCTGCGGGCGCTCCATGCCCTGGCCGGCAGAGGGGAAGCCCACGACCTGGCCGCTAAAGTGGCGGAGATCGGTTTGCAGGTGGCCGAGCGGGTCCGGGTCGGCGAAGAGGGGGATTGGGACGATATCAATCTTTTTGTCGCCTTCCGCGCGCTGGCGCTGATCGGTTTGCCCGACCACCGGCTGGCTTACAAAATATTCTGCCGGCTCAACGACCGGCCCGGCAACCGGCTGAACGACCAGCAGCAGCAACTCATCATCAGAATGCGGTCGGACAGCCTTGCCGAGGTGCGGGATTTGGCCGCGCTCATTTACCTGGAATATTCGCTGTGACGGCGTTTTAGCGCGCGCAATTAAAATGAACATCACGAGATTCTTTAAAATAGGCCATAAATACTTTTCCGGGCAGGCGCAGCTGGCGGAGAAAGTCGGCGCCCAGCGGCTGCGGCGCGGGAGGCCGGCCGGCAAAATACCGGAGCTGGAGCCGCGTTACCGGCCCGAACGCTTGCTCGAATCGACCAAGGGGTCGCGCGTTTATCTCGGCACCGACCGGGAAAGCGGCCGGCCGGTGGTGATCAAAAGGGCGCTTAACTATCACTTTGACTTTTTGATCAGGTGGGAGGGCGATCTCCTCGAGCGGCTCCGGCATCCCAATCTTGTCGGCCTGATCGCCGGCCGGTCAAGGTATCTGGTCGAAGAGTTCCTGCCCGGCGTGCTCCTGGAAAAAATGCGGCTGACGCCGCTCGAAACGCTGGTCGTCGGCAGCCAGCTGGTCAACGCGCTCCGTTATCTCCACCGGCAGGACATTGTGCTCCGCGACCTGAAGACGAACAATATCATGGTCGGGCCGGACGGCACCGTCAAATTGTTCGATCTGGGTCTGGCCAGAGATCTGGGCCGGCGCAGAGATCTCTGCGAGGGCGATTATTTTATCGGCACGCCGGAATTCGCCGCGCCGGAGCTGATCCGCGCCGGCGCCGGGTATGCTTTGCCGTCGGCCGACTTTTTCGCCCTGGGGATCACGCTATATAAAGCGTTGACCAGGCGCTTCCCGCTGGAACGGGAGATCGTGATCAATAACGGAGAGCGGGTAGCAGTCTCTTGGCCGGAATGCGGGCATCCCCTGAACTGGCAAAATCTCCGAGATGTTCCGCCGTTCCTGCACTCTTTGCTGTACAAATTGTTGGAGCCCGAACCGAGCGAGCGCCTGGCCGATCCCGACCTGGTCCAGCGGGAGATCCTCGGGGGCTTGGTGGAGGCGGCGGGATGACGGTCGTGAACAAAGCGCGATTCCTCCGTTTGGGGTTTAAATATTTCAACGGGCAGGCGGTCCTGGCGGAGCATGTCCGGGCCGCGGGGGTGCGGAGCGGAAGCCCGATCGACAAAATATCAAACCTGGACCGGCGGTTCCGGATCGATCAGCTGCTCGCCGGGACCAGGCTTTCCAGCGTTTATCAGGCGACCGACCGGGAAAGCGGACAGCCGGTGGCGGTCAAGCGGATGCACTCCCGCCAGGATGACCATATTGTCCGCTGGGAAACCGGGATCCTTAAGCGGCTCAACCATCCCAATATCGTCAGATTGGTCGCCGGCGGCCCCGATTATCTGGTCGAAGAGCTCATCCCCGGCCGACTGCTCGGCCATTTGCGGCTGTCGCCGCTGGAAACGCTCGTCGTCGGCTGGCAGCTGGTCAACGCGCTCCGTTATCTCGACGGGGAAGGGATCATCCTCCGCGACTTGAAACCGACCAATATCATGATCACGCCCGACGGCGTCGCCAAATTGTTCGATTTCGGCCTGGCCAAAGACCGGAACCGGCCGCACGACGTCTGCTCCGACTGGAACTACAGCGGCACGCCCGGCTACGCCGCGCCGGAGCTGATCGCCTGCGGGACCGGGGCCGCTTCCCTGGCGGCCGACTATTTTGCCCTCGGCGTTTCGTTGTATGAGGCGTTGACCGGCCAGTTCCCTTACGTCAGGCAGATCCGGGTCGGCGGCGGTTTTATGGGCGTCTCTTTCCCGGAAAGCGGGCATCCGCTTGGCGCCGAGAATCTCAAGCGCGTGCCGTCGTTCCTGCATTATTTGCTGTACAAATTATTGGAGCCCGAAGAAAGCCGGCGCCTGGCCGATCCCGACCTGGTTGAGTGGGAGTTGATCAAGGGACTGGACGAGGCGGGAGCGGAGAGAACGGCCGGATCGCCGGACAAGGTCAACGTCGCGGGTGACACCGTGCCGTTCACTCCCCTTTAAACGGCAAGAAGGGCTTTCATCGCTCGAGGCGGCATGAAAGCCCTTCTAAATGGCACAAGGATCAAAGGAGCAATTGCGCGACCATGACCGCCGCCGGGATAATGTCGGTCGTCCCGCCGCCGCCGGCATTGCGGTTGAACCTGACCAGGATCAGGTCGGTCCCGATCATTAGGTTCTTCACCATCATCGCCGAAATGCCCCAGCTCAGGCCCAGGGAACTTCCGGAGTCCGGGGAAGTCAACTCGAAGTTGGCGCCCACTTTCGTCTGGACGTCGCCCAGCTTCGCCAGGTTGTAGTCGGCCTTCACGAGCAGCCAGTTAGTCGGGTTAAAATAACTGTAACCCAAGTAACCGGAAATGTTCTCGTTGAACTGCGTGCCGACCGTCGCCCAGCCGCCCCAATCGCCGACCATCAACGCCTGGGCGCTGACCGGAGCGAGGAGCAGTGCCAACCCCAGAACGAATAAAGCTAATCTCTTCATCTGTTTCACCTCCTTTTTGTGGTGCAATATTATCCGGCCAGACCGGCTAAAGCCCGGTCGAGCCGGGTAGCAACCCGCTCTTTCCCCAAGATCTCCACGACGTCGTACATCGGCGGTGTTTCCAGGCGGCCGGAGAGGGCGAGGCGGCAGGGGTGGATAATCACCCCGAGCTTAACGTTCAGTTCGGTCGCCAGGTTCTTGAAAACGGGCTCGATCTGTTCTTTCGTGAACGGTTCAAGTTTCGCTAGCCGCTCTTTTAAGGTTTCCAGTATCTGTTTGGCGTTAGCTGTTTTAAAGTGCTTTTCCACTCCTTTAGGATCATATGCAAAGTCATCTTTAAAAAAATAGGTCGATAATGGGACGATGTCGGGGATCAGGACAAGCCGGTCGTGGAAAACGGCGACCACTTTCTTTAAATAGGGCAGGTCGTGCGTGCCGTACGCTTTGATCAGCAGCGGCTCGCACAGGTCGAACAGCCGCTCCGGTAAAATGCTCCGGATATACTGGCCGTTGAGCCAGTTGAGCTTGTCCAGATCGAAGACCGCCGCGCTCTTGTTGACCCCGTCGAGCGAAAAAAGCTCGATCAGCTCCTGCCGCGAGAAAACTTCCTGGTCTTTATAGCCCCAGCCGAGCTTGGCGATGTAGTTGAGCATCGCTTCGGGTAAGTAACCGAGCGCGCTGTAGTCGATCACCGAGGTGGCGCCGTGCCGCTTGGACAGCCGCGCCTTGTCTTTCCCCAGGATCATCGGGATATGGGCGAACTTGGGCGGCGTCCAGCCAAAGGCTTCGTATAAAAGGATCTGCCGCGGCGTGTTGGAGAGGTGGTCGTCGCCCCGGATCACGTCGGTGATCTCCATCAGGTGATCGTCCAGCACGCAGGCGAAGTTGTAGGTCGGGAACCCGTCGGACTTGAGGATGACAAAGTCGTCGAGCACTTCGTTCTTAAAGACGACTTTGCCGCGGATCTGGTCGTTGACCACCGCTTCACCGACCGGCGGGAGCATAAAGCGGACCACTTTCGGCGCGCCGCTCGCCAGCTTCGCCTTGATCTCCTCTTCTGTCAGCTTGCGGCAGTGGCCGTCGTACCGCGGCGCTTCCTTGCGCGCTTCCGCTGCCGCCCGTTTCTGTTTCAGTTCTTCGGCCGAACAGAAACAATAGTAAGCTTTCCCCGCCTTGACCAGCTGCTCGGCGTGTTGCTGGTGGATAGCCAATCGTTCGGTCTGGTAGTAGGGGCCAAAAGGGCCGTCGACGTTGGGCCCTTCGTCCCAGTCGAGACCGAGCCATTCCAGGCCGTGAAAGATTGCCTGGTTGGACTCGAGCGTCGACCGTTCCCGGTCGGTATCTTCGATCCGCAGGATGAACTTGCCGCCGTGGTGCCGGGCAAAGAGCCAGTTGTAAAGAGCGGTCCGGGCGCCGCCGATATGCAGCGCGCCGGTCGGGGAGGGTGCAAAGCGGACTCTTACCATATATAATAGTATAACATATGAGAAATACTAAGCTCGAAATACTAAATGCTAAACAATTATTAAATCCAAATTTTTCAATGTTTGGAAATTGGCCGTTATTATTTGGGATTTGTTTAGTATTTAGCATTTCGATATTAGCATTTTCCGCACAGGCGACGGAGCTGGGCGATCTGGTCATTAAAGAAGGCGTTGGCGTCCGGGCGCTCGGGATGGGGGGCGCGTTCGCCGCGGTGGCCAATGACGCCAGCGCGGTCTTTTATAATCCCGCCGGCCTCGCCGAGCCCGGCCTCGGCTACACGATCGGCAACCTCGATTCCCAGCAGGTCAACAACGAATACGGCTTTACCGCCGTTAAACTCGGCTTTCTCGGCTACGTCGCAGGGAAAGCGACCGCCAAGAACGGCGACCACCTCGCTTTTTCCGCCCTCGGCCTCGGCAACCGTTCCGGCTGGTTTAGCTGGGGAGCGAACTATAAAGCGCAAAATTGGCAGACCGGCGGCGTGCCGGGGAACGGCTGGACCGGCGATATCGGTTTCCTTGCCCGGATCATGCCGCAGCTCCGCCTGGCCGTTGTCGGCCAGGATATTCTAACGACCAGGGAGCGGGTCGTCCCCGCTTCGCTCCGCGGCGGCGCGGCGCTCAAATTATTCGACGGCAAGGTCCTGTTGGCCGCCGACGCCGAGATCTATCGGAGCCAGCCGAACTGGGGCCATCTCGGCCTGGAGATGACCCTGGCCAAAGGTTTTGCCGTCAGAGGGGGGCTTGACCGCACGACCCCGACGGCCGGCCTGACGCTCGACCTGGCCGCGTTTTCGTTCGACTACGCTTTGCAATTTCCCGCCGCCGGCCCGAACATCCAGCGCTTTGAAGCGGGGCTAAAAGTGTCGCTCGACCGCGAGCGGCCGTTCGCCCTGTTCAGCCCGATCGAATTCACCGTCATCGACATGACCGGCGCCCTGAAAGGGGGAGTGACCGAATACAGCTTCTTCGGCGGTTTCCAGCCGGGGCTCGATTCGGTCCTGGAAAAGATCCGGACCGCGGAAAAAGACAGCGCCCTGGACGGGATCATTCTCCGGATCGGCGGTTTCTCCGGCGGTCTGGGGGGCGAAGCGATGGTCCAGGAGATCCGGTCCGCCCTGCAGCGCTTCAAGGCGAAAGGGAAAAAGGTCATCGCCTACATCGAAGGCTCGGCGATCGGCGACGAATATTATCTCGCCTCGGCGGCCGATAAGATCGTCGCCGCGCCCGGTTCCGGGATCGCCGGTTTCGGCAAAAGCATCGAGATCTACCGCTTCGGCGGGCTCTTCGAGAAGTTCGGCGTCGAGTGGCAGATCCTGACCAAGGGGGAATACAAGAGCTCGTTCGACTGGTTATCGCCCCCCTCCACGCAGAAACAGAAAGCGATGCTGGCGGGGATAGTGAGCGACCTCTACCGCCAGATGCTGACCGATATCGCGGCCAGCCGGAAGATGCCGCTCGAAAAAGTGAAAGAGATCGGCGACGGGATGTTCTTCCCGTCCGGGCTGGCGTTGAAAATGGGGCTGGTCGACAAGGTCGGCTATTTCCGCGACGTCATGGCCTACGCCTGCGAGAATTGCGGCGAGAAAGGCGAGGTCAAGCTGGTCGAGCCGCAGCAGCTGGAGGCGGACGATTCGCTCTTCAGCCAGGTCTTCGGCGTGGCGGTGATCGAGGTCGACGGGGAGATCGTCTCCGGTTACGGCGGGCAGAACTTCCTCTTCGGCGGCGCGGCGGCCGGCGCCGACAAGATCGTCCGCAACCTGCGCCAGGCGGCGGACGACATCTTCGTCAAGTCGATCATTCTCCGGATCGACAGCCCCGGCGGCTCGCCGATCGCGGCCGGCGAGATCGTGCAGGCGATCAAATACGCCCAGGAAAAGAAGAAACCGGTCATCGCCTCGCTGGGCGGGATGGCCGCGTCGGGCGGCTACTACATCGCCGCCGCCGCGGACAAGATCGTCGCCAATCCGGCCACCATTACCGGCCACATCGGCGTGATCGGCTACTACCCGCAGTTCGCCGGCTTGCTCGGCAAACTGGGGATCACCACCGAAGTGGTCAAAGAGGGGAGTCATTCCGACATGTTCTCCGGCCTGCGCAAGTTCACCTCGGTCGAGGTGCTGGCGCTCGACCGGCTGCTGGAAGAATCGTACCGCGATTTTGTTAACACGGTGGCCGCGGGGCGCAAGCTGCCGACCGCCGAAGTGGAGAAGATCGCGCAGGGGCGGGTCTACACCGGCGCCCAGGCGCTGGGCGTCAAACTGGTCGATCAATTGGGCGGGTTCGCGGCGGCGCTCGAGCTGGCCAGGCAGGAGAGTAAACTGGCCGGCGAGCCGCGGCTGATCTATTACCGGGACGTCAGTCCCTGGTTGCAGGTTGGCCAGGGAGTAAGCTCGGCTTTGGGCTTACCTCCCTTGTTCCCACAATATAGGTGATCTGCTCGGGATAGACCATGCCGAGCCGGCCGGTGGCGTAATCTTCCACGTAACTAAGGTTTTCCCCCCGGGCGACCTGGCTTCCCAGCTGCCGGTTAACGGCTTTCAGCTCGTTGACCTTCACTTTAATGTCGGTGATCCGGTATTTCAGCGTGATATTCTGGGCGAAGACAAAAAGATGGATCCCCGCCAGGAGCAGGAAGAACGCGAGGATCGAAGTTGCCAGGCGAAAGTTCATAGTTTTTCCGCTGCTCTCAGTTTGGCGCTGGCCGCCCGCGGGTTTTTAGCTATTTCTTCCGCCGCGGCGGTCAACGGCTTCTTGGTCAACACCGTCAGTATACCAGCTTTTTTCGCGGCGTTGAACGTTTGCTTCACGATCCGGTCCTCCAGCGAGTGGTAGGCGAGGACGACGATCCGGCCGCCCGGCTTGAGCAGTGCCACGGCGTCGGTCAGCGCCGTTTGCAGGCTGTCCAGCTCCCGGTTGACGGCGATCCTTAAAGCTTGGAAAACCCTGGTGACCGATTCGCGCTTCTTCCAGGTCGGGATCGCTTTTTCCACCAGCGCTTTCAGCTGAAAAGTCGTCTCGATCGTCCCGTCCGCCTTTTCCCTGCTCCAGCGGATCTTCTCGGCGATCCGTTTGGCGAACCGCTCTTCGCCGTACTCCTTGATGATCCTGGCCAGCTCGTCCGCCGGATAAAGGTTAACGATCTCCAAAGCGGTCAGCTTCTGCCGTTTGTCCATCCGCATGTCGAGCGGCCCGTCTTCCCTCAAGCTGAACCCGCGCCCCGGCTCGTCCAGCTGGTACGACGAGACCCCCAGGTCAAAAAGAAACCCGTCGACTTTCTTTTTGAGGTGATCCTTGAGAGTGGAAAAGTTGTCATTGATATAAACGATGTCGTTATATTTGGCCAGGCGCTGCTGCGCGGCCGCGATCGCTTCACTGTCCTGGTCAAAGCCGAATATTTTGAGGTTTGCAGCTTGAAGTTTGAGTTTCTCGGTATGCCCTGCGCCACCGAGGGTGCAATCGACAATAACCTTGCCATTGGCCGGAGCGAGATAGTCGACGACCTGCTCGGCCAGCACCGGGTCATGTTGATACGGGATAGCCATCGTGTTAGCATTATAACATGTTGCTGGACGACATTATTTTGGCGAAAAAAGAGTCGGTCGCCGCCCTTAAAGAGCACTTCAAGGTAAAGAGCGTCGGTAAGCTCGTTGTTGGCCTTCCCAAAACCCGCGGCTTTCTCAAGCCGGGCAAGTTCTCCCTGATCGCCGAGCTGAAAAAAGCTTCTCCCTCGGCCGGTTTACTGGTGGAGAATTATAAGCCGGCTTACCTCGCCAAGGCGTACGAAGAGGCGGGGGCCCAGGCGCTTTCGGTGCTGACCGACGGGCCATTTTTCCAGGGGAAGCTGGAGCACCTGAACGAAGCCAAAGAGGCGACGACGGTCCCGGTCCTGCGCAAGGATTTTATCATTGACGAGGTCCAGCTCTACGAGTCGCGAATAGCCGGGGCCGACGCCGTTCTGTTGATCGCCCGGATCCTGACCGACGCGCAGATCAAGGCCTTCTTGTCGTTAGCCGGGGAGCTGCGGCTCAAATGCCTGGTCGAAACGCATGACGCGCGGGAGGTGGAACGCGCGTTGAAAAGCGGCGCGAACTATATCGGCATCAACAACCGCGACCTCGACACGCTCAAGGTCGACCTCGCCACGACGCTGACGCTGATGGATAAATATCCGGAATTGAAGAACCGGCTGGTCATCTCCGAGAGCGGGATAAGCAGCGCGGAGCAGGTCAAGGGACTAAAGGACAAAGGGGTCTCCGGGGTCTTGATCGGCGAGAGTATCCTGAAGAGCCGCGACGTCTCCGCCAAGATCCGGGAGTTGCTCGGCGGTTAGTATGTGCATTTTCTGCAAAATAGTGAAGAAAGAGATCCCGGCGAGCATCGTCTACGAAGACGACCAGGTCCTCGCGTTTAACGACATCGCGCCGCAGGCGCCGGTCCATATCCTGGTCATCCCCAAAGTCCATGTTGATTCCCTCTCCGCGGTCAAAGATTACTCGATCTTCCCCGGCTTGATGAAGATCGTCAACAAAGTGGCGACGGAGAAGGGGATAGACAAAAGCGGTTTCCGGACCGTGATCAATAACGGGCGGGCCGCCGGCATGGCGGTCGACCATCTGCACATCCACGTTCTCGGCGGGCGCGGTTTTTCTTGGCCCCCGGGGTGAGTTGAGGAGGCAAGATCATGGGAATGTTCGATAATGTCGGGAAAATGGGCGAGATGCTGCAAAAGGCGCGGGAGCTGCAGGCGGAGGTCAAAAGAGCGCGCTACGAGTCGGTGAGCGAGGGGGTCAGGGTGGTCATTAACGGCGAAATGGAGATCGCCGAGCTTTTTATCCCGCCGACCCTGCAGGGCGACAAGGTCACCAAAGCGGTCCGCGAAGCGGTCAACCAGGGGCTAAAAACGGCCAAGGCCGACATGGCGCAGAAAATGCAAAGGATCACCGGCGGCTTACCGGGCGCGTGATCTTTCGTTCTCGGTCCGCAGTTTTTTCCGCAGCCGGATATGGTGCGGGGTCACTTCCACCAGCTCGTCGTCGTTGATGAACTCCAGCGCCTGCTCCAGCGATAATTTGATCGGCGGCGTCAGCTTGATCGCTTCGTCGGCGCTGGCGGCGCGGATGTTGGTCTGCTTCTTCTCCTTGGTCGGGTTCACGGTCATGTCGGTGTTGCGCGCGTTCTCGCCGACGATCATCCCCTCGTAAACTTCCACGCCGGGGCCGACGAACAGCCGGGAGCGCTGCTGCAGATTGTCCAGGGCGTAGGAGGCGGTTTTGCCCGGATTGCCGGAGATCAGGACCCCGTTGTACCGCTGGCCGATCTCTCCCTTGTAGCGCTCGAACCGGGCAAAAGAGTGGTGGACGATCCCTTCCCCCCTGGTATCCATGATGAACTCGGCGCGGAAGCCGAGCAGCCCGCGGGTCGGCACGTTATAGATCATGGTCGTCATCCCGTTCTTGTTGGTCATCTCCAGCATCTCGCCCTTGCGCTTGCCCAGCTTCTCGATCACCACGCCGGCGAACTCTTCCGGCACGTTGATGATCGCCTGTTCGATCGGCTCCATCTTTTCGCCGTGGACCGTCTTGTAGATCACCTTCGGCTGGGAGACCTGGATCTCGTAACCCTCGCGCCGCATCTGCTCCAGGAGGATCGAGAGGTGGAGCTCGCCGCGGCCGGAGACCCGGTAGCCTTCCGCCCCGCCGATCGCCTCGACCCGCAGGCCGACGTTGGTCTGCAGCTCCCGCTCCAGCCGCTCGCGCAGGTGGCGGTTCGTCACGAACTTCCCCTCCCGGCCGGCAAAGGGGGAGTCGTTGACCAAAAATTCCATGTTCAGCGTCGGCTCGTCGATCTGCAATAACGGCATCGGCTGCGGGTTGTCCGCCAGGCAGATCGTTTCGCCGATCGTGATGTCGGGGATGCCGGCGACGGCGACGATGTCGCCGCAGTCGACGCTGTCGACCTCGAGCTGTTTGAGCCCCTCAAAGATCGACAGTTTAATGATCTTGCCGGGGACGATCGAGCCGTCCCGCTTGCAGACCACGATGGCCTGGTTCTTCTGCAGCACGCCGGCGGTGACCCGGCCGATCGCGATCCGGCCGACGTAATCGTCGTACTTCAAGTTGGTCACCTGCATCTGCAGCGGCTGTCCGCTTTTGTCGGGGTAGGGTTTGACCCGGTCCAGGATCGTCTCGAAAAGCGGCCCGAGGTCTTTCCGCGCGTCGCCGAATTCCTTCATCGCCACTCCTTCGCGGGAGATGGAGTAGACGACCGGGAAATCGAGCTGCTCGTCGTTGGCCTCCAGTTTGACGAAGAGGTCGAAGATCAGGTCGATCGTCTTGTGCGCCCGGCGCCCTTCCTTGTCGACCTTGTCGATCTTGTTGATGACGACGATCGGCTTCAGGCCGAGCTTGAGCGACTTGGCCAGGACGAACTTGGTCTGCGGCATCGGTCCTTCCTTGGCGTCGACCAGCAGCAGGACGCTGTCGACCATCTTCATCACCCGCTCGACCTCCGAGCCGAAGTCGGCGTGGCCGGGGGTGTCCACGATGTTGATCTTGATGTCCCGGTAGTGGATCGAGCAGTTCTTGGAGAAGATGGTGATGCCGCGCTCCCGCTCCAGGTCGTTGGAGTCCATGACCAGCTCGGGGATCTCGTCGCGCTCGCCGAACGCGCCCCCCTGGCGGAGCAGGTGGTCGGTCAGCGTCGTCTTGCCGTGGTCGACGTGGGCGATAATGGCGATGTTGATGATCTTCTTCACCTAACCATTATAGCAGATGCTATAATATCGGCCTAATGTCAGCAAGGAGGTAGGTCATGGCAGAACAAGAGATCAAGATCTCGATCAGCGACGAAGTGGCGGGGGGCGGCTACAGCAACCTGGCGGTGATCTCGCACAACGAGAACGAGTTCATCATGGACTTTATTTTCGCGCATCCGCCCACCGGCAAGGTCAACGCCCGGATCATCATGTCCCCGGCCCACGCCAAGCGGTTCCTGCGGGCGATCCAGGAGAACGTCAACATGTACGAAAAATTCTTCAAGCCGATCAAAGAGGCGCCGGAGCCGCCGAAGTTCGGCCTGGAGTTTTCCAAGAATTAACGAAAGGCGGGTCCATTCATGGGCGAGCAAGTCAGCAAAGAGAACCTGAAAAAGATGGAGGAGAAGCTGGAGGCGCTGAAGCAGCGCCGGGGGGTCATCTCCAAGACGATCGGCGAAGCGCGCGACGGCGGCGACCTGAAGGAGAACTCCGCTTACCACGCGGCCAAGGACGAGCAGGGGCTTAACGAGATGCGGATCCGCGAGCTGGAGGCGAAGATCTCGAGCGTCACGGTGGTCGACCCCAGGGACCTGCCGAAAAGCGACGCGGTGCGGGTCGGTTCCACGGTTCGGATCAAGGCGCTCGATACCGGCAAGGAGTGCGCCTACCAGATCGTTCCCGAGATCGAGGCCGACGTGCTGGAAGACAAGATCTCGACCGATTCCCCGATCGGCGGCGCGCTGATCGGCGCGAAAAAAGGCGAGGTCGTCGAGGTCGAAGTGCCGCGGGGCAAGGTCAAGTACCAGGTCCTATCCGTGCTATAATCCCAACCGAGGTGAGAAACATGGATAAATTCCGCTCAGTGAAAATTGGTTTGGCGGTGATCGCGGTAATAGTTTCGGCGGCGTGCTTCTACGGCTGCAGTCAAAACACCGGTTCCGGCGACGCGACCGGCATTCAGTCGATCGATTTCTATACGGTGGGCGCCAGTACGACCCCCGTTTTCCGCCCGAGCGTTGCGGCGGCGGCCGCCGGGGGCTGGGGGAGCGGCAACACCATGTATGCGCTTTATTACACGCTCCGGGAATATGTTAATAGCCGGGACACCGGGGTCATCGACCGGGCGAACCTTTACCGCCTCCTTTATGACGTCGAGTCGCTCTTCAGCGCGATGACCGGCCAGGTCGTACCCCTTGCGGCGCCCAAGGTGATCAAACCGCCGTTCGATTTCGGCAACAACGTTACCTACTCGGCCGCCGTTAATAATGAAACGGAGAAGATGGCCGCCGCCATGACGCAGGAAGGGAGCGTCACGAAAGGGATCGTCACCTGGATCTGGACCGACGGCACCGACGGGCACCAGGAATACGGCGTGCTGGAGGCCGTGATGGACCAGTCGACCAAGGACCTCACCGTCGATTTCGTCTTCAGCGTCGATTACACCCCGGCGGACACGCTTTGCGACTATAACAACCGGACCAGGATCTCCGGCAACGCTACGACCCACACTTTCCAATTCGTCCAGACGATCGGCGGTTCCAGCGAAAGCGGCCCGCTGACCCAACTGGTCGGCAAAGGGATCTCGCGCGGAGCGGGGAATTCTTTCCTCTTCAAGGCGCAGAACCGCAACAGCGACGGGTTCAGCTCGCCGCGTTATCTGGTGTTAAGCGCCGAGGCGACCGAGGCGACGTTACAGAACTTTAACGTTTCCGCCGAAGCGTACAGCGACCCGGCCGCTTTGCCGGCGAGCGTTGCCGATTACCAGGCCTATGTCAGCGCCACGCCGTTCTGGGCTTTTGCCGACCTGATGGTCGATCTGGCGGCGCTGAATGCCGGGACCGCCAAAGCCGGCACGATCTATTTGAATTATTAGGCCGCCAGGCAGCGGTTCGCTTTAGGGCGAGTACCGTTAGTTGCATCCCCAAGCGATATCGGGTAGAGTAAGCCCTATGCTGAAACCGGACCTCAATGTCGCCTTTGTCGGCAATTATCTCCCGCGCATTTGCGGGATCGCCACTTTTACCACCGACCTGTGCGAGGCGACCGCCAAGCTTCTTTCGCCCCGGTCGAACGTTTTTGCGCTGGCCGTCAACGACACGGCCAAAGGTTACGCTTATCCGCGCCGGGTGGAATTCACTCTGCAAAAGAACCTGCAGAGCGATTATTACGAAGCGGCCAATTTTATCAACGCCAGCAACGCCGACGTGGTCTGCGTCCAGCACGAGTACGGGATCTACGGCGGCTGGGACGGCATTTACATCCTCTCCCTGATAGCCAGCCTCAGCGTCCCGGTGGTGGTGGTACTGCACACCGTGCTGAAAAATCCGACCCCTAACCAGAAAAAGATCGTCCAGGAGATGGCCCAGCGAGCCAGCCAGCTGATCGTCATGAGCGACCTGGCCGTCACGTTATTACAAGAGGTTTATGCCGTCCCGGCCGGGAAGATCAGGATGCTTTACCACGGCACGCCCGATTTTACCGCTCTCGACAACAGCCGCTACAAAAAACGGTTCCAGGTGGAAGGGAACCAGACGCTGCTGACTTTTGGCCTGCTCAGTCCGAACAAGGGGATCGAGGTGGTCATTAATGCCCTCCCGGCACTGGTCCGGGAATTTCCCAAATTGATCTATGTCGTGCTGGGGAAAACCCATCCCAACGTCCTGAAGGAATACGGCGAAAAATACCGGGCCGGCCTGATCGCGCTGGTCGACAAGCTGGGGCTGCAGGAACACGTGATCTTTGACGACCGCTTTGTCAGCCTGGAAGAACTTTATGCCTGGTTGATGGCGGCGGATATCTATATTACCCCTTATTTGAACGAGGCGCAGATCGTCAGCGGAACGTTGTCCTACGCGGTCGGGGCGGGGACCGCCATCATCTCCACCCCTTACTGGCACGCCAAAGAGCTGCTCGCCGAAGGCCGGGGGCGGTTGATCGATTTTGGGGACAGCGGCGCGCTGGCCGCTACCCTGCGCGACCTGCTGTCGGACAAGGCCAAGCTCAAATCGCTGCGCGCCAAAACCTATAAATTCGGGCGGCAGATGCGCTGGGAGGTGGTGGCGGCCCAGTACCTGGAGCTGTTCCGGCATTCGGCGGCGGCCGCGGCCAAAAGATCGCTGTCGCTCAAAACGCCCGCCCTGCTGCTGCGCGAACCGGCCTTTGACCTGCTGCACCTGCAGCGGTTGACCGACGACACCGGCTTGATCCAGCATGCCAAGTATATCGTCCCCGACCGGCATACCGGTTACTGCCTGGACGATAATTCCCGCGCCCTGATGCTCTGCGCCTGGGCGGTTTTCCTGCTGCAAAGCGGCGAAGCCAGGGCGCTGATCCCCACCTATTTCAGCTTCACCCATTTTATGCAAAACAAGGACGGACGTTTCCGCAATTTTATCGATTACCAGCGCCGCTTTCTGGACGATAACGGTTCGGACGACGCGGCCGGCCGGGCGCTTTGGGCGCTCGGTTATATCATCTGGCGACCGCCGCACAACGCCTACCGCTCCCTGGCTTTTGAATGTTTTCAAAAGGCTTTGCCCCACATCCGTGGCCTGAACCTGCGCGGCAAAGCGTTGGCCATGCTCGGCTTGGCCGCTTACCTGCGCTGCTACCAGGGGGACGAAAGCGTTGCCGCCCTGCTGCGCGAGTGCGCCGACTATTTATTGGACTTGTACAAAAAGGTTTCCAAAGACGACTGGCGCTGGTTCGAAGAGATCGTTTGTTACGATAACGGGATCATGCCGATGGCGCTTTTCCAGACCTATTCCCTGCTCCGTGAGGAAAAATATTTGCAAGTCGCCAAAGAGACGCTGGAGTTTTTAGAAAAAATGACCAGCAATAACGGCCGGCTCTCGATCGTCGGCAGCCGCGGCTGGTATAAGCGGGGCGGCGAGCGGGCGCAGTACGACCAGCAGCCGATCGACGCGGCCGCCATGGTCCTGGCTTATCAATCGGCTTACCGGGTTACCCGGGAAAAAGAGTACCTGAAAAAGATGCGCTCGGCGTTCGGCTGGTTCCTCGGCGATAACGACATGGGGATGTCGCTCTACGATTACGAGACCAAAGGGTGCGCCGACGGTTTGCTGCCGGAAGGGGTCAGCTTGAACCAGGGCGGGGAGAGCACCGTCTCTTTTCTCATGGCGCTGCTGGCGATGATCGAAGAGTATGAGATCGAAGGGGCGGCTTAGCGCAGTTTCGCGAGCAATTCGTCCACCGGAATGCTGGCCACGTGCGACTCCGAATCGGAAATGGCGTAAGGGACGATCAATTCGCCGTTCAGGATGATCGAACCGCAGCTGTAGACCACGTTCGGCACATAGCCGGCGCGTTCTTCTTCCCGCGGCGCCAGCAGCGGCTCGGCCAGCCGCCCGCTGATCTTCGTCGGATCGTTCAAATCTAACAGCAAAACTCCGATGCAGTATTTGCGCATCGGCCCCACGCCGTGCGTCAGCAGGATCCACCCTTTTTTGGTTTCCAGCGGCGAACCGCAATTGCCGATCTGCACCAGCTCCCAGGGATTTTCCGGCGCTGCGATCTTGACCCCTTCGTACCAGAAATGGATATTATCGGAATAGCTCAGGTAAAGGCTTTCTCCGTCGGTCCGGGTGATCATGGCGTACCGGCCGTTGATCCGGCGCGGGAAGAGGGCCATCCCCTTGTTGCGCGCCAGGGGCCCGTTCAGGGTCGAGATCTTAAAGCGATGGAAATCTTTCGTTTCGATCAATTGCGGCAGTATCTCGCGGCCGTTATAAGCGGTATAGGTCGCGTAGTAAGTGACGCTGCCGTCGTCGTCCACAAAACGGACGAAGCGCGCGTCTTCCACCCCGTTGCTTTCGTTCTGCGACACGGGGAAGATCACCCGTTCCGAGATCAGCTGGCCGTGCGGAAAAAATACCTCGTAATTCGATTCCGCCAGCCACTTGATGTGGCTGATGGTGTCGGCCATGTCGGCGGGAGTAAAGGCCCCGCTGTCCCGGACGCCGTTGATCGCCCGGCCGATCTCTTCCAGCGTGAAACTGGCCGGCAGGTGCTGGTAGATCGCCTTGGCCACTTCGCTGAACTGGCCCATTTCCTCCAGTTTGGCTTTAAAAAGCTCCCGGTCGTAAGTTGAGTTTAAAACGACCTCGGGCGTGCCCAAAAACGGGCTGATCGGTTCCAGGAAGATCGAGTTATCCTGGTCGATAATGGCGCTGCGGAAAACGATCGAGGAAATATGCCCTTCGCCGGTCGCGCGGAAGCTAAAGATCACGCGGGTCTGTCCCTTTTTCATCTGGTTCTGCTTGGGATAAATGACGACCGACGGATTAAAAAGGGCGGCCGATTCGATCGAGTATTCCATCGTGAAACAGGAGCCGAGCAGGAGCTTCCTTTCCTCCGACAGCGCTGCCGGCTCCGGAATATATCCGGCGACCCGCTGGTAATTGCTCAGCAAGACAGCTTGAATGTCTTTGTGGCGGTGGGCGAACTCGTCCAGGGTTTTCTTTAACAGGCATTTAACCTTGGGTTCGTCCAACGCCAGGATCCGGCTGACCATGTTCTTGATGTGGGTTTCGCTGCCGGGGCGGAAAGGGCGGGTAATGACCCGGCGCTGGTCGGGGCGGATATTTTTCAAGGTTTTATTGGTGATCCGCTTGAATAAACGGGAGAGGATGACCGGGTCATTGAGCGCCGGTTTGCCCAGCTGCTTATTAGCGATCAGGACTTCGGCGTTCTTGCCAAAAGGGGTTTTCTGTTCTTTAGCCATGGCGGTGTAATACTAATCTTAATGCGGCCGAAAAGCAATGCGGTCTAACCGGGCAGCCGGGCCGATTTTTTAGGCGCCCCAAGCTTGACATTAGGGTGTGCAGGGCTATACTTTAAGATAGTTACACAAAAAAGGAGGTGAAAAATAATGAAGAAAGTGATTATATTTGTTGTGGCCATAGCTTTCATGGCTTCGATCACCAGCGTGGCTTTTGGCCGGACGATGGCAGAGGAAAAGCTGGCGGTCCAGGATTACCTGAAAGTGATCGACGCGAAGATCATCAAGGCGCGGAAGGCCAATCAGTATTCAAAAGTTACAGCGCTGAAAGCCCAAAAATCCGCGACCCTGGCACGCTGGAATAAGCTGAAAGCTTCGATGGAAGTTGCCCCAGTCCCGCCGCCGACGCCAGCCGCTCCTGTTGCCCCGGCTCCGGTTGTGGCTCCGGCCAACGCTGGTCTGTTCGGCATGGGGATGAACACCTTGTTGACCGGTTCGTATATCAATACCGGCAAGGGTTCGATCTCCGGTTCCATCGGTGCGATGTACAGCTTGGTGTTGGATGACTTCGTGGGCCTCGGCTCAATGGTTGGTCTGGGTGCTAAGAGCATCAACTACACCGTTGGTCTGGGTGGTTTCTACGGAGGTGGAGGCTTAAAGGCTATCCCGGTTCGCGC